>JBDLQA010000081.1:0-6790 GCA_039800845.1 Actinomycetota bacterium
CTCTCGCGCAAGTCTTACGCAAAGATGGTTCAAAACCTCTGGTGGGCCGCGGGTTACAACGTGATTGCGATACCGCTTGCTGCGGGCCTATTCGAGCCAATCGGCCTCGTGTTGAATCCTGCGGTTGGCGCTGTTCTGATGTCGCTGTCCACCATCATCGTGGCCCTAAACGCACAAAAGCTGCGAAGCAAATAATGTCCAAGTTAGGCCCGGGTCTGCCTATTGGGGTTGTGATCAACCCAACCAGTGGCAAAGGCAAAGGCGCCTTGGTGGCCGCCGATGTTTGGCAGGCGCTCGCCGACACCAAGACTCTGGACCTGAGTGCCGCAACCTACGAGCAGGCATTTGCCAACGCCAAAACCGCGGTGAGCCGAAAGGCCATCCGGGCCTTGATGGTTGTAGGCGGCGACGGCATGGTTCACCTGGGGGTGAACGTCTGCGCCAACACCGATGTGCCACTGGCCATCGTGGCGGCCGGCACCGGCAACGACAGCGCAACCACGTTGAGTCTTCCGGTGGGTAGTGTCCAAGCGGCGGTTCAGGTGGCGCTCGAAAACATCGATGCCCCTCGCGCGGTGGACGTGATCAGGTGTGAAACCCGCCCGGATGACAGTGAAACAAAACATGTTTTCTATTCCTTTGGAACGGTATCTGCAGGCTTTGACGCCATTGTGAACGCCCGGGCAAATCGCATGAGTTGGCCAAAAGGCCCATCGCGCTATCAGGTGGCGATGGTTTTGGAGTTGATGCGATTCCGAGGCATCGAATATCGCGCGGTAATCGGGGGAGTGGAACGCAAAATCCAGGCCATGCTGTGTGCCGTAGCGAACGGACCAGCCTTTGGCGGAGGTATGTTGATTGCGCCACACGCCAAAGTCGATGATGGAAAGTTGGATCTTTTCATCGTTCACAAGATCCCCAGGCGCACGCTCCTTCGCATCTTCCCAGAGGTTTATAAGGGCGGCCACGTCACTCATCCCGCGGTTGAATTCGTGGAAGTGGAGAGCCTAACCCTGGATAGTGGCGACTTGCCAATCTACTCCGATGGCGAATACGCGGGCCATTCACCCTTGACTGCAGAGGTGGTAGCTGGTGCCTTAAAGGTTTGCGCTCCCCGTTAGCTTCGTGGCATAATAGACAGGTTGCTCAAACGGCCCCATCGTTTAGCGGCCTAGGACGCTGCCCTCTCACGGCAGTAGCAGGGGTTCAAATCCCCTTGGGGTCACGATGCTCGCTCTTGGTTGACGTAAGTCCCGGGAGCGAGTTTTCTTTTAACTGGAATCTGTCCCTATTGACGAGTGCGGGATCCGCGCTGCAGAAACGCCAGTACCAGGACTATTGCTACCGGCACCATGGCGGCGATAGACAGCCCCGAGTACATGACCGCGGCCAGGATGATGCCGCTCACTCCACCACCGATTGCACCTGCCAGGCTCTGCAGTGTGTCGGACAACCCCTGAACGTTGGGCTTTTCATCGGTGCTGACAGAGTTAGTAAGCAACGCCGAACCTGAGACCGTGGCCGCGGACCAACCTAGACCAAGCAGCAAAAGCCCGATGCTGAGGCTGGTTCTATCCATGTCTCCAAGGGAGGTGAACAGCAGTGACACCACGTAAACCACCTGCGCCAGCACGGCAACGCGCAACTGTCCGAAGCGGTCGGTCAGCCAGCCGAAAAGCGGGCTAAAGCCCCACATTCCGGCAACGTGCAGGCTGATGGTGAAGCCCACGATTACTAGGCTGAATCCCATGTTTTCCATGTGCACGGTTGTCATGCTCATCACGCCAACCATCACCATGTGGCTGAGCGCGATGGTGATTACCGCGAAGCGTGCGCGCGGGTTGGCCTTCAGGATCGAGAGCGCCACACTCAGCGAAACCTTAGGGCGGAGACCGGTTTTGCTCGCGTCCAGGCTGCGGGCAGTGAGCAGCGGGTCGGGCCTGAGGCCAATCAAGAACGCGGTGGACCCAGCAACCTGCGCAAATACCGTGATCACAAATGGTCCGGTCAGGTGCGGCAGGTGTAGGAAGGCTCCGATGGCCTCGCCCGGCTGAAACAGGTTTGGTCCTATCACGGCACCGATTGTGGTTCCCCAGACCACGAGTGCTAGGTCACGTCCGGCCGAGCGGATTGAGGGGAGGTCGGTGGCGGCGAAGCGTGCCTGAAGGCTGATGGCGCTGGATGCCCCGAGTGCAAAGAACGCGATCAAAAGCAGTGGGAAGAATCCGCTGATGCCCGCTGTGATTGCCAGAATCGCGCCGATGATGGCGATTGAAGAGCCGCTAACCAATGCCACGCGGCGCCCCTTATTAGACGCTAGGCGGGCAAGCGGAAATGCCCAGAACGCGGTTCCGAGAGTGCTGAAAGTGGCCGCTGACCCCGACCAGGCCGGTGTTCCCGACAGCTTTTCGGCCAGCAAGGCGCCGATCGAAAACACAACTCCAACGCCGAAACCGCTCAGCAGCTGCCCGGTCATCAAAGTTCGCAGGACGCGGCGCTGTAGTAAATCGGTGGAGTACTGCTTCGCAGCTGAAGTCATGCCCCCAGCCTATTGCGGAACCTCGAGCAAATTAACCAAACTCTCAAGCCTGCAGAAGCGACTCAAAAACCCGAAAAACCGCGCCAACAGGTAGAATTGCAGTTCCCAAGTTAGAGGTGGTTACATGTCGAATAAGCCGTTGACGCTGGCCGAGAAGGTCTGGCGCGATCACCTGGTTGTCAAAGGTGAAAATGGTTCGCCTGACCTCCTCTACATCGACCTCCACCTGGTTCACGAAGTAACCAGCCCACAGGCCTTCGATGGTCTGCGAATGGCAGGCCGTCCGGTTCGTCGCACCGACCTAACCATCGCCACCGAGGACCACAACACCCCAACCCTGGACATCGACAAGCCAATCGCCGATGTCACCAGCCGCACCCAGATTGAGGCGCTTCGTAAGAACGCGGCCGAGTTCGGTGTGCGCATTCACTCTTTGGGCGACGCCAACCAGGGAATCGTCCACGTTGTTGGCCCACAGCTTGGCCTGACCCAGCCGGGCATGACCGTTGTCTGTGGTGACTCGCACACTTCAACCCACGGCGCTTTCGGCTCGTTGGCAATGGGTATCGGTACCAGCGAGGTTGAGCACGTTCTGGCGACCCAGACCCTTCCGCTGAAGCCGTTCAAGACCATGGCCATCAACGTTGAAGGCACCCTGCGCCCAGGCGTAACCGCGAAGGACATCATCCTGGCTGTTATCGCAAAGATCGGCACCGGCGGCGGCCAGGGCTACGTCCTGGAATACCGCGGTAGCGCCATCCGTGCACTGAGCATGGAAGGCCGCATGACCATCTGCAACATGAGCATCGAAGCCGGTGCGCGTGCAGGCATGGTTGCGCCGGACGAAACCACTTTCAACTTCGTGAAGGGCCGCCCTCACGCACCGGAAGGCCAGGACTGGGAAGATGCAGTGGCCTACTGGAAGACCCTGCCAACCGATGAAGGCGCCGTCTTTGACGCCGAGGTGAACATCGATGCCAACACCTTGGATCCTTTCGTAACCTGGGGAACCAACCCGGGTCAGGGTGTTTCCCTGCTGGAGAGTGTGCCGAACCCGGCCGACTTCAGCGACCCTAACGAGCGCGAGGCAGCCGAAAACGCTCTGAAGTACATGGACCTCAAGGCCGGCACTCCGATGCGCGACATCAAGGTGAACACCGTGTTCGTGGGTTCCTGCACCAACGGCCGCATCGAAGACCTTCGCGCTGCAGCCGCTGTGATCCAGGGTCGCAAAAAGGCCGCCGATGTGACCATGCTCGTGGTCCCTGGTTCGGCAAAGGTTCGCCTGCAGGCAGAGGCCGAAGGCCTGGACAAGATCTTCACCGACTTCGGCGCCGAATGGCGCTTCGCCGGATGTTCGATGTGCCTGGGTATGAACCCAGACCAGCTGGCTCCGGGCGAGCGCTCAGCCTCCACCAGCAACCGCAACTTTGAAGGTCGCCAGGGCAAGGGCTCGCGCACGCACCTGGTTTCGCCTGTGGTGGCTGCGGCAACCGCAGTTCGCGGAACTCTCTCCAGCCCGGCCGACCTCGAGCCACTGGCACCACTAACCACCGGAATCGCAACCCTGGGGAACAACTAATGGAAAAGTTTGAAGTTTTCACCGGAACCGCTGTTCCGCTGCGCCGCAGCAACGTAGACACCGACCAGATCATCCCGGCCGTCTACCTGAAGCGCATCACCAAGACCGGCTACGATGACGCCCTGTTCGCATCGTGGCGCGGCCAGCCAGACTTCATCCTCAACCAGGATGCATACAAGAACGCCCAGGTGCTGATTGCCGGCGCCGACTTCGGAACCGGTTCCAGCCGCGAGCACGCTGTTTGGGCTCTTCGCGACTACGGTTTCAAGGCTGTTTTCAGCAGCAAGTTCGGCGACATCTTCCGTGGCAACAGCGGTAAGCAGGGTCTGCTAGCCGGTGTAATTAGCGATGAAGACACCGAAAAGCTGTGGGCGGCCATCGAGGCGGCACCTGGCGTTGGCGCAACCGTGAACCTGGTTGACCGCACCGTCAGCGTGGGCAGCCTAACCGTCAACTTCGAGATCGATGATTACACTAGGTGGCGTCTGCTAGAGGGCTTGGACGACATCGGTTTGACCCTCCAGAACGAGCAGGCGATCGCGGAGTTTGAGGCCAAGCGACCATCGTTTAAGCCAAAGACCCTGCCTGCCAAGGGAGTCTAATGAGCCAGATCACCGTCGTTGGCGGTAAGCCACTGAAGGGTCGCGTAGACCTAAAGGGCGCCAAGAACCTGGTAACCAAGGCAATGGTGGCCGCACTTCTAGGCGATTCCACCAGCGTTCTGAAGGACGTCCCTCGTATCAGCGACGTGGACGTAGTTCAGCGCCTGCTTCAGCTTCACGGCGTTCAGATTGACTTCGCCGATGACGGCACCATGACAATGGATCCGAGCGGCGTGAAGAGTGCCCGCATGGTGGACATCGATGCCCACGCAGGCTCCAGCCGAATCCCTATTCTTTTCTGCGGTCCACTGCTGCACCAGCTTGGTGAGGCTTTCATTCCGGGCCTTGGTGGCTGCGACATCGGTGGCCGTCCACTTGACTTCCACTTCGATGTTCTGCGCAGCTTCGGTGCTGTAATCGAGAAACTTCCAAACGGAACCCGTCTGTCGGCCCCGGAGGGTCTGCACGGAGCCAAGATTTCGCTGCCTTACCCTTCCGTGGGTGCCACAGAGCAGGTGCTGCTGACTGCGGTTCGTGCCGAGGGTAAGACTGAGCTTTCCGGCGCTGCGATTGAACCTGAAATCATGGACCTCATCGCCATCCTGCAGAAGATGGGCGCGATCATTTCGGTGGACGCCGACCGCATCATCCGCATCGAAGGCGTGAAGAACATGGGCGGCTACACCCACCGCGCACTCTTCGACCGCAACGAGGCAGCCAGCTGGGCCGCCGCAGCGCTTGCAACCAAGGGCGACATCTTTGTTGGCGGAGCACGCCAGCCGGAGATGATGACCTTCCTGAATGTGTTCCGTAAAGTTGGCGGCGCATTCCGCATCGAGGATGACGGCATTCGCTTCTGGCATCCTGGTGGCACGCTGAACTCCGTGGTCATCGAGACCGACGTACATCCTGGCTTCATGACCGACTGGCAGCAGCCGCTGGTGGTTGCACTAACCCAGGCCGAGGGCCTCAGCATCATTCACGAAACCGTATACGAGAACCGCTTCGGATTCACCGACGCCCTCAACCAGATGGGCGCCACCATTCAGCTTTACCGCGAGTGCCTGGGTGGTACCAGCTGCCGTTTCGGTCAGCGTAACTACTTCCACTCGGCAGTCATCAGCGGCCCAACCGCGCTGAAGGGTGCGGACATCCGCGTGCCAGACCTTCGCGGTGGTTTCAGCCACATGGTTGCGGCTCTTGCGGCCGAGGGCGTCTCCAACGTGACCAACGTTCAGCTGATTTCCCGTGGCTACGAAAACTTCCTGCAGAAGCTTTCCGACCTCGGTGCCGACTTCACCTACACTGAATAGGGAATCCGAACTATGGCAAGCAAAAAGAGCGCGCTCCCAATGCCAAAGTTCCACAAGAACGAGCTGAACGCATCTCTCCGCTCGGTTGCTATGTGGCTGGCGCCGCTGGTCCGACTGATTTTTGGTCTGCGAGTGCGCGGTGTTGAGAAGCTGCCAAAGACCGGGCCTTACGTTCTAGTTTCCAACCACGTGACCAATGTTGACCCCCTAGCGGTCGCCTATTTCGTGTACGTCGTATTGAAGCGTGCGCCTCACTTCCTGGCCAAGGAAAGCCTGTTCCGCATTCCGGTGGTGGGCAAGATTCTGCTCAGCGCCGGCCAGATTCCGGTTTATCGTTCATCCGGCAACCGCAACGATGAACCGCTCAAGGCGGCGCACCAGTACCTGGAGCACGGCCACACCATTGCGATTTTCCCTGAGGGAACCCTCACTCGCGACCCTAACCTTTGGCCGATGCGAGGCAAGACCGGTGCCGTTCGTTTGGCGCTGGACACCAATGTTCCGGTGTACCCGATTGCCCACTGGGGAGCGCAGGACATTCTGCCGCGATACGGCAGCAAGTTCCGTCCGGGCTTCTGGAAAAAGGTCGATCTGGTTGTGGGCGACCGCATCGATTTGTCCAAGTATCAGGGTAAGAAGTTGGCTCCCGAGGACGTTGCCGCCGCAACCGAGATTGTGATGCGATCCATCACCGACTTGGTGGCCGGACTCCGCGGCGAAACTGCTCCAGACACGCTGTGGGATCCAGCCCAGA
>JBDLQA010000082.1:0-7108 GCA_039800845.1 Actinomycetota bacterium
AGAGGTTGTTGGCACATTAGCAAGATCTAGTTTCGGCACCAGATCGTTCTTAGCTTCAATGCTCAAAACCTTGACTTCAGGAGGCAAGTTCCTGACGCCAATAGGCCCAGCAACCGATACCAATCCCCTGACTGTGCCTCCAAGTTTTGTGATTTCCCCTGAACTGACCAGGTTGGCTCCGATCAAAGCACCCTGTGAATGACCCACCACGGTAACTCGGTCTCCTGGCTGCTTGCCGAAGCCCGAATCCTTCAGGGCTTGAATGGCGCTCATTTCTGAACCAGCCGTTCCAGTCCGAGTCATAGCGGCAAAATCGGACGTCAGGTCAAAGGGATTCTTGTCTCTTGCCCTATCGAAGTAGTTCGTGCCGGGCAGGTAAATGGTGAAGTCTCGGACACCCTGAGTTTCCACAGTCTGAACCAGTATTTGCCTGGCTTCAGCTGCTCGGTTCAGTACCTTCAACATCGCGTTCACATCTTTCGGCGCGGAGATTGGGTCAAGTGCCTTAGCCGACACATCGACAGGGGTTTCACCAGCGCCAAAAGCCGTAAGTACGCCAAGGCCAAGCGACGCGACGGTTGCCGCCGACGGTGCTGTCAGTACGCTGCCGACTTGGGCAGCTGCCCCAGCAACTTCCGTGACCACCTGGTCTACCATCTGAATCATCTGTGGGATTAGCCCGGAATCAGTGCTCTCGTAGTGGCAAGCCGCAGCGGAGACCCTTTGAGCCAGATTCATGATGTCTACGGCAATCGGAGTCAACAAGACGGCCGAGGCGATAAGGGTGGCTGGCCGCGCACCATGTGCTGCGACGGCCGCTTCGGTCAATGCACCAGCCGAGAGAAGCATTGTTGCAAGCGCGCGCATATCGAAAATGTCCGCTTCAAAACTGACTGGAGCAAAGTCTCCGAGTGAGAAAGCATTCTGAGACACTAGACAACCGCTTCCACGACGAATTCTGCAACGGCAAGCGCGTCAAGTGCGCTATTGGCAGATTCCAGACGATCAATAATTGACCGAATTTCGCGGTCGAATGCGGTTCGGCTGGGTCCTTCCCAACCCGGCATCGCGGACATAGCCGTCATTAAGAGTTCGGTAATCGCACCAATCGGTTTTATGGCAAAAGGGATTTCAGACATGGTTCGAGTCTCGTTGCCTCACGTCGTCTGCCCACAGCCACCCAGACAACCTGTGGATAAGTGGCAAAATAGAGAGGTGAGCAATCTTTCTGTGCAACCCCTTAGTCCACTCGACGGCCGTTACCGCGGCGCCGTAGCCGATCTCGGCATTCACCTTTCGGAGGCTGGCCTCAATCGCGCCCGCATCCACGTTGAGGTGGAATGGCTGATTTACCTGGCCAACAAGGACGTGTTGGGCATCAACCGCCCATTCACCGATGCCCAGATTGCCCAGTTGCGCGCAGTTGTCACCAACTTTGGTGATGAGGATGTAGCCGAGCTGGCCAAGACAGAGCAGGTCACCCAGCACGACGTGAAGGCAGTTGAGTACTTCGTCCGCGAGCGCCTGACTCAGATTGGCCGCAGCGACCTCCACGAACTCACCCACTTTGCTTGCACCAGCGAGGACATCAACAACCTGTCCTACGCCGTAACCGTCCGCGACGCTGTAGCGCAGGTATGGCTGCCAAAGGTTGAGACCCTGCTTGCCAAGCTGCGCGACATGAGCGCGAAGTATGCATCGGTACCGATGATGAGCCGCACCCACGGCCAGCCAGCCACCCCAACCACAATGGGCAAGGAACTGGCGGTGTTCATCTACCGTCTGGAGCGCCAGGTTAAGCGCATTCAGGCAGCGGAGTACCTGGGCAAGTTCTCTGGAGCAACTGGTACTTTCAGCGCTCACGTAGTTGCCGCACCGCAGGTCAATTGGGTGGCCGTAAGCGAAGAGTTCGTGACATCGCTGGGTCTCACCTGGAACCCGCTGACCACTCAGATTGAAAGCCACGACTGGCAGGCGGAGCTTTACGGATCGGTTGCCCTGTTCAACCGCATTCTGCACAACTTCTGCACCGATGTCTGGACCTACATCAGCCTGAACTACTTCAAGCAGATTCCTGTGGCCGGCGCCACCGGCTCTTCCACCATGCCTCACAAGGTGAACCCGATTCGTTTCGAGAACGCCGAGAGCAATCTGGAGCTTTCCAACGCGATCCTGGATTCGCTCGCTGCCACCCTGGTTACCAGCCGCATGCAGCGCGACCTCACTGACTCCTCGTCGCAGCGCAACATCGGCCTTGGCTTCGGACACTCGGTGCTTGCAATCGATAACGTGACCCGCGGTCTTGGTCAGCTGGAGCTGAGCGAAGCCGTGCTGGTCGCGGACCTGCTGGACAACTGGGAGGTGCTGGGTGAGGCCATCCAGACCCTCATCCGTGCCGAGGTTGCCGCTGGCCGCAGCGACATCAGCAACCCTTACGAGCTGCTGAAGGAGCTGACCCGCGGAAAGCGCATCAACGGCGAAGACCTGATCGCATTTGTAAACGGACTGAACCTGGAGGATGCCGCCAAGGACCGTCTGCTGCAGCTGAAGCCTCAGACCTACGTTGGTGTGTCAGCCCAGCTGGCGCAGCGCGTACAGAAGTAACTCTCGCTTCAAACCGAGAATTGGAAAAGCCGCCCGGTTGGGCGGCTTTTTCGCTTAAGTTTTGTGATTCGGTTACTTGAGGCGCGGCTTGCTTGGGTCGTGTTCGTCGTCCTTGACGGTCAATGCCAAGGTGGCGATGCCAACCAAAACCACGATGAAGGTGATGCCGGCCCAGATCAGGGTCATGTTCCAGAGGCGAGTACCGCCCCAAACAATGAAACCGACCAGGGCGGCCGAAATGAAGCTCAGCGTCAAATAAACGCGCACACCGATTTTGGTGTTTGGATTTGTCATGTTTTAAGCCTAACTGCTGTTGCTGAAGCTAACTGCTCTTGCCAACCCGCTCGGATGCCGCTGCTATTCCCAAATGCACCGCACTGACGATCAAATACGCACCAAAGAAGCCAACGGCGTCGAGTTCGCGCAGCGGTACCGCCAGGTAGAAGGCTCCCAGAATCAGGGCCAGAATTGCGCTAATGGTCTGTTCCTTGCCGCGCACAGTCTTGCGGCCGGTACGAACGGCCAGGTATAGCTCGTAGGCACCGGAGAGCAGACCCCATGCCACGATGAGGAAGCGCAGGTAGGTGAGGGCCTCGGAAGCCGGCGCGAGAGCCGCAACTAGACCCACGGCCATTGCCAGAGCCGAAAGCGGCAGGTTGAGGAGTGCTTCCTTGGTCTTGCGCTGCAGCAGGTAGGCCAGCAGACCGATGAGCGCTAAACCAACGCCGTAACTTGCAAGCGCGGTGAGGCCCAATCCGGCCGTATGTGCCTGCGCAAAGGTGATCACCAAGCCAACCACAAGGCTGACGGCGGTACGCAGGGTCAGGTTCAATCGCATAAGCCAATTGTCGCTTATTCAAACGCGCCTACTGACCGAAAATACTGCGGCGTCAGTTTGCTAAGGCTTTTTTGCTATGGCTTCATGTTCGCGAAGCGCGAGTACCTGCCCTGGAAAGCCACAGTGACGGTACCGGTAGGTCCGTTTCGCTGCTTTGCAAGGATTAGGTCGGCTTCGCCGGCACGCGGGTGGTCCTTTTCGCCAATGCCCTCGCGGTGCAGCAGCAAGACTACGTCGGCGTCCTGTTCCAACGAGCCCGATTCACGCAGCTGCGAGATTTCAGGCTTCTTGTCCTTGGTGTCCTCAGACTTACGGTTCAGCTGCGAAATGGCGATAACCGGAACCTGGAGTTCCTTAGCCAGCAACTTCAATGCACGGCTGAACTCGGAAACTTCCTGCTGACGGCTCTCAACCTTCTTACCGCTGGTGAGCAGCTGCAGGTAGTCGATAACGATGAGCTTTAGGCCATACTGCTTGACCAGACGACGAGCCTTGGCGCGGATTTCCACCAGGGTCAGGTTTGGGCTGTCATCGATGTATAGCGGCGCTTCGTTCAGCTGGGCACGCACCGAAACGATCTTGGTCCAGTCCGAGTTCTCAAGGGTTCCCTTACGCATGTTCTGCAGCGGGATGCTGGTTTCGGCCGAGAGCATACGCATGGCGATCTCCGAGCGGCCCATTTCTAGCGAGAACAGGATGGCTGGCTTGTTGTAGCGGATTGCCGCGTTGCGAACGAAGTCCACACAGAGGGTCGACTTACCAACCGCAGGGCGGGCGGCAACGATAATCAGCTGGCCGGGGTGCAATCCGTGGGTGAGGTCGTCTAGCTCGGTGAAGCCGGTAGGAACGCCCACCATTTCACCGCCGCGGTTTGCTGCCGCTTCGATGTCATCCAGGGCTGCCTGCAGCGAGTCGCCAAGAGTGGAGAACTCTTCACCTAGTCCCGCGGATGCAACGGCGTAAACATCGGCCTGGGCCTGGTTTACAACGTCCTCGATCTCGCCCTCGTTGGCATAGCCCATCTGGGCGATGCGGGTTCCTACCTCCACCAAGCGGCGAAGAATGGCTTTGTCGCGCACGATTGCGCCGTAGTATGCCGAGCTTGCGGCGGTAGGCACGATTGAGGTGAGCGTGTGAAGATAGTCGGCGCCGCCGGCCCGCACCAGGTTGCCCTGCTTGGTCAGTTCATCGGTGACCGTAATTACGTCAGTAGGTTCGCCCTTGCCGTAAAGCGAGACGATGGCCTCAAAGATAAGTTCGTGCTTAGGCGCGTAGAAGTCGATCGACTTGCAGACCTCAAAGACCTCGGCAACGGCCTCCTGAGATAGCAGCATGCCACCGAGGGTGCTCTGTTCTGCAAGCATGTCGCTTGGCAAAGAACGCCCGGTGATAATGCCGGAATCGGGCGCTGGGACTGCTGCCAAATTCACTGTTGACCTCCTGAGGACCTAATACTTCTTATGTAGCATGGGGCACCGACATTTAAGGTTCAAGTTGCCCTGTGGATAACTTTGTGGACAACTGTGGAAACACGCCGTTCAGTCTGTGCACAACCTGTGGAAAACCCTGTGCAGGAATTGTGGATAACCCGCTACATCCCTTTGTTTATAAGGGCTCCAGAGTTGTTCACAAGTTTCTGGGTAAACCCTAAAGTTGAACCTCAAGGTTGTGGATAACCTCGAAGGTTTTTGTGGGGTTTTCCTCGGTGTCCATACATTTTTTACAGTCTTCACTGCTCAAAAACTGCAAGGTTTTTGCGGAAAAGCCGCGTTGGCCGGCGGCCGAAGTGGCGCCAGCGCTGGCGGCCCAACTGGCGCCTGCTGAGTGGCGGGCCCGGCAGCCAGCTGTTGCCCGACGACCGCGGCAATCTGCCGCGCGCGCCGGCGCCGCACTCCCCGGGAAAAGCAAAGCGGGCAGCCCCGAAGGGCCGCCCGCTTGCTTGAGGCCTTACTTGGCAGCTACAACCTGAAGGTTCAGCTTTGCCGAGAGGTCTGCGTTCAGCTTCACGGTGGCAACGTGGTTGCCAGTGGTGCGGATAGGTGCGAGGAACTCTACCTTGCGCTTGTCGATCTCGCCGAGGCCAGCAGCTGCTACAGCTGCGGCAACTGCCGAGGTCTTGACTGCGCCGAATAGACGACCACCCAGGCCAGCCTTGACAGCCAGCTTGATGGTTGCGCCCTCGAGGGCACCCTTGAGTGCAACTGCTTCCTCAGCGGTAGCAAGTGCGCGTGCGTCGCGGGCTGCACGGATCTGTGCAATCTGCTTCTCGCCGCCCTTGCTCCATACAACGGCGAAGCCGCGTGGAAGCAGGTAGTTACGTGCGTAGCCGTTCTTTACCTCGACTACATCACCAGCAGCACCGAGGCCAGTTACCTCGGTGGTCAGAATGAGCTTAGACATTCGGTTACTCCTTAGCGGCCGGCGCCAGCGTAAGGAAGCAGAGCTACCTCGCGAGCGTTCTTGATGGCACGGGCAATGAGGCGCTGCTCCTGAACAGAGACGCCGGTGATACGACGGGCGCGGATCTTGCCGCGGTCCGACAGGAACTTGCGAAGGGTTGCAACGTCCTTGTAGTCAATAACGCCAACCTTGATTGCCTTTACAGGGGCAAGCTTTGCGTTCTTGGCGTTGCGAGGCTTACGACGTGGGTCGCTCTTAGCAGCCATGTTGTTTTCTCCTATTGGTCTTTAAAGATTTAGAACGGGGTGTCATCGCCACCGGCGGCGGTACCTGGGTTAGCCCAGGCGTCGTCGCTAGGTGCAGCGGTGCGTGCGGCAGGTGCGTCGCCCCATGGGTTGTCGCTACGTCCTCCAACGGCGCCGGCCTCACGAGCTCGGTTGGTTACAACGGCGGTTGCGCGAAGCAACGAAGCACCGATGTCCTCAATCTCCAGCTCGAGCGAAGCGCGAGCCTCGCCATTGGCGGCCTGGTAAGCCGATGGTGCCTTCAGACGACCGGTGACAACAACGCGAGCGCCCTTGTGCAGGGAGTTTGCAATGTTCTCAGCCAGCTCACGCCAAGCGGTGCAGCGAACCCATACGGTTTCGCCGTCTTCCCACTGGCTGGTCTGACGGTTGAAGGTGCGTGGAGTTGAACCCACACGAAGCGAGGTGACGGCTACGCCACCCTGGGTGTAACGCAACTCAGGATCAGCGGCAAGATTGCCAACAATCGTGACGTTTACTTCCCCGGCCATAGTCTTTTTCTCTCTTTGACTTACTTGGCAGCGCGAGCCGAAGGCTTGCGTGCTGGCTTGGTGTCGGCGATCTCGGCAGCGGTGATCTCAGGGACCTCAACTGGCTTGATGTTAACGATTGCCTGGTCTGCGCGCAGAACCTTGGTGCGAAGAACGGCTTCCGACAGCTTCAGCTGACGGTCCAGCTCGTCAACGTCGGCCGACTTAGCGACCAGGTTGATGACGGCGTAGATTGCTTCGGTCTTCTTGGCGATTTCGTAGGCAAGGCGACGACGTCCCCAGATGTCAACCTTTTCAATGGTGCCTTCACCATTGCGGATGACGTTGAGGAACTTGTCGAGGCTTGGTGCAACGGTACGCTCGTCGACGGTTGGGTCGAGGAGAACCATGACCTCGTAAGGATGCATAAGTAACCCACCTCCTTTGGACTAGAACGGCCATGGGCTTTCCATGGCAGGAGGGTAAATGCA
>JBDLQA010000083.1:0-5122 GCA_039800845.1 Actinomycetota bacterium
GGACCGCTTATGCCTGCCGCCGAGGTTGCCATCGTTGTCAGCTCCGCCAGCAAGTGGATGTTCGAGTACCAGGGTCCCGTGCGCCAACCGCACGGCTGGGCTGATCCGCTCGGCTACGTCAAGACCCTGCAATCGATGTATGAGATTGCCTACAGTGCCGGCCTAGGTGTTCGCCTAATTGGCGACAACCAGCTGCCACCGGACCCAGCGCTATTTGCCAGCCAGCATCCGGTGATGATCCTGCACAGTCTTTACATTGCCAGCGATGAAACCCTGCAGTTTGCCCGCGAGTATGCCCGCGCTGGCGGTCGTCTTATCGTTGGCCCACGCACGGGTTATGCCAAGCCGGATGCCGTTATCCGTACCGATGCAGCACCCGCCATTCTGGGCGAGGCCGGGGGAGTCACCTATAGCGAGTACAGCATGCTTGCCAAGAACCAGCCGGCCGTTGCTGCCAGTGGGGAAGTGGCTGGAGCGGGTTGGGCCTGGTTCGACGAACTCGAAGCCACCTCGGGAACCGATGTGGACCTGACCCTGGACCACCCGTTCTTCGGGCTGTTTGCGGCAATGACCTCTCGCAAGTTTGGTTCGGGCTATATCTCGTTCCTTGCGACCTACCCGGACCAGCAGCTTTCATCCTGGTTGGGTCAGCACATTGTTGCCGGCCTGGACATTGCTGATCTGAAGTTTGCGCCATTCAGTGCAAGCGATTCCATCGTTGTCAACCGCGCAACAACCGCCGATGGTCGCCTCGTAAGTTTCGTTTTCAACTGGTCCTGGCAGACGGCAGAAGTGACGTTAGCGGTGGCTAGCGAGGATGTTGAGTCCGGAGCGCAGTTGGCGGCCGGGGCCAAGTTCGAACTTGGCGCCTGGGGCGTTCGGGTTTTGGTTTCGGGCAGATAGAGAAGGTTCAAGCGACACATGAGAAAAGCGAAGCGGGGCAACAAATGAACACACCGGTGCAGACCGAAAAGTACACGATTGGTGTCGACTATGGCACGCTGAGTGGCCGCGCGGTGGTTGTGCGGGTCAGCGATGGCGCTGAACTCGGCACCGGTGTTTTCGAATACCCGAATGCCGTGATGGACCAGGTTCTCAACTTCAATGGCCAGAAGCTTGGAGCCGACTGGGCCCTGCAGAACCCGAACGACTATGTGGATGTTCTGAAGCACGCTGTCCCGGAGGCGGTCCGTCAGGCCGGAATCAATCCCGCCGATGTGATTGGAATCGGCACCGACTTCACCGCCTGCACCATGGTTCCAACCCTGGCCGATGGAACCCCGCTGAGCAATCTTCCAGAATTCGCAGGTAACCCGCACGCATACGTGAAGCTATGGAAGCACCATGCCGCACAGCCTCACGCCGACCGAATCAATGCGCTGGCCCGCGACCGCAATGAGGCCTGGTTGCCTCGCTACGGTGGGCAGATTTCTTCCGAGTGGGAGCTGGCCAAGGGGCTTCAGCTTTTTGAAGAGGCCCCCGATGTTTATGCCCGCATGGAGAAGTGGGTGGAGGCAGCCGACTGGATCATTTGGCAGCTGTGCGGCAACTATGTGCGCAACGCTTGCACCGCCGGCTATAAAGGAAACCTGCAGGATGGCGAATACCCATCGAGTGATTTCTTCGAGGCGCTCTCGCCAGGATTCGGCAGTTTCATCGACGACAAGGTGCGACACCCGATCGGTCAGCTCGGTGCCGCGGCTGGAACTCTCACCGCTGAAGCGGCTGCATGGACCGGTCTGCCGGAGGGCATCGTTGTGGCGGTGGGAAACGTGGACGCGCATGTGACTGCACCTGCCGCGCAGGCCACTCAGCCGGGGCAAATGGTTGCCATCATGGGCACCAGCACCTGTCACGTGATGAGCGGTGAAATCCTCACCGAAGTTCCAGGAATGTGTGGCGTGGTTGACGGCGGAATCGTCAGCGGGCTTTACGGCTACGAGGCCGGTCAGTCCGGAGTTGGCGATATCTTCGCCTGGTACGTGAACAACCAGGTGCCAGCGGAATACTTCGAGGCGGCTGCCGCAGCAGGCAAGAGCATTCACCAGCACCTCACGGACCTAGCGGCTGACGAGGAAGTTGGCGAGCATGGCCTGCTGGCTTTGGACTGGCACAGTGGTAACCGATCCGTGCTGGTGGACCACGAGCTGAGCGGACTGGTCATCGGTGCGACGCTGACTACCCGCCCGGAGCAGATTTACCGCGCTTTGCTGGAAGCCACCGCGTTCGGCACTCGCAAAATCGTGGAGACCTTCCAGCAGTCCGGTGTTCCCGTCACCGAGTTCATCGTTGCTGGTGGACTACTCAAAAACAAGTTCCTCATGCAGCTTTATTCGGACGTAACGCGCCTGCCGCTGTCCACCATTGCCAGCGAACAAGGCCCTGCACTTGGTTCCGCGATTCACGCCGCTGTGGCAGCCGGTGCATACCCCAACATTCGGGCCGCCGCCGATGCCATGGGTAAGGCGGACCGCGGGGTCTACCAACCAAACGAGGCGCGTTCCGCGCGCTATGACCTGCTTTATGCGGAGTATGACCGCTTGCACGACTACTTTGGCCGCGGCGAGAACAACGTGATGAAGCGCCTCAAGGCAATCCGTCGTGGAGACGACAACCTGCCAGCGAATAGTGCGGCCGGATCCGGTGTTTCCACTCGCCAGTCCGTCATCGATGCCGCGCGAAAGTCCGTTGCGGCGCTGCACCAAGAGTTGGTCCGCTACGGATTGGTGGTCTGGACTGGCGGCAATGTGTCCGAACGAATCGTCTTCGGCGATGGGTCTCCGGACCTCTTCGCCATCAAGCCATCCGGCGTCATGTACGAAGACCTGCGCCCGGAGGACATCGTCATCTGCGACCTCGACGGCAACCTGGTGGATGGCACCCGCAAGCCATCGAGCGACACCGACTCCCACGCGTACGTCTACCGAAACATGCCCGAGGTTAACGGCGTTGTACACACCCACTCCGACTACGCGGCAGCTTGGGCTGCCCGCGGCCAGGAAATCCCTTGCGTTCTAACCGCGATGGCCGATGAATTTGGCGGGCCGATTCCCGTCGGTCCGTTCGCCATCATCGGTGACGACAGCATTGGCCGGGGAATTGTTCAGACTCTGAACGGCCACCGTTCCACCGCTGTCCTGATGCAGAATCACGGAGTTTTCACCATCGGTGACAGCGCTAAGTCCGCTGTGAAGAGCGCAGTTATGTGCGAAGACGTTGCCCGAACCGTGCACCTTACGCTTCAGCACGGGCCGGCCATTCCAATCCCGCAGGACAAAATCGATGCCCTGTACAACCGCTACCAGAACGTTTACGGCCAGTAGGCCCAGCACAACCCTTAGGAGAATCACAAAAATGGCAAAGCAGAGCAGCACCAAGCAAATCTGGTTCCTGACCGGCAGCCAGGACCTCTACGGCGAAGAGACCCTGCAGCAGGTGGCGCAGCAGTCCAAGGCCGTCTCCGATGGGATTGCGGCCAAGCTGCAGGCCCCGGTGGAGCTTGTCTGGAAGCCGGTGGTGAAAAACGCCGACGCAATCCGTCGCCTCATGCTGGATGCCAGCGCCGATGACAACTGTCTCGGTGTGATCACCTGGATGCACACCTTTAGCCCGGCGAAGATGTGGATTGCGGGTCTTGAGGCCCTGCAGAAGCCGCTGCTGCACCTGCACACTCAGGCCAACCAGTCATTGCCATGGGCAACTATCGACATGGACTTCATGAACCTGAACCAGGCAGCGCACGGTGACCGCGAATACGCTCACATCGTTAGCCGCATGGCCATCGCCCGCAAGATTGTGGTGGGCGCTCCGGAGAGCCAGCACGTGGCTGACCGCATCGATGCCTGGGCCTGGGCCACCATCGGCTGGAACACCAGCCAGCACCTGAAGTTGGCGCGCTTCGGCGACAACATGCGTTTCGTGGCCGTGACCGATGGCGACAAAGTCAGCGCTCAGATGAAGTTTGGAATGAGCATCGAGGGCTACGGAGTGAACACTCTGGTGGCCGAGGTGGCCAAGGTTACCGATGCCGATGCGGAGGCGCTGACGGCGGTTTACGAGCGCGACTACAACGTCGATGCGCAGCTTCGCTCCGGGGGAGCGCGCCACGATTCGCTGGTTTACGCGGCCAAGCAGGAAATCGCGCTTCGTCGCATACTGGAGGCCGGCGATTTCAACGCTTTCACCAGCAACTTCGAGGACCTAGGTGAACTGCGTCAGCTGCCCGGACTAGCAGTTCAGCGACTAATGGCCGATGGCTATGGATTCGGCGGAGAAGGCGACTGGAAGACATCGGCGCTGGGTGCCATTTTGAAGAGCATGACGCCGAAGGGTGGGTCCACGTCGTTTATGGAGGACTACACCTACCACTTCGGTCCTGGCCCGGCCAAGGTCCTGGGCGCTCACATGCTTGAGGTTTGCCCCACTTTGACTTCCTCTAAGCCGAACATCGAGATCCACCCGTTGGGAATCGGCGGCAAGGAAGACCCGGTTCGCATGGTCTTCACTGCGGACCCAGGCGAGGGCCGCGTGGTTTGCCTTGCGGACATGGGCGATAGATTCCGAATGATCGTGAATGAGATCTCTGTAGTGGAGCCAAGCGAAGATCTGCCGAACCTGCCGGTGGCGCGCGCCGTTTGGGAGCCCAAGCCGGGTCTGGCGGAATCTGCAGAAGCCTGGATGCTTGCCGGCGGCAGTCACCACACGGTTCTGACCCGCGCGGTTTCGTCAGAGACCATTGAAGACTTTGCTCGAATTGCCCAGGTGGAACTCGTAGTTATCGACGAAGACACCAACCTGCGCGCGTTCCGCAAGGAGCTGGCGTGGAGTGCGGCTGCGGCTCGCTTCGGGGTAAACGCCTAGCGGCGGTTTATCGTCAGTTCGGTTCCCGCTGGGCTGTCCAGGACCGGCTGGAATGCCAGTTCCGCCGCGCCAAGTAGTACCGCACTGGTGCCCAGCTCGCTGGTCTTCACGATGAGTCCGTCGTGGGCAGATTTGATCGAGCTGTGGCGCATGCTTGCCAACAGGCGGTCTTGGTCGAAGTTGAAAATCGAGTTCAGGAACCCACCGAGAATCACGGTCTGAGGATTGAAGATTGTCGCCAGCACACCGACGGCACGCCCCA
>JBDLQA010000084.1:0-6063 GCA_039800845.1 Actinomycetota bacterium
GCCTGGCGGGTGTAGCCCGGCTTGAGCTTGGAGTGCGCATCCACACGAACCACTACATCGTGCTTTGCCGCCGCGATGGCCGCGTTCAACCCTGCAGAGGTAGTACCGGCTGGGTTTCGAACCAGGATCACAGGGTGCGACTGTGCAAGCCTCTGTGCGATGGCATCGGTGAAATCTGATGAAGGACCCAGCGCCAGGATAACTTCAACGGGGCCGGCGAAGTCCTGAGACAGAATGCTCAAAACCGCGGCTTCCAGATAGTTTTCCTCGTTCAAGACCGGCATCACATAAGACACCGAAGTGAGCGGCTTGCGGTTTTGCTCGGTCATAGCAGGCCTAGTCGTCCAGCGGTGCGCCCTGGGCCGCAGAGTAGGCGCGGCAAACTTCCTCGGCCGTTCCGTCCATCTTTACGATGCCCTTGTCCAGCCAGATGGCGCGGTTGCAGGTGTCCAGAATCGACTTCATGCTGTGGCTCACTAGGAAGACGCAACCGGCGCCGGAGGCCAGCTCGCGCATGCGGGCTTCGCTTCGACGGCGGAAGTCTTGGTCACCAACGGCCAATGCCTCATCGATGATCAGAATTTCGTGCTCACGAGATGCCGCGATGCTGAACTTGAGTCGCTCAACCATTCCGGAGGAATAGGTCTCCATCGGTAGGTCGATGAAGTCGCGCAGGCCGGCAAAGTCAACAATCGAATCGAACTTGGCGCGGATTTCTGCCTTGGACATTCCCATTGCCAATCCACCGAGGATGATGTTCTTCTCGCCGGAAAGAGTCTTGATCATCGCTGCTCCAACGCCCAAGAATGATGGACGCGATGAAGCGTAAATGATGCCGGAGTCGATTGGGATGATGCCCGAGATTGCCTTCATCAGGGTGGATTTACCGGAGCCGTTGGTTCCGATTACACCGATGCTGTCGCCTTCATAGGCCACGAGTGAGACGCCTTGGATCGCGTGGACTTCACGCAGACGACCGTTTCGCTTCACGCGTGAGTTGGCTCGGGTGATGGCCTTGCCGGAGGCGTGGACGCGGTACTTCAGGTGGATGTCATCGACAACCACGACAGGAGTCTTACCGGCCGCGGTGAAGGTAGGTGCTTTCACGCGCTCTGCTGAAGACAGTTCGGCGCCGATGTCGTTAGTAAGTTCTTCGTTAGACATTGCGACCGTACTCCTCTTCTGCTCGCCAGAAGAAAATCACTCCGAAGACCAGCATGGCAACCGACCACGCGGCCGCAACCAGCCAGTCGTTGCCTGTAGCCGTATAGCCGTCGATCATGCCGGCCCGGGCGATGGCCATGTAGAGGTGAAGCGGATTGTTGTGAAACATGACGTTGAGCCAGTGGATGTGAATCATTTTGTCGATGTTCCAGAAGACGCCACTGGCATAGAACAGGATGCGGACCACGAATGGAAGAAGTTGGTTGACGTCCTCGGTGTGGACGGTGAGGCGGGCGGCCACCATCGTAGCGCCGGCTGCGAACAGGGTCATCATGATGAAATCTGGGATCAGCCAGAGCCAGGTCAGCTTCGGAGCCTCACCGAATGCCCAGACACCGATCATCATCAGCGCCAGCAGGGGCAGCACACGCATGAGGTTGGAGATGACCACCGATACTGGCAGAAGAATACGAGGGAACTCCAGGGAGCGCACCAGCGCACCGTTGGATGTGATGGAGCGGGCGCCTTCGCTGAAACTGCCGGTTACGTACTGGAAAAGCACAATGCCGATCATCAGGTATGGAACGAAGTGCGGCGGGCGAATCGAGGAGAGCAGAACCCCGAAGATCACGCCGTAAACACCGATCTGCAGTGCGGGGACTACAACGTGCCAGGCAACGCCCAGCGAGGAACGAGCCGTCATGGCTTGCAGGTTGTAACGAGCAAACGCCACTGCGAAAGTGCGGCGCTTGAAGAAGTCACGCAGGTATACGCCAAGCTTTGGACGAGTACCAACCTTTTTAAGGCTGGCGCTAGCGGCTATAGCGGTTAGGTCGGACAAGCTTATGCCTCTACGTTTCGACCCAGTGCGATGATGCGGAAGCCGGCTTCCTGCCACTTTTCAACCTTGAGGGCGTTGCGGCCATCGATTACCAACTTGTTGGCAATCAGCGGTGCAAGCTCTCCTGGAACGTGCGATTCGCGGTAGTCGTTCCACTCGGTTGCCAGCACGATTGCGTCAACGCCAGTGGCGGCCTTCAGCAGGTCCTGCTCGGCGATGAAATCTGGCTGGGTCGCACGAACGTGGTCCAGCGAAATCGGGTCGTGCATGACAACCGTGGCGCCTTCAGCCTGAATCAGCTTGGCAACGGCGATGGCAGGGGAGTCGCGGAGGTCGTCGCTGTTTGGCTTAAATGCGGCACCCAAAACCAAAACGCGCTTGCCAGAGATGCTGGCACCGAGTTCGCGCTTCAGTAGGTCTACAACGCGGGCACGGCGACGCAGGTTGATCTTGTCGATGTCGTCTAGGAAGTCGACAGCCTGGCCAACGCCCAGTTCTTCGGCACGAGCCATGAAAGCACGGATGTCCTTAGGTAGGCAACCGCCGCCAAAGCCGATTCCGTTGCGAAGGAACTTGTTGCCGATTCGCTCGTCGTAACCGATGGCCTCGGCCAGCGAAACAGCGTCCGCGCCGGAAACCTCGGCGATTTCAGCCATCGCGTTGATGAACGAGATCTTGGTTGCCAGGAAGCTGTTGGCGGCCACCTTCACCAGTTCCGCAGTCGGGATGTCGGTGACAAGGAACGGGGTGCCGTGCACGGTGATTGGTTCGTAAACCTTACGAAGCAGTTCTGCGCTGCGCTCGTCGTTTACACCGATGACGATGCGGTCCGGGCGCAGGCTGTCTTCCAGAGCGGTGCCTTCGCGCAGGAACTCTGGGTTCCAGGCAAGGTGAGGGGTGAAGCCGGCCTCCTTGGCCAGAAGTTCGGTGAGCGCAGCCGCGGTGCCAACTGGAACGGTTGACTTACCGGCCACAACTGCGTCTTCACGCAGGTAAGGCGCCAGGGCTTTCACCGCGGAGTGCAGGTACTCGGTGTTGGCGGCGTAAGAGCCAGGAAGCTGCGGGGTGCCAACGCACAGGAAGTGCAGGTCGGCCTCGCGCGATTCCTCGGTGTGGTCTTCCTGGAACTTGATGTTGCCCTTGGCCAGCACGTTTTGTAGCGCTTCATCGAGTCCCGGCTCAAAGAATGGCACTACGCCGTTCTGTAGGTCGGACAGACGCTTCGGGTTGGCTTCGATACCGATTACGTCGTGCCCCAACTCCGCCATTGCGATGGCGTGGGTTGCACCGAGGTATCCGAGTCCGATTACCGTAATTTTCATGGCCATAGAGCCTAAGTTTAGTCAAGAACCCCCATTTGGGCGGGTAGCCTGTCTGTATGGCAAGCAAGTATCAGTACGCAAAAAATCCGCACCTCGAGGTGCGTGAGCAGCAGGGACCTGCCACCAGAGCCAACCTGCACAAGAGGCGCTCCAGCCCGGAATCCGGCATTCACCGTTTCAACGGTCGCCTAGGCTTAGCCATCACCAACCGTGTTGGCACCATGTGGGCCGCTTACCTTTTCTGCATTCTGGCTCTGGTTAGCCTGCCTGGCGCCCTCGCTACCGGCAACACGGTGGTCATCATCGCTTGGGTTGCCCAGACCTTCCTGCAGCTGGTTTTGCTGCCTATCATCATCGTGGGTCAGAACATCCAGGCCAAGGCCTCCGATGAACGTGCCATCGCCACCTACAACGACGCCGACGCCATCCTGCACGACGCCCGGGAAATCCAGGCTCACCTGGACACCCAGGACGAATCCATCAGTGATCTTCTGGACAAGGTGGCCGCGCTGGAGTCGAAGCTTCTGGCTGCCGAGAACAAAAAGAAGTAGCCGTGAGACTCGTTATCGCCGACTGCTCGGTTGACTATGCCGGGCGCCTCACCGCCCATCTGCCTAGGGCGAAGCGCCTTCTGATGCTGAAGAACGACGGCAGCATCTTGGTTCACTCCGATTCCGGCAGTTACAAGCCGCTCAACTGGATGAACCCGCCCTGCACCATCGACCGCAAGCCAGCAAGCGATGAAGCGCGCGAACTTGGTGTGATCGAGACCTGGCTGGTTCAGCAGGTGAAGAGCGCAGACATGCTGCAGATCAACATCTTTGAAATCCACGAGGAATTGGATCACCACCTTGGTGACGACCCTGGGCTCATCAAGGATGGCGTTGAGGCTCACCTGCAAGAGCTGCTTGCTGAGCAGCTGGCGCTCGCCGGCGAGGGGCTCGAGCTGGTTCGTCGCGAGTTCTTCACCGACATCGGTCCGGTGGACATTCTTGCTAAGGATGCTGCCGGTGGCCACGTGGCAATCGAGCTGAAACGTCGCGGTGAAATCGATGGAGTGGAGCAGTTGACCCGCTACCTGGAGTTGCTGAATCGCGACCCATCGCTGGCGCCGGTGCGAGGCATCTTTGCTGCCCAGGAGATCAAGCCGCAGGCCCGAACTCTGGCCACCGATCGCGGCATCGAATGCTTGGTCTTGGACTATGAGTCGATGCGTGGCATGAAGAGCGAAGTACCGACGCTGTTCTAGCGGCCACCTAATGCGCCTAGGCTGAGAGCAGGAGGCACCATGGCTAGCAAAGGCGCAAAGCACCTCAAGAATGCTGCGGGCAGGGGTGAACATCACCCGGCTCGTAAGTCCATCCACGCGCCCGGTTACTTCCATCGGCTGGGTCCTGGAATTGTCACCGGTGCCGCCGATGATGACCCATCCGGCATCGGAACCTACTCGCAGGCGGGTGCTCAGTCAGGCTATTCGATGCTCTGGGCAGCGCCGGCTCTCCTGCCACTCGCCTACGCCACCCAGGAGGCCTGCGCTCGTCTGGCTCTGGTCACCGGCAAGGGCCTGGCGGCAATCATTAAGGCCAGAATGCCTCGCTGGGTTCTGCTTCTGGCTGTGCTGCTGGTGGCCTTCGCAAACACGGTAAACATCGCTGCGGACCTGTCATCGATGGCGGCCGCACTGCGGCTGATTGTGCCGGTGGACCAGACGGTTGGTGTGATTGCTTTTGCCTTGGTCATGGCGGTTGCGGAGATTGTGGTGCCTTATCACCGCTACTCCAAAGTGCTGCGATGGCTTTGCCTCAGTTTGCTGGCCTACGTCGCGGTGATGTTTGTGGCCAAGGTCGATTGGGCCACGGTGGCATCCAGCACGCTGCTGCCGAAGATAAATTTCACAAAAGCAACTATTGAACTTCTGATAGCCCTAGCCGGCACCACCATCAGCCCTTACCTTTTCTTCTGGCAGGCGGCCGAGGAAGTGGAGGAGCGCGGCGACCAAGGCGCGGAGGTGGACAAGAACCACGTGGATGCAATGCGCGGCGATGTATTCAGCGGAATGCTCACCGGCGTCTTCATCATGTTCGCAATCATGGTTACCGCTGCGGCTACGCTGCACGTGAATGGCATCACCCAGATCAGCTCAGCCGAGGATGCCGCCAAGGCGCTGACCCCAATCGCGGGTCCGTTTGCGGGCTTCTTGTTCCTGTTGGGAATCCTTGGCGTGGGACTTCTATCTGTACCCGTGCTTGCGGGCTCAACCGCCTATGCAGTGGCCGAGACCTTTGGGTGGCGCGAATCTCTGGAGCTCAAGCCGCGACAGGCGCGCGCCTTTTATGGGGTGATCGTGGCCTCCATGATCATCGCGTTGCTGCTGAACTTCATCGGCATTCCACCCATGTTCTTCTTGTTCCTGGCCGCGGTGTGCAATGGTTTGGCGGCACCCGCCCTAATGGTTATCGTGTGGGTATTGGCCCGGGATAAAAAACTACTTGGGGGCTGGGCATCGGGACGTTTGAGCCAGTTTGTATTAGGGCTGGCGGCTTTGGCCATGGCCCTGCTTCCGATGTTCTGGTTGTTTGCCAAGTAAACGAAGAATTCATTTCACTAACTTTCAAAGTGAATAGCAGGTAAACAAACTCTGGGGCAAAATCGAGTTATGACTACTCAGAAGACCGCGGCTGCTAAGCCAGCCGCCAAGACCGCAGCCGCTAAGGCCGCTCCAGCCAAGCCAGTTGC
>JBDLQA010000085.1:0-8415 GCA_039800845.1 Actinomycetota bacterium
GCGACCCACGGATTGAATCAGAACTTCTTTGAGTCTTACTGGGGATGGCTAACCAATGCGGTAGCTGGGAACTTTGGTGCCGCTTGGACATTCCCAGACCCCGTCTCCACCATGATCGGCCAGCGCCTGACGGTCACTCTGACACTGGTTGTTACATCCCTGGTAATTGTTGCCGTTGTTTCCTTGACCCTCGGAGTACTAGCTGCGGTAAAAGGAGGTTGGATTGATCGCCTGGTTCAAGTGCTTGGACTTGTTGGCTTCGCAATTCCAAACTTCTTGGTGGCTTTCGCTCTGGTTGCCCAGTTCGCTGTAGTTCATCACTGGTTCAACGCCGTGGGCTGGACTCCACCAAGCCAGAGCTTCCCTGACTTTCTGAAATCCGCGACACTGCCAATTTCCGCTATCGCGTTTACGGGCCTCGCCTCGCTTACTCAGCAGATCCGCGGTGCCGTTAAGGACACGCTGCAAAACGATTACGTGCGCACCCTTCGTACAAGCGGTCTTAGTTTCCGGCGAGTCATTCTCAAGCACGTTCTGCGCAATTCCGCCGGCCCCGCTCTCTCGGTTCTGGGACTTCAGTTTGTTGGAATGCTCGGTGGAATCGTAATAATCGAGCAGATCTTTTCGATCCCAGGTCTGGGGTCGTTCTCAGTCCAGGCAACTGGCCTTAAAGACATTCCTGCAGTCATGGGTGTGGTAACAACGATGGCCCTAATCGTCATCTCGGTGAATTTCGTTATCGACCTACTGTCCGCAGCTCTAAACCCAAAGGTTCGTCTCGCATGACCACAAACCTAATTTCCATGTTGCGAGACCCGAACCAAAAGGAACGCAACCTCTTTTACAAGGTGATTACCAACCCAGTAGGAGCTTTCTCTTCAGCCATGGTGCTGGTATTTACTTTGGTTGCCCTCTTCGCAAGGGCCATCATGCCCTACGACCCACTGGTTTCCGACTACAACGCCCTAAGCCTTGACCCAACTCCCGCGCACATCATGGGCACCGATGACCTGGGTCACGACATCTTCAGCAGAATGATTTTGGGAACCCAGTTCACCATAAGCGGGGCCTTGCTCTGTGTATCTATAGCGCTGCTAGTCGGTTGCACCCTAGGCCTGTTGGCCGGCTACTTCGGCGGATTCTGGGACAGTGTTGGCAACTGGCTCAGTAACATCCTGCAGGCCCTCCCAGGTCTTGTGGTCTTGTTGGCCGCAGCTGCAGTACTGGGAAACAACCTTTACCTTGCGATGGCTATTTACGGCTTCCTGCTGTCCCCAGCATTCTTCCGACTGATGTTTGTTACCGTCCGAGGCGTGCGAAATGAGATTTACGTTGATGCTGCTCGAGTCTCAGGTCTGAGCGATTTTGCAATCATCACGAGACACGTTCTCGGAGTGGTTCGGGCTCCAATCATCATCCAGAGTGGAATCGTGGCGTCAATCGCCATCTCAATTCAGTCGGGTCTTCAGTTCCTCGGGTTTGGAACCACCGACACAATCTCCTGGGGCTCTCTACTCATGGATGGCTTCGCGAACATCTGGAACCACCCAGTTCGATTGCTGTGGCCGTCTATTGGCTTAGCTCTGCTGCTTGTATCAATCGTTCTGTTCGCAACCACGCTTCGTGATGAGGTTGAGCGCTCTGGCGTGAGGGTTAGGCGTAGCACTCGGAAAAGCCTTCAGGCGCACGTGCGCACTGAGGCTGCTATCCCTGCGATTGTTCACGCCGAAGCCGACCGTGTCGGTGCTGAAATTCTCTCGATCAAGAATCTGGAAATCGGCTATCTGCAGGGACGAGGGAACTACAAGGTTGTGGTTCACGACGGCAACCTAAGCATCCACAAGGGTGAGGTTGTGGGTCTCGTAGGTGAGTCCGGCTCGGGCAAAACCCAAACCGCACTTGCGCTCTTAGGTCTACTGCCACAGGGCGGCACTGTCCTAGGTGGAGCCATCGAGTTTGAGGGCAATGACTTGGCGCAGATTTCCGCCAAGGAGTTTGACCGGCTTCGGGGCCGCAGGATTAGCTACATTCCTCAGGAGCCTATGAGCAACCTCGACCCGTCTTTCACGATTGGTTCCCAGATGGTCGAACCACTACGCGCGGTTATGAAGCTTGGCAAAGCAGAGGCGAAGGCCCGTGCCCTCGAGTTACTTTCGATGGTAGGCCTGCCAAACCCAGAGAAAACCTTCCGTTCCTACCCACACGAAATCTCGGGTGGACAGGCGCAGCGAGTGCTCATTGCGAAGGCCCTCTCCTGCGGTCCAGATTTGATCATCGCGGACGAACCGACCACGGCGCTTGACGTCACCATCCAGGCGGAAATCTTGGACGTTCTACGAAACCTTCAAAAGCGCACGGGTGTGGCAATTCTTTTGGTGACTCACAACTTCGGTGTCGTTGCAGATTTGTGCGACCGAGTAGCTGTGATGCAGCACGGAAGAGTCATCGAGTCCGGCGGAATCTATGACATTTTCGATAACCCGCAGCACCAGTACACTCGCGAGCTCCTTGGCGCAATCTTGGATGAAAACGGTCCAGCCCGCGAACCTTACGAGGAAAAGGAGAACGCCTAATGGCAAAACTTTTAGACGTACAGAATCTGGAAGTGACCTACCACGGCAAGAAACTCGGCCGCTCCGGTTTCAAGGCGCTCAAGGGAGTGTCTCTTGACATCCGCCCGGGAGAAACAGTTGGCCTCGTCGGGGAATCTGGCTGCGGCAAGACCACACTAGGGCGGGCCATCTTGGGCTTAGCACCGGTAACGGCCGGACAACTCATTTTCGAGGGCAAAGACATCGCCCACGCAACTCGTATGGAGCGCAAGGAAATCGCCCGCGACATGCAGGTGGTATTTCAGGATCCATTTACCTCGCTAAATCCATCGATGTCCATCGAACAGATTTTGTCCGAGCCGCTGCGGGCCCAGGGAGTCGTGGCAGCGGAGGCACAGGCGCGGGTACGCGAACTGCTGGATGCGGTTGCTCTCCCATCGGATGCAGGTCAGAGACGAGCTAAGGAGTTCAGCGGTGGTCAGCGTCAGCGAATCGCCATCGCACGCGCCCTTGCCCTAAACCCCAAGCTGATAGTTGCTGATGAGCCAGTTTCAGCGCTGGACCTGTCAACTTCAGCGCGAGTTTTGGATCTGTTCCTAGAGATTCAGCAGCGCACCGGCGTGGCCTACCTTTTCATCAGTCATGACCTAGCCGTGGTTCGTCACGTTTCACATCGGGTGGCCGTGATGTATGGAGGCGAAATTGTTGAGTGGGGTGGCGGAGACCAGGTCACATCGAACCCGCAACATGATTACTCCAAGCGACTCATGATGGCATCGCCAGTTCCCCACCCTCGCCTTCAGGCAGAGCGCCGCCGCCAACGCGAAGCACTCCTCGCCTCTCAGAATCTGGAAGCCAAGTAAAGCATGAGCAGTTTTCCATCCGATTTCATCTGGGGTGCGGCCACCGCGGCCTACCAGATTGAAGGCGCAACCGATGTCGACGGCCGCGGCCCAAGTATCTGGGATACCTTCAGCCGTATTCCAGGCAAGGTTGTCAACGGTGATACCGGCGAGACGGCTTGCGATTTCTATAACCTTTTTCCAGCAGACATTCGGATGATGCAGGAACTCGGAGTCAAGCACTTCCGTATGTCAATCGCATGGTCGAGGCTCTTTCCGAACGGTGACTCAGTTAGGAACCCAAAGGGTTTTGATTTTTATGATCGAGTCATTGACGCCCTGTTGTCAGCGGGAATTGAACCAAACGTCACGCTCTACCATTGGGATCTTCCACAGTCGCTGGGTGACCTTGGAGGCTGGGCGGATCGTTCTGTGCTGGAGCCGTTTGCTAATTACGCCAGCGCTGTGGGAAGCCATTTTGGAGATCGAGTAAAGCGGTTCGCCCCAATCAACGAACCCTGGTGTGTTTCCTGGCTTGGTCACGGTCTGGGGCTGCACGCACCAGGTGAGACCGACTTTGCAAGGGCCATCGCAGCGGCTCACCACACAGTAGTTGGACACAACCTAGCCACCCAGGCGCTCCATGACACGGTCGCAAACGCGCTGGTTGGTCCGGTTCTGAACCAGACCATGCCCGACGTTGACGACATCACCGACCCGTTCCAGATGCGCGCTGCCTCGGTGTTGGACATGAATCAAAACACCTTCTGGATGAATGCGATTTTGCGGGGCGAGTATCCAGAACTTGCCTATGAGATTTACGGTGATAATCTGCGCTTCGTCGTTCGCGAGGGCGATTTGGAGGTTCAACCAATCGAGTGGCTAGGGGTGAATTTCTACTCCAACGCCAGAATCGGCCATCAAGTGAATGGCCCTGCCGAGATGAAACAGAGCATTATTTCTGAGCTCATTCAAGCATCGATTGAGAGCAAACCAATTGGTCCACTTACTGATATGGGCTGGCCGATTACACCTCAGGGAATTGGTGACTTGCTCGTTCGCTGGACCCGCGAGTACGGTCCAAAGTTGCCTCAGCTTTTCATTACGGAAAATGGAGCGGCCTTTGATGACGGCCCAAACGATGCTGGCGAGGTCTTGGACCATCGGCGAGTCGACTACCTGAGGGATCACATTGCATCGGTGGAACGAGCGATTGAGCGCGGCGCAAACATTGGCGGATACTACGTGTGGTCACTCCTAGACAATTTTGAATGGGCGCTCGGATACGAAAAGCGATTCGGCATCGTTCACGTGGATTATCTAACTCAGGTGAGAACTCCTAAGGCCTCAGCGAAATGGTTCAGCCAACTAATTAGCAACAACGCCATACCTGGAAAGGCCGGGGCATGAGCCAAAGCTACCTAGTTGGGCTGATCGGTGAGAGCATTGAGCACTCGCTGACACCCGACCTTCACATGACCGAAGCGCGACACCTCGGGCTGGACTACGAATACCGAATCATCGATTTACTGCAGCCAGATCTTCGCGGTATGGGTATAGCGGAAGTTCTGAAAGCGGCTGCCGAAACGGGCTATCGCGCTGTGAATGTCACGCACCCTTTCAAGCAGCTAGCGCTGCCAAATCTGGCTTCTCGAAGCGCAGAAGTTATGGCTATTGGTGCCACAAACCTGGTTTTGAATCTGGGACTAGATCCACACGGAGAAAACACAGATTGTTCGGGCTTTGCGTTTGCGCTTCAGCAGAGTATTCCAGCAGGAGAACGAGATCTTGTTTTGCAAGTGGGCGCTGGAGGTGCAGGAGGTGCAACCGCCTATGCGCTCCTCAAGTGGGGAGTAAAACGACTTGTTCTGACAGACATCAATTTGGACAGAGCAGATGACCTAGTTCGCAAATACCAAGCCTTGTTCCCAAACACCCAGATGATTGCGCTTCCCATGGCAAAGGCCTTGGCGCTTCTCAGCCAAGTCGACGGTGTCGTGCAGGCAACACCCATTGGCATGTACGGGCACCCTGGAATTCCATTTTCAATAGACTCCCTGAATCCAACTGCCTGGGTTGCTGATGTTGTGTACCGACCAATCGAAACCGAGCTCCTCGCTCGAGCCCGCATGGCTGGCCATGTTGTGGTTTCTGGTGGCTGGATGGCGCTTGGTCAGGCGGTGGACAGTCTTCGGCTGATTACTGGGCTCGAGCCGGATATAGACCGGATGCGCTTCCACTTTCATGAACTTCTGGACGATGAGTCGGCGCTCACTAGAGCAAGAGGCATATAGTGAGGACTTCTATTGCCACGGTTTCTATAGCTGGCTCTCTCCGCGAAAAAATCACCGCAATTGCGCGAGCAGGCTTCGATGGATTGGAAATATTCGAGAACGACTTCGTCGCGAGCAGCTTAACTCCAGCGGCATTTCGGCACGTCTTAGCCGACAACGGACTAACCCTAGACCTTTATCAACCGTTTCGCGATTTTGAGGGGGTTTCAGCGAAGCAGTACAAGTTGAATCTCGAGCGGGCCAGGCACAAGTTCAACCTAATGGGGGAACTCGGCGTTGACACCATTTTGCTCTGTTCGAATGTGGCAACAGTGGAGTCTGATGACCATCTCATCTTTGTAGACCAGTTAGGTGGTCTCGCCAACCTCGCCAATGAGTTCGGGGTGAAAGTAGCCTACGAGGCTCTAGCCTGGGGGCGCCATGTTTCCACCTACGATGTCGCCTGGAAGCTAGTCAAAGAAGTAGACCACCCGAATCTTGGTATTTGCCTAGATAGCTTCCATATTTTGTCCCGTGGGACGAGCCTCAACCTTATCGATGAAATTCCGGGCGAAAAGATTTTCTTTGTTCAGTTGGCTGATGCACCGCTGTTGAGCCTCGACGTTCTCTCGTGGAGCAGACACCATCGTCTTTTCCCTGGCGAAGGAGGCTGGGACATTCCGAATTTCGTGGCTCGGGTCTTGCGAGCTGGCTATAGAGGCCCAATTTCACTCGAGATCTTTAACGACGTTTACCGACAAGGTAGCCCAAGTGCTACGGCGCGCGATGGCCGCAGGTCTCTCACTTACTTGGAGGATCAAGTAGTGAGGGAGGACCAAGTTTTCGCCATTGACGGCCTTGCGCTCGCCCAACTCCCCGTTCTCCAAGAACCAAATCGAGTTCAGTTTGTAGAGTTTGCCCCGGGGGAAGGCAGCGAACTCGAGTCTCTTTTAGCCGGTCTCGGCTTCTCCAAGATGGGCAAACACGTGCGCAAGAACGCCACGCTATGGGCGAATGGGCACGCCAACGTGGTGGTGAATTCGGGAGCCGTGACAGCTGAACCAGAGTTGATTGCATTTGCTCTTGAGTACAACTCAAGGAGCCAGGCAATGGCGCGAATGAGGGGATTGCAATACGAGGTCCAACCGCGCGATCGCATTGGAGAAGAGGCCGACTTCGGTGTAGTCAAAGCCCCAAATGGCATGAGCATTCTTGTCGGTGAAGTGACAGGTTCTGGCAAAGACTGGACTGCTGAATTTAATACGACCACAGAAATTCACGGCACAGTGCCAACTTTGTCTGGCATCAATGGCATAGACCATATTGCACTCAGTGAACCTGCCGCAAGGTCAAGTGAGACTACCCTTTTCCTTAGGTCAGCTTTGGGGTTAGAGCTAGAGCCAGAACTCGATTTGCCGAGCGAGTACGGTCTAGTTCGTTCTCGCAGCGCAAACAACGTGAGCCGTTCGGTGCGCCTGGCCTTGAATGTTAACCCGGAGCTCATGAACTCAAGGCTTGGAGTCAGCCACGTAGCGTTTTCATCAGCTGACATTTTTCAAAGTGCTCGCACGGCAAACGCAAACCGGCTAAATGTCTTGAAGGTGCCCGCAAACTATTACGAAGATCTTGGTGCCAGATTGGGATTGGATGGCAAATTCGTTGCGGAGCTTATGGAGTTCAACATCCTGTTTGATCGAGATGAGAATGGAACGTTCCTTCATTTTTACACAGTTCAAGTAGGGCGCTTCTTTGCCGAGGTCGTGCAGAGGCTTGGAACATACGATGGTTACGGCGCCTATAACTCCTTCGTTCGGCTTGCTTCGCAACGATCTCAGGAAGTTAGCCGAGCTCAGAAATCAAATTAAAGGGGCTTGAGATCTCGGGTAGTTTTGTCTGAGAACCTTTTCACTATTTAGTTAGAAAGCGAGCGAGCCAATGGCGGAAAATCTACCTGCGGTCGAAGTTCGCAAGCGCGACCCTGAAGGTACCAGGCGCGACATTATGGCGGTAGCTACGGTCGAGTTCGCTAATCAGGGATTCGCCGGGGCGCGTGTGGACAAAATTGCCGAGGATACGGCAACAACCAAACGCATGATCTACTACTACTTTGGATCAAAAGAAGGCCTGTACCTCGCCGTGTTGGAGGCAGCCTACGAAGAAGTCCGATTGTTGGAAACCAACCTAAATGTCGATGATTTAGAACCGCTATTAGCCTTGAGACAACTGGCTGAATTTACCTACGACCATCACACCTCACATCAGGCATTCATTCGGCTAGTTCAGATCGAGAATATCCATCGGGCTGAACATCTAGAGAAATCGCAGCGAATTAGGGATTTGAATTCGACAGCCATTTTTACGTTGGAATCCATTATCAAACGCGGAGTTGATGGGGGCATTTTCCGCAGTGACATTGATGCTCTCGACGCACATATGATGATCAGCGCTTATTCCATTTTTCAGGTGGCAAACCAGCACACCTTCAAGTCGATCTTCGGCAGAGACATGCTCGATGCCAACCTTCATGATAAGTATCGTCGCCTCGCCGGTGACATGATTGTCGACGTCATGACGCAGGTGTTGCCTCCAAGCCAAAAGAAATGAGGCGGAGTTTGGAGTCCCCGCCGCATACTTGAGTTGTGAGACATTCGCGTTCCCGCCTGCAGGCTTTTCGGATCGAAGACCTAGAGGCCTGAGCCACATGCAGTCGCCGCTCGCTTTTGTTGAAGGGGTTCGCCACCCGGAAGC
>JBDLQA010000086.1:0-31108 GCA_039800845.1 Actinomycetota bacterium
ATCAGCGAGCAGGACATCCGAATCATCGACATGGTTCTGGAATCCGGCCGCGCACTGGTGCTTGCCTTCAATAAGTGGGATCAGCTGGATGACGAGCGCCGCCACTACTTGGAGCGCGAGATTGAGCGCGACCTTGCTCACGTTGACTGGGCTCCGCGCGTGAACATCAGTGCCAAGACCGGCCGCCACTTGGAGAAGCTGGTTCCGGCTCTGGAAGTTGCTCTGGACAGCTGGGATAAGCGTATTCCTACCGGAAAGCTCAACGCTTTCGTATCCGAGCTGGTTATGGAGACCCCACACCCTGTTCGCGGTGGAAAGCAGCCACGCATTCTGTTCGCTACCCAGGCCAGCACACGTCCGCCGAAGTTTGTTCTCTTTACCACCGGCTTCCTGGACCCGGGCTACCGTCGCTTCATTCAGCGCCGTCTGCGCGAAACCTATGGATTCGAAGGAACTCCAATCGAGGTCAACATGCGCATTCGAGAGAAGCGCAAGCGCACCAACTAAGACCACGGGCAGCGTTCTTATTGAATGCTTTCAAGTAAGAGTTGCCTTACAAAGTCCCTCGCTGTGCGGGGGATTTTGTGCATTTTGGAGGTCTAGACTGCCCATATGAACCAAAGAAGCAAAGTCTCAATCATCGGTGCCGGAGCGGTAGGCACTGCCACCGCCTATGCGCTTCTCATCAAGCGAATCGCTGGTGAAGTAGCGCTCTACGACCTCAACAAAGCGAAGGTTGAAGCGGAAGTGCTGGACCTGGCGCACGGCAGCCAGTTCACGGCTCCGTCTCGGGTTTACGGCGGTGACGACCTCGAGGTGGTTCGTAACAGCGACGTTGTCGTTATTACTGCTGGAGCCAAGCAAAACCCCGGCCAGACCCGCCTGGAGCTGGCTGGAACCAATGTGGCCATCCTCAGGGACCTGATGCCGCAACTTGTGAAGTTGGCCCCTGACGCCATTTTCCTTTTGGTCACTAACCCCTGCGATGTTTTGGCCTATGCGGCGGTCCGTTTCTCGGGGCTTCCGGCTAGCCGGGTCTTTTCATCGGGAACTGTTCTGGATTCCAGCCGTCTCAGGTGGCAACTTGCCGAGCGCCTAGGTGTAAGCACCGAGAGCGTGCACGCGCTAATCGTCGGCGAGCACGGCGATAGCGAGTTCCCGCTTTGGGCAGAGGCGTCCATCGGCCCGGTTTCGCTCAGCGATTGGCAGGCCAGCAATCACAAGCCGCTTTCACTGGATGAGCTGGATCAAATCGCCTCCGATGTTAAGAACGCGGCCTACCGAGTGATCGAGGGCAAGGGTGCGACAAACTTTGCGATCGGGCTTTCGGCAGCGCGCATTGTGGAAGCCGTTCTGCGAGATGAAGGCGTGATCTTGCCGGTTTCATCGGTGCTGGAGGACTACCTGGGAGTAAGTGATGTGGCGCTGAGCGTTCCCACCATCGTGAACCGCAGGGGAGCGGACAAGCCGGTTGAGGTGCACATGAGCGATGAGGAGCTGGCCAAGTTCCGCGGATCGGCCGCCACCCTGCGTAAGAGCATCGAGACGCTGGGCCTGGCGTAAACCGCCTAAACTTGAGTGGTTGCCAACTCCTTTCGGGTTGGTGCACGGGCTGTAGCGCAGCTTGGTAGCGCACTTGTCTGGGGGACAAGGGGTCGCCGGTTCAAATCCGGTCAGCCCGACAAAAAATGGAACGCCCTTTCCGGGCGTTTTATTTTTTGTCTGCGGGTGTGGTTCGGATTTGGGAGGAGGTGTGAGTTTTTCGCACCGACGGTCGGTTTTTAACCTTCAAGTGGAACGCTAAACTCAATCACATGGCAGACCAGCGGAAATCAATGTGGCATGAGGCAAAGACCGTGCCGAATCTGCTTAGCTTCCTTCGTCTTCTGCTGATTCCGGTTTTCCTGTGGTTGATCCTGCGCCATCAGGGTGTGCTGGCCATCGTTCTGCTGGCTTTTAGCGGGCTTACCGACTTCCTCGATGGCTTCATCGCGCGCAAGTACAACCAGGTGACGCGCCTTGGAAAGCTGATCGACCCCGCCGCAGATCGCCTCTACATCTTCACGACTTTGATTGGTCTTGTTGTAACCGGAGTTATTCCGGCTTGGCTGGCCGCTGTGATCATCGCCCGAGACGTGATGCTCCTGATTGTCTACCCGGTCTTGGCGACCCAAGGTTACGGTCCGTTACCTGTTCACTACCTTGGAAAAGCGGGCACTTTCGCTCTTCTCTATGCTTTTCCCCTGCTTCTCTTGGCAAACGTCTTTGAGTCCGCTAATTTCATTATTCTGCCCATCGCTTGGGCCTTTGCGCTTTGGGGAGCGGGGCTGTATTGGTGGGCAGGTTTCGTCTATGTAAAACAAGTACGAGATCTGGTTTTAGGGGCACGCGCAAGCCGATAGGCTTGCCTTGAGGAGTTACAAGAAAATGGTTTTTTCCGCCGGTTCGGGTCGCGATGAGGTTAGCGATACCCTGCGCTTTAGCGAGGATTTGCTCGCGAAGCAGGGTGCAAACCTGTCCACCGATGAGGCAGAAGCCATCGCAGCTCTTCCAAGTGGTCACGCACTGCTAATCGTGAAGCGCGGAGCCGACATCGGTGCACGATTCCTGCTGGACCAGGATGTTAACACCGCCGGCCGCCACCCAAACGCAGACATCTTCCTGGACGACGTGACCGTTTCTCGTCGTCACGCAGAATTCCTTCGCCACGGCACCTCTTTCGAGGTCAAGGACGTCGCCTCTCTCAACGGCACCTACTTCGATGGCGTGCGCATTGACACCGCACTTTTGGATGACGGCGCAGAAGTTCAGATCGGCAAGTTCCGAATGACCTTCTATGCATCGCCACTCGATAAGCGAGGCGTGTAGTGGCTGCGTCACCTCAAGCCCGCTTGCACATTGCGGGCGGCCAGAAGCTTTACACCATCGGTCAGGTCATCAACCAGCTGGATGGCGACTACCCGGGCCTAACCTCCTCGAAGCTGCGCTTCCTGGAAGACGAAGGCCTTATCACCCCGCAGCGCACCAGTAGTGGTTACCGCAAATACGCCACCGATGACATTGAGCGCCTGCGCATCATTCTGGAACTTCAGAACCGTAAGCTGCCGCTGAAGGTGATCCTTGACTACCTGAGCCAGCTGGATGCAGGCGTTAGCGCCAGCCTCCCTGGCGACCAGGAAGCTCCGGAGCCGGTGCTGCGTAAGTTGCGTGCGCGCAAGATTTCGCGCATTGAGCTAACGGCTGAAACTGGAATCACTGAAGGCATGATTGCCGAGGCTCAGGAGATGAAGTTCCTCGGGGCCGAGCCATTTGACTTCGCTGCTCTTGAGATTGCTCGTGCGCTCGTGAACCTCCGTCGTTTTGGAATCACCCCGCGTCACCTGCATGGTCACAAGACCCTCATCGACAGAGAAATCGCCATCATCGAGGGTGTTCTGGCGCCGGTACAGAGCCGCCGCGATGGTTCCTCTCGTGCCAAGGCTGCCGATTACGCTCGCGAAATCGAGCAGCAGTTCGACACCATCCGGACCGAGCTGATCAACAGCTTCATCGGCAAAATCGAGATTTAAAACTCGTTTCCGCATTTCCGCCCCAAAAGGGGTGAAATCCGCGTGATTAAGCCCGACACGCCGTCACGGTCTTCTGCGGGGTATTGACTCAATCGATTAGCAGAATTAAACCTGTACTTGAACCTTTGGTTTGAGGTTTTGATTCGGCGAAAGGTAGAGGTATGTCTGACCAAGATTTCAGCACACCTGACTCCAACTACGCCGACACCCTTTTCAGCGATGACCTGCCTGCAACCGATTCGCGTTCGGGCTACCGCGGAACCTCCGCCGCGAAGGCCGTCGGCATTTCCTACCGCCAGCTTGACTACTGGGACCGCACCGCTTTGGTTCAGCCATCGGTTCGCGGTGCTTCGGGTTCCGGTACTCAGCGCCTCTACTCTTTCCGCGATGTCCTAGTTTTGAAGCTCGTCAAGAGCCTGCTGGACATTGGTGTTTCCCTTCAGCAGATCCGTACCGCCATCGAGGAGCTCCGCGCCAGCGGAATCAACGAACTGGCTGGCATCACTTTGATGTCGGACGGCGCACGCGTCTACCTTTGCACCACCCAGGATGAGGTCATCGACCTTCTAGGCCGTGGCCAGGGCGTATTTGGTATCGCTGTGGGTAAAGCGCTTCGCGAGGTTGAGGCCACTCTGTCAAACATTCACGCCGACTCTGTTGGCGAGATTGACGAGCTTGCTAGCCGACGTGAAAAGAAGCGAGCGGTATAGCTAAAACGAAACTTCTGGGTCCAGCTTCGGCTGGGCCTTTTTCGTTTGTCGGGAGTGTGTAGTCCTGGGATTGACGAGCACCCGGGGGCTGGTTTTCAGGGGCTGGTCTTCAGGGGATTAGTTTTGCAGGTCCTGGCCCGGCTTGGCGTTTGGGCGGAGGCGGCGGAAGAACGACTGCTTGCTTTCGTCCTTCGGGGCCCGCCTTGCGGTACGGCCACGGCGGCGCTTCTGGGCAACTTCGCTGAGCGAAGCCTGGATTAGTTCCAGCAGGGCATCGAAATCGGCAGAAATGGCCGCGGCTACAGGTCCCGGCCAGGAGTGGATGGCGCGCGCTGCACCTTGAGCCTGCTGAACCGCGGCTCGCTCCGGGAAATAGATTGGCAGCAGTGCATCGGTTGCTATCTGGCCGAGCTCCTGCTGGCGGAACTCATGTTCGGTGAAGCTATCGTTCACTCGGTTCAAAACCACTCCGGCCAGCGCCAAACGGTGATTGAGCTGATCGTGCACCTCGTCTACGGCCTGCATCGCCCTCTTCACACCGCTAACGGCAAAGATGCCAGGCTCTGAAACCAGCAAAACGCGGTCGCTGGCAGCCCAGGCGGATCTGGTCAGGCCGTTTAACGAAGGCGGGGTGTCGATTATCACCAAATCGTAGTCATCTTCCACGGTCGCAAGAGCGTGCTCTAGCTTCCAGAGGTCGTGCAAAGACGGGTTGGGGGAGTCGTAGGCAGAAGCCAGTGGCTCACCCACCAAGACATCTATTTTTGAGGGCTGCGCCTTGTTCCAAGTGGAAGGTAGGATTGCTTTATGTACAACGCCGTGCACGGGGCGTTTGATGACATCCACAACGGTTGTCTCATAATCCCCGATGGCACCCAAACCGGTTGAAGCATCGCACTGAGTGTCAAGGTCAACCACCAGCGTGCGGAGCCCCTTGGCATAGGCAGCAGAAGCTAAACCCAGGGAGACCGTGGTTTTGCCAACGCCCCCTTTCAGGGAGCTAACGCTAAGAACATGCACCTCTCTAGGCTACCTTTTTGGGCCGTCCCTGATGACCATGTGGGAAGGAACTTAATGTTCAAGAAAATCCTCGTTGCAAACCGCGGTGAAATCGCGGTTCGTGCGTTTCGTGCCGCCTACGAACTCGGTGCAAAAACCGTTGCCGTGTTCCCTTATGAGGATCGTAATTCCGCCCACCGAATGAAGGCCGATGAGGCCTACCAGATTGGTGTGGTTGGTCACCCAGTGCGCGCCTACCTGGATGTATCTGAAATCATTCGTGTTGCCAAGGAATCTGGCGCTGACGCAATCTACCCTGGCTACGGCTTCCTCAGCGAGAACCCAGACCTGGCGAACGCATGTGTCGAGAACGGCATCACCTTCATCGGTCCAAGCGCGCACGTGCTTGAGCTTGCCGGTGACAAGGTAAACGCAAAGGCAGCTGCAATCGCTGCCGGCGTCCCAGTTTTGAAGAGCACCCACTCCAGCGTGGATGTCGACGAACTCATCGGGTTGTCTGACGGCATCGGCTTCCCGCTCTTCGTAAAGGCTGTCGCTGGCGGTGGCGGTCGCGGTATGCGCCGCGTTGCAACCAAGGATGACCTCCGTGCAGCGTTGATCGAGGCATCTCGTGAAGCCGAGAGTGCCTTTGGTGACGGACACGTTTTCTTGGAACAGGCAGTTCTGCGCCCTCGTCACATCGAGGTTCAGCTGCTTGCAGACGGCAAGGGTGGCGTTTCGCACCTGTTCGAGCGTGACTGCAGCATCCAGCGCCGCAACCAGAAGGTTGTGGAGATCGCGCCTGCACCGCTGCTGGACGAAGAGCTCCGCCAGACCCTCTACCGCGACGCCGTAGCGTTCGCGAAGGAGATCGGCTACTCCAACGCTGGAACCGTTGAGTTCCTGATTGACACCGTCGGTGACAACGCTGGCAAGCACGTGTTCATCGAGATGAACCCTCGAATCCAGGTGGAGCACACCGTATCCGAGGAAATCACCGACATTGACCTGGTCCAGAGCCAGATGCGCATCGCTGCTGGCGAGACCCTAGAGGACCTCGGTCTTACCCAGGACAAGATCAGCTGCCACGGCTTCGCTGTTCAGTGCCGTATCACCACCGAGGACCCAGCCCAGGGCTTCCGTCCGGACACCGGAAAGATCACCACTTACCGTTCGCCTGGAGGTGCCGGTATCCGCTTGGATGGTGGAACCGTTTCGACCGGTGCTGAGGTTAGCCCATTCTTCGACTCCATGTTGGTGAAGTTGATTGCTAAGGGCCGCGATTTCCCAAGCGCAGTTACCCGCGCCCGCCGTGCACTGGCGGAGTTCCGCATCCGCGGTGTCTCCACCAACATCGCCTACCTTCAGGCAGTGATGAGCGACCCTACCTTCATCTCGGGCGACCTCAGCACTTCCTTCATCGATGAGCGTCCGGAGCTGTTCCTGGCCAAGCAGAGCCAGGACCGCGGAACCAAGATCATTCAGTGGCTGGCGGAAGTTACCGTCAACCAGCCTTACGGTCCTCGTAACGGCCGTCTGAACCCCGAGGAGAAGCTTCCTGCAGTCGACCTCAGCAAGCCTGCTCCGGCCGGTTCGCGCCAGCGCCTTCAGGAGCTAGGCCCAGAGGCTTTCGCCAAGGAGCTTCGTGGCCGCAAGGAAGTTTTGGTCACCGACACCACTTTCCGCGATGCCCACCAGAGCCTTTTGGCAACTCGTGTCCGTGGCCGTGACCTAGTTCAGGTCGGTCCGCACGTTTCGCGCCTCACCCCGCAGCTGTTCTCGGTCGAGGCCTGGGGTGGCGCAACCTACGACGTAGCACTGCGATTCCTGGGTGAAGACCCGTGGGAGCGCCTGGCTGCGCTGCGCGAGGCAATGCCGAACCTCTGCATCCAGATGCTTCTGCGTGGCCGCAACACCGTTGGCTACACACCGTACCCAACCGAGGTCACCGACGCTTTCGTTCAGGAAGCCGCGGCTACCGGTGTTGACGTCTTCCGCATCTTCGACGCACTGAACGATGTTGAGCAGATGCGCCCAGCCATCGAGGCCGTACTGCGCACCAAGACCGCTGTTGCCGAGGTTGCGCTGTGCTACACCGCCGACCTTTTGGACCCAGAGGAAAAGCTTTACACCCTGGATTACTACCTGAACCTGGCACAGCAGATTGTTGAAGCCGGTGCGCACATCATTGCAATCAAGGACATGGCTGGTCTGCTGCGTCCGATGGCTGCGGCAAAGCTGGTTTCGGCTCTGCGCGAGCGCTTCGACCTTCCAGTTCACCTGCACACCCACGACACCGCGGGTGGCCAGTTGGCAACCCTCATGGCCGCTATTAACGCGGGCGTGGACGTTGTTGACGTTGCAAGCGCACCGATGGCCGGCACCACCAGCCAGCCTTCGGCATCGGCTCTGGTTGCTGCTCTTGCGCACACCGAGCGCGACACCCAGATTCCACTGAGCGCAGTTACTGCGCTGGAACCTTACTGGGAGACTGTCCGCAACGTTTACTCGCCATTCGAGAGCGGCCTTCCTGGCCCAACCGGTCGTGTCTACAAGCACGAGATCCCTGGTGGTCAGCTGTCCAACCTGCGTCAGCAGGCAATCGCGCTGGGATTGGGAGACCACTTTGAGCGCGTGGAGGACATGTACGCCGCTGCTAGCGAGCTGCTTGGCCGTCCAACCAAGGTGACTCCATCGTCGAAGGTAGTTGGAGACCTGGCACTACACCTGGTGGCTGTGAACGCAGACCCAAAGGACTTCGCCGAGAACCCGCAGAACTACGACATCCCAGACAGCGTTATCGGCTTCATGGCCGGCGAGCTGGGTGACCTGCCTGGTGGATGGCCTGAGCCATTCCGCACCAAGGTGCTTCAGGGTAAGAACCCGAAGTTTGGGCTGACCGCCGTCAGCGCTGAGGACCTAGCTGTGCTTCAGGGCACCGACGCCAATGCGCGCCGTGCGACCCTGAACCGCCTGCTGTTCCCTGCGCCGACCGCCGAGTTCCAGAAGATCCGCGACACTTACGGCAAGCTCGACAACGTAGACACCGTTGACTACCTCTACGGTCTGGAGCAGGGCAAGGAGCACGTCATCGACATCGCTCGTGGTGTGCGCCTGTACGTTGGCCTCGAGGCCATCGGTGGCGCCGACGCCAAGGGTTACCGCACCGTTATGACCACCCTCAACGGTCAGCTTCGTCCAATCATGGTTCGCGACCACAAGATCAAGGTCGCTACCGTTCAGGCTGAGAAGGCTGACGCCAGCAACATCGGACACGTGGCAGCGCCATTCGCCGGCGTTGTTACCGTTCAGGTAGTTGAGGGAACTCACGTTGAGGTAGGCCAGCCGGTTGCCACCATCGAAGCAATGAAGATGGAAGCGACCATCACCGCAAGCAAGGCCGGTGTAGTCAAGCGTTTGGCTATCGGCAAGGCTCAGGCGGTAGACGCGGGAGACCTGATTCTCGTAGTGGAGTAGCCACAGGTTTAAGCCATCACCGAGGGATTGCTATTGCTCCCTCGGTTTTGGCTTTCTTGCTGTTGGATAGAATGTTCAGGCAGTTAAACCACTTCGGTGGTTTGGCTAAACCAGGAGGTAAAAGTGGCATTTGGACGTAAAAACCAGGAGAATCCGTCGACCGACGTTTTCGCCGAAGTGGTCCCAGCCAACGAGCCGAAGAGCCACAACTTGGCCGAGGTCGCAGTTGACGCAGGCACTGTTGATGTAAACCCGTCGACCGCCAGCATCCCTATCGCAACTGAGGCTCTGGTTCCTGACTTCGAGCCGATTGCTGCGCCGAGCACCGCGCTGGCAACCCCTGACACCGTTCGCAGCAACTACAGCCGTCGTGACAGCCTCCGCGGCCAGGCATTCGATGCCCCAGAGCCTGCTGCAATGCTTACCGCTGAGCGTCTGATTGACACCAGCAACCGCTTCCGTCCGGCCCCGGAGTCGGGCTTCCGCCGCTTCCTGTACTTCCTCACCCTGCGCAGCGTCAACCTGGGAGACAGCCTGGCAGTGCGTGAGCGCAAGGCCGTAAACGCGCGTATTGCTGCCACACTGGATGGCGGAACCAAGTTCGTTCCAGTGCTGACCCGCAAGGGTGGCGTGGGTAAGACCACGGTCACCACGCTTCTGGGTATGGCGCTTTCCCTGAACCGCGAAGACCGCGTTGTGGCTATCGATGCCAACCCGGACCGCGGAACCTTGGCGGAGCGCGTGAGCAAGAACACCCGCTTCACCGTGCGTGACGTTGTGAACCGTGCTGCCAGCATCGATGGCTTCACCGATTTCAGCACCATGGTTTCGCGTGACGTGACCCGTCTGGACGTCCTAGCATCCGACAACGACCCAATGCTTTCCGAGGCCTTCAACGAGGGTGACTACAACGTGGTTGCCGACATGGCGGCCCGCTACTACTCGATCGTGCTCACCGACTGCGGTACCGGCATCGTTCACTCTGTGATGCGCCCGACCCTGCAGCGTGCCAACGGTTTGGTCATTGTTTCCGGCGGTTCGGTTGATGAGGCTCGTCTGGCTTCCGAGACCCTGACCTGGCTAGAAGCCAACGACTACGGCGACCTGGTTCGAAATGCGGTAGTGGCATTGAACACCGCAACTCAGGCAACTCAGCTGGTGAAGTTGGACGAGATTGAAGCCCACTTTAAGAGCCGTGTGCGCGCGGTTGTTCGCATCCCATACGACCCAGCACTGGCTGCGGGTTCGGTTGTGAAGTTCGCAGAGCTAAAGAAGGCCACCCAGGACGCAGCGCGTGAGCTTGCAGCCCTGGTGGTTGACAGCCTGCACTAAACCTCAGTTCCTGACATTTCTGGCATCCCAGGCATCTAGAGTTTTGCAATGACAGTCCGTGAGATTCGGCTTTTCGGCGACCCAGTGCTGAAAAGCGTTTGCGATGAAGTGAAGGTTTTTGATGCCAAGCTGGAGCAGCTGGCGGAGGACCTACTAGACACCACCACCAAGATTTCGGGCCGTGCCGGCGTTGCCGCCAACCAAATTGGCGTTGGCCTGCGCGGTTTCAGCTGGAATGTTGACGGCAAGAGCGGCGTGATCTTCAACCCGAAGCTGGTTGAGGTCAAGGGCGCCAAGCGTCTGGTTCAGGAGGGCTGCCTTTCGGTCCCCGGCCTGTGGCACGAGACTCCACGCTACGAATACGCTCGGGTTGAAGGCGTTGACTCGAAGGGCAAGGCAATCACGCTAGAAGGCTACGGGCTGATGGCGCAGGCGTTGCAGCACGAGTGCGACCACCTGGATGGTTACCTCTACCTGGACCGCCTGGAGCCGGAAGAGCGCAAGAACGCCATGCGCAAGCTGCGCGACCAAGATTGGTTCATGCGCTAAAAATCCACTAAGAGTGGTCGTACATCTCCGCGATTTGAGCGGCAAAGTCCGATACAACTGCGTTGCGCTTCACCTTGAGCGAGGGCGTAACGTGGCCGGACTCCTGGGTTAGTTCGGTGTCCAGAATCACAAACTTTTTAATGCCCTCGGCCTTTGAAACCGTCTTATTTACGCGGTCCACGGCGGCCTGAACCTCGGCAATGACTGCCGGGTGAGTTGCGGCCTCGGCAATGGTCATGTCTTTGGCCAGGTCGTGGCTTCCAAGCCAGATTGGAAGCATCTCGCCATCTAACGAAATCAGGCAGGAAACGAACGGCTTGTTGTCGCCAACCACAACGGCCTGGCCAATCAGCGGGTCTGCGCGCAGCGGGTCTTCCATCGGTGCCGGGGCAACGTTCTTGCCGCCAGCGGTGATAATCAGTTCCTTCTTGCGGCCAGTGATGGTCAGGAAGCCGTCGTCATCCAGCGCACCTATGTCGCCGGTGTGGAACCAGCCATCGACGATTGCCTCAGCGGTGGCTGCCGGGTTGTTGTGGTAGCGGAGAAGGACATTGCTGCCGCGCAGGAGAATCTCGCCGTCATCCGCGATGGAAATGCCGCAACCCGGCAGCAGCCTGCCGACCTTGCCGATTCGAATGCTGTCTGGGCGCGCTATCATCGCTGGCGCGGTGGTTTCGGTGAGGCCGTAGCCTTCCAGAACAATCAGGCCGATGGCCCGGTAGAAGTGGCCCAGACGCACGCCAAGCGGGGCGCCGCCCGAAACCGCGTAGCGAACCTGGCCGCCCATGTTGGCTCGGATCTTCTTGAAAATGAGTTGGTCGAAAACGCGGAACTGGAGGCTGAGGCTTAGACCCGGACCCTTTGCGGTGTCCAGGGCCTGTGAATACTTGACCGCGACGGCCGCGGCCTTGCGGAATAGGTCGCCCTTGCCCTGTGCCTCTGCTTTTTGCTCGGCCAGGTTGTATACCTTCTCGAACACTCGCGGCACGGCAAGTAGGAAGTTCGGCTTGAAGCTCTGCATTGCATTCGCCAGATTGCGGATGTCGGCCTGGTGACCAACCTTTACGCCGGCGTGTACAGCCAAAACGGAGACAAAACGAGCGAAGACGTGGGCCATAGGCAGGAACAGCAGCGTGCTCTGGCCGTCGGCAATCACCTGGGGCAGCTCTAGCTTGGCGTTCTTGGAAAGGTCAACAAATCCGCGATGCGCCAACTCGCAGCCCTTCGGCTGTCCGGTGGTTCCGCTGGTGTAGATGATTGTTGCCACGTCATCCAGGGTGGCCTTAGTGCGGGCAGCCTCAAGGACATCGTCCGAGACGGTCTTGCCAAGTTCGCGAAGCTTGTCCAGCGATCCGTCAAAACCGCACCAGGTCTCGCGCAAGTAGGCGCTCTGACCGCGAATCTCATCAAGCTTCTCCAGCATGTCCTCGCTCTCGAGGAAGATTGCCACAGAGCCGGAGTCGCTTAGAATCCAGGCCATCTGCGACGCGGAGGAAGTTTCGTAAATCGGCACGGATACCGCGCCGGCAAACCAAAGCGCGAAGTCGATAAGCGCCCAGTCGTAAGAGGTGTGGCTCATGATTGCCACGCGCTGTCCGGTCTGAACACCCGCAGCGATGAAGCCCTTTGCCAGCTCGCGCACCTGCTGCAGGAAGTCCGCAGCGCTCACATCAACCCAAGGCGAGGAATCGGTCTGCTGGGTGGCAAAAATGGCCAGGTTTGGGGTGAATTCTTCACGTTCAACAAGCAAATCGGTGATATTGGAATGAAGCTCTGATTCCACCAATGTTGGTAGGTCGTAAGACTTCATATTTGTCACCCCTAGTTGCGTGTATTAGCCACTACTCTAGGGCAGTCTGAGGACTTAAACGGGCATCGTTGGTTAGACTTTTATAACGCTCTAGCCAACAAAGTAGGGGTTTTTCATGTACGCAGTGGGTATCGACATCGGTGGCACCAAGATCGCCGGCGCGCTCGTTGACGTTGACGGAAACCTTGTGCGAGAGCTGCGAGTGCCTACGCCCGCATCCGACAGCGCAGCCATCGTAGACGCGGTTGCCAAGCTCATCAACGAGCTGAGCGAGGGCGAACAGGTAATCGGTGCTGGTGTTGCTGCCGCCGGTTACATAGATGCCGAACAGGCAAACATTGTTTACGCGCCAAACCTGTCATGGCGTAATGAGCCTTTCAAGGCCCTGGTTGAAGCGAAAGTTAGCGTTCCGGTTCTGCTGGAAAACGATGCCAACGCGGCCGGCTGGGCGGAATACCGCTACGGCGCCGGAAAGGGCTCCAAGCACATGGTGATGCTAACCATCGGAACCGGTGTTGGCGGAGCGGTGGTTGTTGACTCCAGGCTTCTTCGCGGTGGATTCGGTGTTGCCGGCGAACTAGGTCACGTGCGCGTTGTGCCAGAGGGACGCCTCTGCGGTTGCGGCCAGCACGGTTGCATCGAGCAGTACGCATCCGGAACCGCACTACTGCGCGCTGCCCGCGAGCTAGCAGCCAGCGGTAAGCCAGAGGGTGCTCGCTTGGCTGAGATTCAGCACCAGACCGGAGAACTAACCGGCATTCAGGTGGCACAAGCCATCTTGGAGAAAGACCCAGGTGCAGTTTCCCTCATCACCGAGCTTGGAAGCTGGCTGGGCCAGACCATCGCAACCCTCGGTGCCGTATTGGACCCCGAAGTCGTTGTAATCGGCGGTGGCGTCTCTGCGCTGGGCGCTGTGCTGATGGATCCGATTCGCGAATCCTTCCTGAGCCACCTGCCAGCGCGCGGTTTCCACCCGGAACTGGAAATCAAGGCGGCCGAGTTCCTGAATGACGCCGGACTGGTTGGCGCTGCCGACCTAGCCCGCGTTGCGTTCGGTAAACTTTAAGTCTGTATCCACAAGACCGACCGAAAGGGGCCAGGGATGACTTACTTCTTCCTGAAGACCTTCGTGCTTGGTCCTCTGCTGCGCGTTTTGTTCCGCCCGTGGATTCGCGGTGTGGAGAACGTGCCTGCAACCGGTGCTGCCATTCTGGCCAGCAACCACCTGTCTTTCTCCGATTCCATCTTCCTGCCGCTGATGCTGCGCCGTCCTGTCACCTTCTTGGCCAAGAGCGAATACTTCACCGGTAAGGGGTTGAAGGGTGCGCTTAGCCGCTGGTTCTTTACCGCCACCGGACAGCTGCCAATCGACCGCTCGGGCGGTAAGGCATCGGAAGCATCGTTGAACACCGGCCTTGAAGTGCTGGCGGGGGAGAACCTGCTGGGAATCTACCCTGAGGGCACTAGGTCTCCGGATGGCAAGCTCTACCGCGGCCGCACCGGCATTGCCCGCATGGTTCTTGAGGCAAAGGTTCCGGTCATCCCGGTCGCCATGATCGACACCGAGAAGGTGCAGCCGATCGGCCAGAAGCTCCCAAAGATTCGCCGCGTGGGAATCGCCATCGGTACTCCGTTGGACTTCAGTCGCTTTGAAGGCATGGAGGGCGACCGCATCGTTCTTCGCGCCGTGACCGACGAAATCATGTATGAACTTCGGAAGCTGAGTGGACAGGTCTATGAAGATGTCTATGCCACCAGCGTCAAAAACCGCTTGGCTCGTGCAGCGCGCTAAACCCGCCGGGTAAGCACCGCACCAGCAAACACAGACCCCAACCAACGAATAGGGAAACCAAATTGGCAAGAGCAAACGAACCGTATGTTGTAGCAGATCCGCAGGTAGTCGCGGGACTAGACAACTATCTCAACCTCGCAGCAGCTCAGCAGCCAACCTGGTATTCGGCTGAGGCGCTCGCCACATCGAAGGAAACCCTGTCGAAGTTGCCACCACTGGTCTTTGCCGGTGAGGTTGACACCCTGCGTGACCGCCTGGCTCAGGCCGCCCAGGGCAAGGCCTTCCTGATGCAGGGTGGCGACTGTGCCGAGACCTTCGCGGACGCAACCGCAGACCGCATCCGTAACCGCGTCAAGACCCTGCTGCAGATGGCAGTTGTGCTCATGTACGGTTCGTCGCTGCCTGTCATCAAGATGGGCCGTATGGCCGGCCAGTTCGCTAAGCCACGCTCGAACGACTTCGAGACTCGCGGAGACGTGACTCTGCCTGCCTACCGCGGCGATGCCGTGAACGGCTACGACTTCACCGAGGAGAGCCGCCGTAACGATCCAGCCCGTCTGGTGCAGGCGTACCACACCTCGGCAAGCACCTTGAACCTGATTCGTGCATTCACCACCGGTGGTTTCGCCGACCTGCGTTCGGTTCACGAGTGGAACAAGGGATTCACTGATAACCCTGCCAACGCTCGTTACGAGACCCTGGCAAAGGAAATTGACCGCGCCATTCAGTTCATGGCGGCAGCCGGTGCAGACTTTGACGCGCTTCGCTCCACCGAGTTTTACGTGAGCCACGAGAGCCTGCTGTTCGACTACGACCGTCCGCTGACCCGCATCGATTCCCGCACCGGAACCCCATACGTGACCAGCGGTCACCTGGTTTGGATCGGTGAGCGTACCCGCCAGCTGGACGGTGCGCACGTCGACTTCCTGTCACGCGTTCGCAACCCAATTGGCGTAAAGCTTGGCCCAACCACCAGCCCTGACGACGTTCGTGCGCTGATCGAGAAGCTCGACCCTAACCGCGAGCCAGGCCGCCTGACCTTCATCACCCGTATGGGTGCTGGCAAGATCCGCGAGGAGATGCCAAAGCTGGTTGAGGCCGTGGAGAGCACCGATTGCCTGCCGCTTTGGATCACCGACCCAATGCACGGAAACGGCATCACCACCAAGAACGGCTACAAGAGCCGTCGCTTCGATGACGTGATGGATGAAGTCCGCGGATTCTTCGAGGTGCACCAGGCCGCCGGAACCTTCCCTGGCGGTATCCACATCGAGCTAACCGGCGACGACGTGGCTGAGTGCCTAGGAGGATCCGAGCAGATCGACGAGGCCGCGCTGGAGGCTCGCTATGAGTCGCTCTGCGACCCTCGCCTGAACCACATGCAGTCGCTGGAGCTTTCGTTCCTGGTTGCTGAGTTGCTGTCTGCGCGCAACAAGTAACGCAAGATTAGGTGCTGTCCCGCTCGGTTTCCGGGCGGGACAGTCTCTTTAACCGGGCGGCTCTTTGACCAGCTGGCGGCTACTTGTTGGAGATTATGATCTGAGTGCCGCGCTTCACAACGGTGCCGGCCGCGATGCTCATCGACTTCACCTTCACGACGCCCCAAGCCGACTGAAGCTGATCGGTGTTTACCGTTACGTTCAGCCCCAGGCTCTTTAGCGCCAGTTGCGCGGCCGCCAGGGTTTCTCCCTTGAAGTTGGGGAGAACAACAGTGGTTGGACCCTGTGAAACGCTCAGGGTCACGCTGCCACCCTGCGGTAGCGGGTCGGAAGCCAGCTGAACCGCGATTACGGCTCCGGTCGCCACCGTATCGGAGTAGCTCATGGCTACCGAAGAAACCTTTACTCCGGCGGCTTGCAGGGCCTTCAGAGCATCGGTCTGCTGTTGACCAACCACCGATGGCAGGCTACCAGCCGAGACCATGAGCGGGATGCTGCTGCCCAGTCCGATCTTGGTGCCATCGCTGCCCAGATAGTCGAAAACGGTTCCCTTTGGAGCTGATGAATAGTAGTTATCCGCGCTACCAGCGTTGAAACCAACTTCCGCCAGCTTGGTTTTTGCCAAAGCCGGCGACATTCCCCTGAGATTTGGAACCACAACCATCTGCGCGCCCTTGGAAATGAAGATGGTGATGTGGCTGCCCTTCCAGAAGCTGGTGCCGCTGGCGGGGTCGGTGTGGGTCACCAGGCCGCTGCTGACGGTGCTGGAGTATTCCTTCTGGATGGAGACGTCACCGGAGTACTGCGACAAAACCTGTTGGGCGTTGGAAAGCGTCGAAGAGGTTAGGTCAGGGAGCGCGCTGAGTCCGCCCGGCCCGGCGCTGAACCACCATCCGGCGCCAGACGCCAGAAGCACGCTGGTTGCCATGGTTAGCGCAATCCACTTGCCGCGCTTGCGGCGGCGCATGGAGAGCACTTCAAGCGGGTGTAGTTGCTCTTCAATGTTCAGGTCACCTATGACGGTGGTGGCGCCGGACGCCACTCCTGCCAGGTTGACTGTGGCATCGCTGGCAGCCGCACCTGCAGCTGCCCCGGCAAGATTCACCGTGGCATCGCTGCCGGCCATTCCCGTGGCCGCAGCAAACGAATCGCCAATCACGGCGGTTTCGTCCACCGAAATCACGCGAGTTGCCTTGTGCCCGGAAAACTCTGGCAGGTCTAGCCGGGTGGTGGCTCCATTGCCCGCCTTTAGCTCGCCGTAAACGCGCTTTACTACGTCAAGCAGCACCTGCGCATTGGCCGGACGCTGCTGCGGGTTCATGGCGGTTGCCCAAAGCGTGAGCTCGTCCACCAGCGGGGGAATGCCCGCCAAAACGGTGCTTGGCGCTGGCACTCCAACCGCGGTGTGCTGGTGCGCGATGTGAGCGATGTCGGTGCCACCGAATGGCTGACGGCCCGTGAGGAGTTCAAAGAGGATGATTCCGATTGAATACACATCCGAGCGTGCGTCAGCCTGCCCGCGGGTTAGCAGTTCCGGGGCGATGTAGGCGATAGTGCCCATCAAGGTGCCGGTGCTGGTGTGTGCGGAAGCCTCGCGGGCAAGCCCGAAATCACCCAGTTTGATGGGTCCATCATCGGAGAGGAAGATGTTTTCCGGTTTCAAATCCCGGTGCAGAATGCCTGCCTTGTGGGCGGCCGCCAAGCCCTGCAAAACCTGAATCAGCAGGTGGAGCGCATTAGCCGCGCTTATCTGCTTGTTGGCGTCCATTGCGTCACGCAGTGTTATGCCGGGAACGTACTCCATGACCATGTAGGTGTGGCCGTTGGCGGTTCCTTGGTCGAATACGTTCACCAAGTTGGGGTGGTTCAGCTTGGCTGCGGTTTTGGCCTCGCGAATGAATTTCTCGGTGAAACGAGGATCTTTTGCCAGGTGCGGGTAGATGACCTTGACGGCAACTTTGCGGTCCAGGCGTTCATCGGTGGCCAGGTAGACGTCCGCCATTCCGCCGTGAGCAATGGCGCTATCGATGCGGTATCGATCAGCCAGCAGTTGGTGGACCAGAGACAAAACAACCCTTTCGAGCCCGAGCGCACTAAAACAGCCGCGGGCACCGATACCAGCGTAGTTTTTCAGGCGCCCGGAACCGCGCAGGCAGGGCTGTATTCAGCGCAAACTCAAAGGTTTCCAGGGCGAATCATGCAGGTTTTGGTATTGCGTTGGTGGACTAGTGTGGCAATCTAGTGATGTGAATGAAGTTTTTGCCAATGTGAATTGGCTCACAATCCCGGATGTTGCCGAAGCGCTAAACCTGCCGTTGGGCAAGGTTCACCGTCTGATTGAAGACCACCACCTGATTGAAACCCGCATCGATGGCATCCGAAAGGTGCCTGCCGATGCAGTTGCAAACGGGGAGCCGCTGCCGACGCTGAAGGGTACGCTGCAGCTGCTTTTTGACGCGGGTTTCAGCCAGGACGAAGCTCTGGAGTGGCTTTACACCTACGAGGATTCACTGGAGAGCACTCCTATGGCCGCGCTAGTTGCCGGCAAGCGAGCACCGATTCGCCGACTGGCGCAGGCGCTTCTCTAAGGCCTAGCTGTCTCGCTGAATTACCTTAAGCGCAAGTGCACGTAGTTGTTCGCGCGAACTTTCACCGATTTCCAGACCGCTTAGGGCTTCCAGAGCCTGATCTGCGAGGTCTTCCATCATGCGCTCGGTCTTTGCCAGCGCACCAGAACCAACGATGGTCTGCTGCAGCGACTTGATTTGTTCCTCGTCCAAGTGACGACTGGTTAGCATCTCGTCAAAAACCTTCGCAACCGAAGTGCTCAGCGATTCACGGGTAAGACCCACCAAAACGGTTCGCTTGCCCTCGCGCAGATCGTCGCCCACCGGCTTGCCGGTTACCGCAGGATCTCCAAATACGCCCAGGATGTCGTCGCGAAGCTGGAACGCCAAGCCCAAAGGAATGGCGAAAGTGCTGAAACCGTGGAGAAGTTCTTCGTCAGCGCCTGCGAATGCTGCACCGATCAGCATCGGCGCTTCCATCGAATATTTGGCTGTCTTGTAAAGCATCACGCGGTTGGCGCGCCAGACGCTCTCGCTGGCCGGGCGGGTGAGAGCAGCGTTTTCTTCCAACAGGTCTAGGTATTGGCCTGCCATGACCTCGGTGCGCATTTTCGCAAACTCATCGCGGCAGGAATCCTGAATCTCCTGGCTGGGGGCACCCGCCAAAGCACGACCAAACATTTCGGAACTCCAAGACAGCAGCAGGTCTCCGGCTAGAACGCCGCCACCGATGCCAAAACGCTCCGGATAGCCCGCGTAGCCGTGGGTTCGGTGCAGGTTTTCAAACTTTTTGTGAACCGCTGGTTCGCCGCGACGGGTGTTGCTCTGGTCCAAGATGTCGTCGTGAACCAAGGCCGCCGCGTGGAACATTTCCAATGCGCTGGTAATGCCAACCATGGCCTCCGATGAAGCTGCAAGTTCTTCAGGGGTCTGCTTGCGGGCCGCAACAGCCAGGGTGCCTGTCCAGGCGTAGTAGGTGAATAGAGCGCGGAATCGCTTGCCGCCCTGCAAAAGTGCCTTGCTGTAGTCGATGACGGGTGCAAGATCGGGGGAGATGGCCTGGAACTGCTCACGTTGCGCCTCGCAGAAATCGTCCAGAGTCTCTTGAATCAGCGCTAGAAGATTCGCGGTTTCGCTCATGCCACCAGATTACCTGCAAGCCCTTGTCGTTACAGCGAACCGCACGTAAAATCATCACTACACGGAAGGTTGCCATGGCTCTCTCGGAACACGAACAAAAGGTTCTTGATGAACTGGAGCGTTCGCTCTACGCCGATGATGAGCAGCTGGCCCGCCGCCTGAAAAAGGTGGCCGAGCAAACCCCGGACAGGCAGAAGCAACGTTCGGCCGGCCGCAAAGTGGCTGGAGCCGCTCTGGTGCTTGGTGGTTTAGGTGTGCTTCTGGTGGGTGTGGTCGTCCACTACTCCTGGATGGGTGTGGGTGGTTTCGTAATGACTCTGGCCGGATTGCTGGTGGCTACATCGAAGGTGGCGGGTCCCGCTGTTGCCGCCCCCGGTGATGCCAAGGGGCCGACAAAAAGCCGATCAACCCGCAAGCTTTCGCTGAATGAGTTCTTTGAGGAACGCTGGGACCGCAGGATGAACGACTAGTAACTCCACTTCACCCCACTGCCGCCGAATTTCGCATTCGGCGGTATTTTTTTGCCCAAAATTCCACCTATTTAAGCCCTTTTAACCCATTTTGCGCCACTTTTTGATGAATTTCCCTCCACCTCGTAATTTCCGCGACACGACGCGAAATTTCTTTTGCAAAACACCGAAAAAATACGCATATTTCCTCACTTGTGGTGTGAATTGGAGTAAAGTGGAGGTATAAGGACCCAAGGTGGAGTTCAAGGAAGGGAGGGGTTCTGATGTTGCTAGGCACTCACACCCCACGCCTTGACGAAAAGGGTCGCCTCATTCTTCCCGCCAAGTTCCGCGACGAGTTCGGCTCGGGCCTGGTAATCACCCGCGGTCAAGACCGCTGCCTCTACGTCTTCAGCGCACGCGAGTTCGAGCAGATGAACGACCGCATCCGCCAGGCGCCAATCAGCAGCAAGGCTGCCCGTGACTTCCTTCGCAGCCTCCTCAGTGGCGCAACCGACGAACTTCCTGACAAGCAGGGTCGCGTGACCATCCCGGTGATGCTGCGCGAATACGCAGCTCTAGACCGTGAGCTGGCCGTAATCGGCATGGGTAACCGTGCCGAGATCTGGGACCTCAAGGTTTGGAACGAAAGCCAGTCCGAGCGTGACGCTTCCTTCAGCGAGATTGCGGAGGAGGTGATTCCGGGGCTCTTCTAGGCTCCGGCGTGGTTTCCACCCGCTTAACTCAGGCACTCTTCCCCGATGCCTGATGGGAAGCGGATGGGGATCAGGCCAGAACCCAGAAATCCGGGTGCTATGTCCGCTAAGCCAATCGACCAGATTCACGCTCCAGTTCTCCTCGAGCGCTGCATCGAAGTTCTCGCACCTGCCATCGATGGCAAGCCTGCGGTTCTGGTGGACGGCACTCTGGGCCTCGGTGGTCACAGCGAAGCTTTCCTGGAGCGTTTCCCGCAGCTCACTCTCATTGGCATCGACCGCGACACCAACGCGCTGAAGCTGGCAAGTGAGCGCCTGGCTCGCTTCGATGGCCGCACTCACTTCGTTCACGCGGTCTACAACGAGATTGCGGATGTTGTGGACGAGCTTGGCTTCGATGGCGTAGACGCAATCCTTCTGGACCTAGGCGTTTCATCGATGCAGCTGGACGAAGCAGACCGCGGATTCGCGTACAGCTACGACGCACCTTTGGACATGCGCATGGACACCACTCGCGGAATCACTGCCGCTGAGATTGTGAACCAGTACAGCGAAAACGAACTTGCGCGAATCTTCAAGGAATACGGCGAGGAGCGCTACGCCAAGCCGGTTGCTCGCGCCATTGTCGCGGCTCGCTCGGTTGAGCCTTTCACCAGCAGCGCTGCGCTTACCGCACTGATCGCCAAGGTCATTCCTTTCATCCCAGGAAAGTCCACCGGCCACCCTGCAAAGCGCGTATTCCAGGCGTTGCGCATCGAGGTAAACGGCGAGCTCGAGGTTCTGGCCGAGACCATGCCGGCCGCACTCAGCGCACTCAAGGTTGGCGGTCGCATTCTCGTTCTTGCCTACCAGTCGCTCGAAGACCGCATCGTAAAGCAGGCATTCGCAAAGGGTGCCACCAGCAGTGCCCCAGTGGACCTGCCAATTGAACTTCCCGAACACGCTCCTTACCTTCGCCTCGTTGTGAAGGGTGCGGAGCTGGCATCGGAGGAAGAAATTCAGATCAACCCACGCGCAGCGTCTGTTCGCCTGCGCGCTGTCGAGAAGATTCGGAACGCAGCATGAGCGCAGTAGCAAACATCAAGCCATCGGTTAGCCGTCCAAACTTCACCCTGGTTTCCGGTATCCGTGCAATGACCAACCGTCAGGCTAACCCGCGTCTCGCGTTTATCGGCATGATCACCCTTGGTCTTCTCTCGATCGCTTTGCTGAACCTCGTGTTGAACCTGGTCACTAGCTCAGGTGTCTACGAGCTGGCCGGTCTGAAGGCCGAGAAGGCTCGCCTCGAGCTTTCCAGCCAGATCGTCAAGCAGCAGGTTGACTCGCTTTCGAGCAACCAGAACCTTGCAAGCGCTGCTCAGGCAATGGGCATGATTGCAAACGCTAACCCAGTCTTCCTCGATGTAAATAGTCAGAAGGTTTACGGCGCTCCAGCCGCGGCCAGCATCAATGCTGGTGACCGCGTGTCGGGCAACCTTATTGCCAACGCGGAGTGGACCACTAAGTCGCACTCCAGCCAGATCAAGGCTGCGCTCAGCGCAGAACAAGCCAAGGCAACTGAAAACGTTGTCGTATCAAATGTCGCCACCGATAACACTGCAACAGCTTCACAAACCAAGCCGACTGCCGCTACTGGCACTCGAGTGAAGGCTGAACAGGGGTATGTCGGTGGCGCAAAATCTTCCATCGCTCCAGTAGGTTTGGGTGGTGGCGGCATCCCAGCCGCACCAACGCACTAAGTAGTAAGCCCTCCGGGCAGTAAGGGTGGGCCGATGAGTAATCGTGCGCCTTCCCTAGAAGCGCTGAGACTCCGAAGGCTGATGGCATTTGTCGTCTTCATTGCCGTAATCTTCGCGGCGCGTTTAGTGCAGTTCCAGATCGTTCAGGCTCCGCAAATCAACGCTGAGTCATTCCAGCGTCGCAGCATCACCACAGTGATACCAGCAATGCGCGGCGACATCGTGGATGCCAACGGCAAAATTCTGGCAACCACAGTCATGTCCTACGACATCAACGTGGACCCGACGATGGTGGCTCCTTACAGCACGAAGATCAACAACGTAGACACCACGGTTTCAGTTTTCACCGCAGCTAAAGAAATGGCCGCCATTTTGGGCATGCAGCCGGCCGATGTCGTTGCCAAACTCAAGGGCACTTCGCACTATTCGCAGGTTGCCAAGCAGGTGGATGGCGCCACCTACCTCAAGATCAAGCGCCTGGACATCCCTTGGGTTTTCCCTGCAGCTGTCCCACACCGTATTTATCCAAACGGTGCACTTGCCGGCAATATCTTGGGCTTCGTCAATGCCGAAGGAACACCGCTCGAAGGACTGGAGTACAGCCAAAACAAGTGCCTTGCCGGTGTTGACGGTAAGGAAACCTACCAGCGCGGTGTTGACGGCATCAAGATTCCGGGCAGCGCGGACATCACCGTTGCGCCTAAGGATGGCGGCACACTGAAGCTGACCATCGACAGCGACCTCCAGTACTACGCGCAGCAGGTCATGGCCAAGTATGTGCGCAATGAGCGCGCCGACTGGGGCAGCGCGATTGTGGTTGAGGTGAAGACCGGCAAGATTTTGGCTGCCGCCGAGGCCCCAAGCGTTGACCCGAACAACTACACGGCTGTGGACGCGGCCAACCGCTCGTCCCGTATTTTCCGTGCCACCTTCGAGCCTGGCTCCACCGTGAAGATGGTTACCGCGGCAACCGCAGTTGACCAGGGTGTTGCCACCCCGCTAACCCAGGTGAAGGCGCCGCAGAGCATCTATGTGGCCAACGGATTCCGCATCAGTGACTCCCACGTTCACCCGACCGAGCGCCTGACCCTGCAGGGTGTGCTGATCGAATCCTCCAACACCGGAATCGTGCAGATCGGTCAGAAGGTTCCGTACTCCACTCGCTACAACTACTGGACCAAGTTCGGCCTCGGTAGCCGCACAGCAGTCGACTTCCCGGGTGAGGCATCCGGTATCGTTCACGCAACGGCTCCGGATGACGCATCGGTCTTTACATCGATGTTCGGCCAGGCGATGACCGTGACACCGATGCAGTCCGCGTTCGTGTACCAAACCTTCGCAAATCTGGGTGTTCGTCTAACCCCTCAGCTGATGGAAACCTGTACCGCAGCAGACGGTACCGTCACCCCTGGCCAGGCGCCTCAAAAGGCAATCCGCGTTCTGAAGACCTCAACCGCGCGCCAGGTTATCTCCATGCTAGAGAACGACGTTGCCCAGACGGGTGGCGTTGGTTCCACCGCTGCAATTCCTGGTTACCGCATCGGTGGTAAGTCGGGTACCGCCCAGATCGCTAACGACAACGGCATCGGCTACGGCCTGCTGCACGCCATCTCCTTCATCGGTATGGCGCCTGCCGAGGACCCTCAGTACGTTTTGGCTGTGACCATTTACAAGCCGCGAACCGTTTCCAACTCCATCGGTGCCACACCGCCGTTCAAGCAGATTCTTGAGCAGGTCCTGCGCACCTACCGAGTTCCGCCAAGCACCACCAAGCTCACGCAGATTGCCGCACACTGGTGATACCCATGAAAGAGTCGATTCCTCCAATCCTCCGCCCGGACAACGTTGTTCCGGTGGCTTTGGCCGCGCTTGCCGCACGCTTTGAACTTGGGGGAGACGCCCCGGGTAGCGTGCTGCTAACCGGCATCAGCATGAACACCGCGGACCTGCGCCCGGGGGACCTATTCGTGGCCATGCCTGGCCTGAAAACCCACGGTGCCAAGTTCATTGAAAAAGCCTTGGCTGCGGGTGCCGCTGCGGTAGTCACCGATGCCGCGGGCCGCGCGGAAATTGTCGCTCAGCTGGGCCAGATTCAAGTGCCGATCCTGCTTCTGGAGCAGCCGCGCAAACACCTGGGTAACCTCGCTGCCTTTGTCTATGGAAACGTGGACGGAAACCTGCCTGTCATTTATGGAACCACCGGCACCAACGGCAAGACTTCCACCAGCTACCTGCTGGAGGCCCTGCTTCGCCAGTGCGGCGAGGTAACTGGGCTAACTTCCACGGCCGAGCGTCACATCGCGGGCGAGGTAATCGTCAGCAGATTGACCACGCCAGAATCCACCGAGATGCAGGCGCTTATCGGACGTATGCGCGAAAAGGGCGTCACCAGCATCGCCATCGAAGTTTCCGCTCAGGCACTCAGCCAGTTGCGCGTGGACGGAATCCGTTTCGATGTTGTTGGTTTCACAAACCTGAGCCACGACCACTTCGATGACTACCCGAACTTCGAAACCTACCTGGCCGCCAAGGTTGCACTTTTCACTCCGGAGCGCGCAAACAAGGGCGTGGTTAGTCTGGACAGCGACTTTGGTTCGCAATTCCTGGCCGAGTCCAAGATTCCTGCGGTCACTATTAGCAGCCGTCCGGAGGTTGCCGCCGACTGGCAGGTGACGGTAACCGAGCAGACCACCACCAAGACCGGCTTCACTCTTAGCGGCCCGGACGGGGTTCGCATCGAGTCGAGCGTTCCACTGATCGGTACTCACATGGCCGCGAACGGCGGTCTCGCAATTGTGATGGCAATCCAGGCGGGAATCGACTGGAGGCTCATCCAGGAACGCGTGCGCGATGGAATCGCTGCCTACCTGCCCGGCCGCACCGAGCCAGTGAATCAGCCGTTTGCCGACGACAAGGCGGGCCCTGCGGTCTTCGTAGACTTCGGACACAGCCCTGATGCCTTCCTGCACACTTTGCGAAGCTTGCGCGCAGTCACCAAGGGCCGTTTGTTCATGGTGTTTGGCGCCGATGGAGACCGCGATGCATCAAAGCGTCCGGACATGGCGCGCATCGCGGCTGAAAATGCTGATGTTGTGATCATCACGGATCACCACCCTCGTTTTGAGAACCCGGTCACCATTCGACGCGTTCTGTTTGACAGTGCCAAAGCAGCCGTGCCCGAGCGCGAACTCTATGAGGTCAGCCCGCCAGAGCAGGCAATTCGCAAGGCCGTGCAGTTGGCTAAGCCGGGGGATAGCATCCTCTGGGCTGGTCCGGGACACCAGGATTACCGAGACATTCAAGGCAAGCGCACGGTTTACAGTGCGCGCGAGCAGGCTCGCCAAGCCTTGAAAGAGGCCGGCTGGGCATGATTGAACTTGATCTGAAAACCATCGCGGGATTCGTGAACGGAAGCCTAGTTTCTGGCAGCGAATCCCTGCTGGTTACCGGAAGCGTTGAAACCGACAGCCGTCTAGTTGGGGCAGGGTCGCTATTTGTTGCCAAGCCCGGCGAAGTGACTGACGGGCACAACTTTTTGCATCAGGCTAAGGACGCCGGTGCCGTGGCTGCAATCGTGGAACGCCACGTTTCACAGGTGGACCTACCGCAGGTCCTGGTTGAAGATGCCGTTGTTGCCCTGGGCCAGTTGGCCAAGTCTGTTCTAGCCGTTGTCCGCGCTGAGACTGGCCTGAAGGTCGTGGGCATTACCGGAAGCAACGGTAAGACCACCACTAAGAATATGCTGCGGGCAATCCTCAGTACTCAGGGCTGTACCATCGCTCCAATCGAGTCTTACAACAACGAGGTTGGCGCACCCATCTCGGTTCTCAAGATCGACCGCGAAACCAAGTATCTGGTTGCCGAGCTAGGCGCTGGCGGGCCTGGAAGCATCGCCTACCTGACCGACATCACTAAGCCCGACATCGCGGTGGAGCTCAAAGTGGGTCTGGCTCATGCGGGCGAGTTTGGTGGTATCGAGACCACCGCAAAGATCAAAGCTGAACTCCTGGAGGGTTCGGCCCCGACCACCCTGGCTGTCCTAAACCTGGATGACGTAAACGTTCGCGAGATGGCGGCGAATTTTGCGGGTGAAAAAGTTTGGTTTGGCACGGCTCCCGAGGCTCAGTACCGAGCCGACAACTATGAACTCAGTCTTGCCGGAACCGGTTTTGACCTGCACTGGCCAGACGGTTCGGTGAATCGAGTGGTGCTTCAGATTTTGGGCGAACACCACGTGATGAACGCTCTGGCGTCCGCGGCCGTTGCCGACAACCTGGGTGTTTCCAAAGCTCAGATCATCGAATCGCTGCAGAGTCTTCCCCTGGCTGAGCGCTGGCGCATGCAGCTCACGAATCGCGCCGACGGCGTGAGCATCATCAACGATGCCTACAACGCGAGCCCAGATTCATCCCGAGCCGCTATGCAGACCCTGGCGCAGTTGGGCAGGCAAACCGGGCGCCGCACCGTGGCGATTATCGGTGAAATGGCAGAACTCGGAAAGTACAGCAACGAAGAACACGACAAGCTGGGCCGCCTGGCTGTTCGCCTAAATATCGATCTGCTCATCGCGGTGGGTAAGGGTGCAAAGCTGGTCTACATGGGGGCCTCGTTCGAAGGAAGTTTCGACGGAGAATCGCAATACTTCGAGAGTCTTGACGAGGCTTTGGCGGGTGTGCGTGAAATGCTTAGAGGCGGAGATATCGTTTTGGTGAAATCGTCCAAGAGCGCAAACCTGCGCCACCTTGGCGATGCACTTCTGGAGGTGAACGCATGAGAGCACTGCTAATGGCTGGTGCCATCGCGCTTACTTTCAACCTGCTGCTCACCCCGGTATTTATCTACCTGTTCCGCAAGTGGCAGTGGGGTCAATTCATTCGCGTTGACGGCCCGCAAAGCCACCAGGTAAAGCACGGAACCCCAACCATGGGCGGCATCGTCATCATTTTGGGCGCCGTAGTTGGCTACTTCGGCGGCAAGTTCTTCACCGGTGAACCGCCAACGGTCAGCGCGCTTCTGGTTCTGTTCATGATGGTTGGTCTGGGCTTAGTCGGCTTCCTCGATGACTTCTTGAAGACCCACAAAAAGCGCAACCTGGGCCTGGGCGGCTGGCAGAAAATCGCCGGTCAAACCCTGGTGGCATCGGTGTTCGCGCTGCTTTCGCTTCAGTTCCCAAATGCCGATGGCCAGACCCCGGCAACCACCCACATCTCCATAGTTCGCGACATCTGGCGCACCAACTTTGTGTGGGATAACAGTTCTTCGATTGTCCGAATCATCGGCGTTACTTTCTTCGTGGTTTGGATCATCTTCCTAGTCACCAGCACTAGTAACGGTGTGAACATCGCCGATGGTTTGGATGGTCTTGCAACCGGATCCTCCATCATGGCCATTGGTGCATTTGGCGTCATCGCCTTTTGGAAGTTCAACCAGGCTTGTGGCGGTGAGCGAGTTGTTAGCCAGACTTCCTGCTACTACTCGCGTGATCCGCTTGACCTGGCGGTTATCGCGGCCGCCATCGTTGGCGCGCTGGTTGGCTTCCTCTGGTACAACACTTCGCCAGCCCAGATCTTCATGGGCGACACCGGCTCGCTGGGTCTGGGTGGAGCGCTTGCAGCGATGGCCATTCTTACCCGCGCTGAGCTCCTGCTGGTTCTCATCGGTGGCCTGTTTGTGATTGTTACCGGCTCTGTGATTATCCAGCGCATCTACTTCAAGCTGACCAAGGGCAAGCGCATCTTCCTGATGTCGCCGTTGCACCATCACTTTGAGCTGAAGGGCTGGGCGGAGATCACCATCGTCGTGCGCTTCTGGATCATTCAGGGTCTTTGTGTAATGGGCGGCCTGGGTATCTTCTACCTCGAGTTCCTGAACCGATAACCGCATGAAGGACCTCAGCACCCTGACCTCCTGGCACTCCGACTGGCGCGATTTGCGAGTCGGAGTTATTGGCCTCGGCGTGACCGGTTTTTCGGTAGCGGATACCTTGGCTGAGCTTGGTGCAAACCTGCTGGTGGTTGCCGAAAAGGCGGAGTCTGACTATCTGAACATTTTGGATGTTCTGGAGGTTAGGTACATTGTTGGCGATGCCGCAAAAGCCAACGATGGCGTGCCGCAGGCGCTTATTGACCACGCACCGCAGGTGCTTGTTACTTCACCGGGAGTGCGTCCCGACGCCCCGGTTATCACTTGGGCGCAGGAAAACGGAATCGCCATTTGGGTGGACATCGAACTAGCCTGGCGCCTTCGCGATAAAACCGAGACCGTGGCTCAGTGGCTAACCATCACCGGCACCAACGGTAAAACCACCACAACGCAGCTGACCACCGAGATGCTGATTGAAGGCGGCTTCCGCGCTGTGTCTTGCGGAAATATCGGCACGCCAATCCTTGATGTTATTCGCGATCCAGCGGGCTTCGACTTCCTGGTTGTGGAACTGTCCAGCTTCCAGTTGCACTACCTGAACGTGGCCGATGGCGAGGGAATCTCCCCGCTTGCTTCCGCGGTTCTAAACATCGATTACGACCACCTGGATTGGCACGGCGGCTACCAAAAGTACGCCAAGGCCAAGGGCAAGGTCTATGAGAACACGCAGGTGGCCTGCGTTTTCAATGCGGCAGACAAAGCAACCATCAAGCTTGTGGAAGACGCCGATGTGGTGGAAGGCTGCCGCGCGGTTGGATTCACACTGGGCTCTCCGGACCGATCCGACATCGGTTACGTCGAGGACATCTTGGTGGATCGTGCATTTGTGGACAGCTATGACGAAGCGCAGCCCATCGCCGATTTCGCGGACATCGAAAAGATCGGCGTGATGAGCCCGCATCTTCTGGCCAACGTGGCTGCGGCTTCGGCCCTTGCTCGCGCTGCCGGTGTGGAGCGTCAACGAATTCGCCACGCGATTCGCTCCTTCCGAATGGATAGCCACCGAATCGAATTGATCGCCGAACAGGGCGGCATTCGATGGATTGATGACTCGAAGGCAACCAATCCTCATGCGGCTGCAGCCTCGCTAGCATCGTTTGACCGCGCGGTCTGGATTGTCGGGGGACTCCTCAAGGGAGTGGATGTTGCGCCACTCGTCAAAAAGTTCGCGCACAAGTTGCGGGCGGCTGTTGTAATCGGTGTAGACCGTGAACCGGTCTTGGCTGCTCTGGCTGCCGAAGCCCCACACGTGCCGGTAGCGAACATTGAGCCGGGGGAGAACCTGATGCAGCGCGTTGTTGAAGCTGCGGCCAACTATGCGGTTGAAGGCGACGTAGTTTTGCTTGCTCCGTCTACCGCGAGCATGGATCAGTTCAAGGACTACGCCGACCGCGGCCAGCAGTTCGCGGAAGCGGTACGAGCACTTTTGGAGGCCGGAGCCTAATGGCCACTGACAAGACCCCACCTCGCATCACTCGGCGACCAGCGGCAGCTCCTGCAGCAAAGACAATCCAGCGTGGCCCAGCCAGCCGCAGCCTAGGAGACGCCAAGCCTTCGGCCACCACCAAGCGCCCGGCCCCACGTCAGGCTGCTCAACGCCCGGCGACGGCTGGAGCGCGACCAACGGCTTCCAAGCCACCACGCTTCCAGCGTGCGGCTAAGGCCGAAAAGGGTCCGCGTAGCCCGATCATCCCGAGAATTGTCGCTTATCTAAACGGCGTATACGGGCACCAGTCTATGCTCTTCAACTGGATCCTAAGCGCAACACTTTTGCTAATCGTATTCGGCTGCATCATGGTGCTTTCGGCATCCAGCATCGACTCGATCAAGGCCTATGGCAACCCCATCATCATCTCTGCCAAGCAGTTTGGTTCGGCTTTCGCCGGATTCATTGTGATGACAATCGCAGTTACCCGCACCGAAGCCTTCTGGGAGCGCTGGTCGCTCCGTCTTTACTGGGGCGCGATCATTCTGCAGGCGCTGGTGTTTGTTCCGGGCTTGGGTGTGAACGTAAACGGTAACCGAGAGTGGATTCGCATCCCTGGAATCAGTTACACCATCCAGCCATCCGAGTTCATTAAGCTCGCGCTGATTATCTCGCTGGCGCTGCTTCTGACCACGCGCCAGCCTTACATCGAGGATCAGAAAGCTTATACCTACACTGCGCTCGTTCGGGCGGGCATCCCAATCCTCGCCATCATGGCCGGTAACGACCTGGGAACCTCAATAGTTGTGCTTTTGATGACGTTCCTGATGATCTGGCTTTCCGGCGTTCCTGGTTGGCAGATGCGCCTGCCTATTCTCCTGGTCTCCGCTGCTGGCATCGTTAGCTTGTTTGTTGGTTCGAGCCGTATCGGTCGAATCGTAGCCTGGCTGGATCCATCCAGCAGTGACACAGCCAACAACTATGCCTGGCAGAGTGAGCACGGTATCTGGGCGCTGGCAAACAGCCATATCGTTGGTCAGGGCCTCGGTATGTCTACGCTGAAGTGGTCTTGGATTCCGGAAGTTGAAAACGACTACATCTTCGCCATCATCGGTGAAGAACTTGGAATCATCGGTGCTCTTGCAACCGTCGCTATCTTCCTGTTGCTTGGCTACTGGATCATCAAGGTTGGGCAGCGCGCCCGCGACAGTTTTGGTCGACTGGTTTGCTACGGCATCGCCATCTGGATCGTCATGCAGGCCATGATCAACATCGCCGTTGTGCTCAAGTGTCTTCCGGTGCTCGGTGTTCCGCTGCCGCTGATTTCAGCGGGTGGTTCATCGCTGGTGGCAGGTATGGCCGCTATCGGTGTTGTGCTTTCCATTGAGCGTCAGAATCACCTTGACTTGGATGGTGGGATGCGCCGCCCACAGAAGGCCCGCTAATGACCAACTACATGCTGGCTGGCGGTG
>JBDLQA010000087.1:0-6269 GCA_039800845.1 Actinomycetota bacterium
GCTTGTCTTACTTAGCAGCGCGTGCTGAAGGCTTACGGGCTGGCTTGGTGTCAGCGAGCTCAGCGGCGGTAACCTCTGGGATCTCAACTGGCTTGATGTTTACGATTGCCTGGTCTGCGCGCAGAACCTTGGTGCGAAGAACAGCCTCCGACAGCTTCAGCTGGCGGTCAAGCTCGTCAACGTCGGCTGGCTTAGCGGTCAGGTTGATGACAGCGTAGATAGCTTCGGTCTTCTTTGCGATTTCGTAGGCAAGACGACGACGGCCCCAGATGTCAACCTTCTCAACGACACCCTGGCCGTTGCGGATTACATTGAGGAACTTGTCGAGGCTTGGAGCAACGGTACGCTCGTCGACTGTTGGGTCGAGGAGAACCATGACTTCATATGGATGCATGACTAACCCACCTCCTTTGGACTAAACGGCCATGGACTTTCCATGGCAGGAGGGTATGTGGCATCTGCCGCGCAACAGCCCACCAGACGGTGGAAAGGCGCAACCTTTCTAGACTACCGTGCGTTCCACCAGGCAAGCAAGCGTTTTTCCGCTTCTTCCGCACCGATATTGCCCTCGTCCATGCGCAGTTCCATGAGGAACCGGTAGGCCTCGCCAACCTCGCGGCTCGGCTTGAGGTTCAGAATGCGCATGATGTCCTCGCCGTCCAGGTCGGGGCGAATCGCACTCAGCTCTTCTTCCTCGGCCAAAACCGCGATTCGGTGCTCCAAATCGTCGTAGGCGTGCGCCAGGCGTTCGGCTTTGCGCTTGTTGCGGGTGGTGACATCGGCGCGGGTTAGGGCATGCAGGCGGGTAAGCAGGTCACCGGCGTCACGAACATAGCGACGAACCGCGGAATCTGTCCACGGATCGTTCTCGCCGTAGCCGAAGAAGCGCAGGTGCAGGCGCACCAGCTCCTTCACGGCCTTGATGGTGTTGTTGTCGAACTTGAGTTCGCGCATTCGGGCCGCCGCCAGCTTGGCACCAACGAGGTCGTGCTGGTGGAACGAAACCGCGCCACCGGCCTCTTTGCGCTTGGTTGCGGGCTTGCCGATGTCGTGCAGCAGGGCTGCGAAACGCAGCACGAAGTCGCCCTCAAGGCCGTACTGCTTCTCGTAATCGATGGCCTGTTCAACCACGGTCAGGGTGTGCTCGTAGACATCCTTGTGGTGGTGGTGTTCGTCGCTTTCCAGGCGCAGCGCCGGCAGTTCCGGCAGCACCTTTTCGGCCAGGCCGCTGTCCACCAGGGCCGTCAGACCCGCGCGCGGATGCGCGCCGAGCATAAGTTTTGTGATTTCCACGTTGACGCGTTCGGCGCTGACAATCTCCAGGCGATCCGTCATGGCGGTCATCGCCTCGAAGGTCTTCGGCTCAATCTCGAAGCCGAGTTGGCTGGCAAAACGGGCCCCACGAAGCATACGCAGCGGGTCATCGCCGAACGAAATCTCAGGGTCGATCGGGGTCTTCAAAACACCGTCAAGCAGGTCTCGCAGGCCATCGGTGGGGTCCACAAAGACCTTCTCCGGCAGGCGCAGAGCCATTGCATTCACCGTGAAGTCGCGGCGGAAAAGGTCCGCCTCCAGGCTCTTTCCAAACGCAACCAGGGGCTTGCGGCTCTCCGGGTCGTATTCATCCGCGCGGTAAGTGGTGATCTCCACCGTGTCATCACCGATGCGCGCACCGATGGTGCCGAATTCCTTGCCGATGTCCCACCAGGCATCCACATTGCCCTTCAAAATGGCGATTGTTTCATCGGGGAGGGCAGACGTAGTGAAGTCTAGATCCGGCGACTTACGGCCGAGGAAGGCGTCGCGAACTGGTCCGCCCACGAGCGCTAACTCGTGACCCGCCTTGGAAAACAAGCTGCCCAAACGTACAAAGAGCTCACCAGAGGTGAGTTCTTCTAGGTTTTTGAGCGCCTCAGCCACACTATTCATCTCTTTCAGTTTGTCACAGCCTTCAGCGTCTAGTCTTAAACGCATGAGTGACCGCCAGTCTGCCCGCCCGCGCCGCCGGGTTGAAGAAACCTCCGCTGGCGGTTTCGTTTTGGCCGCCGATGGCAGCAACCGCGTGGCACTGATTGGTCGTTTGGCAAGGTCTGGTCGCATCGATTGGTGCGTACCGAAGGGCCACTTGGAAGGCGACGAAACCAACGAGCAGGCCGCCGTACGCGAGGTTTACGAGGAAACCGGTCTTGTGGTTGAGATTCTGGACACTTTGGGCAGCATCAACTACGAGTTCTCCGCCGGTCACAAGCTGATTGCCAAGACCGTCCACCACTTCTTGTTCCGCCAGATTGGCGGCGACCTCACGGTTGAACTAGACCCAAACCACGAGGCCGTTGAGGCCCGCTGGTTCGAGCTCGATTCGCTTCTGAGCACGCTCGCGCACGAAAACGAGCGCCGCATGGCCCGCGGGGTAATCGAGTGGGTGGAGAAGCAGCAGTGAAGCGCGTAGTTCGCGCGATTGCCGCGGTTAGCGCCTCGGCGGTTTTGCTGTGGGCTGGCATCACGCCAGCCTCTGCCGCGTCAGCGGCTCAAATTTTGGCCGCAGCGCCGGTAGCAGTAGCGGCCCCGGTCCCGGCGAACCTGCCGCTGCCATCCGACCTGCCTCTCCCGGCCTACGCCGTCAAAATCGTCCCGGGATCGGTGATTCACCTGGTGAGCCGCAGCAGCATGCTGCCGATCAGCATCCAGAACGACTTCCCAGTCAACATTCGGGTTCAGGTGCATGTGGCGGCCAACAGCCTGAGCGCACTGATTCCATCGGCGGTAGAAGTGAACGTGCCAGCCAATACCACTTACGTGGCGCAGGTTCCGGTTACCGCCATCGCTGACGGACCGGTGCAACTGCGGGCTTGGCTCACCAGTTTTTCAGGCATTTCTCTGGGAGCACCGGTAGACCTGAATCTGGTCATCAACGCGGAAATCGAGGAGAGCCTGGTTACCGGCTTCGTGATTGTGGTTGTTGGCCTGGGCGTGGCCGGCATCCTCCGAACCCGCACCAAACGTCGTCGTCAGCGTGAGGCCAGCTAGCCTCGCCGGCCTGCTGAAACCCCGAGGAGCCCCTTGAGCGTCGCTAAACACAGCCTGATTATGGCCAGCGGTACCGTGGTCAGCCGCGTGCTCGGTTTCGTCCGTGCTGTTCTACTGGCGGCCATGATCGGTGTTACCACAAACGCCGCCGATGCCTTCGGCGTAGCAAATCAGCTGCCAAATAACGTTTGGGCGATCATCGCTGGCGGTGTGCTGAACGCCATCCTGGTGCCGCAGCTAATCAAGGCCCGTTCCCACTCCGATGGCGGAGCCGCCTACATCAACCGCCTGATGACGATGGCGATTGTGGTGTTTGGCGCGATTGCTGCAATCTCCACCATCGCTGCGCCGCTGCTGGTTGACATTTACACTTCGGACTGGAAGCCGGCACAGCTGGCTTTGGCCACCGCCTTCGCATACTGGTGCCTTCCGCAGCTGTTCTTCTATGGGCTGTACTCCATGCTGGGCGAGGTCTTGAATGCCCGCAGCGCATTCGGCCCGTACATGTGGGCTCCGGTTCTCAACAACGTTGTTTCACTGGTGGGCATGGTGGCCTACATCGTGATTTTCGGTATGGACCCGACCGGAAAAACCACCATTGAGCAGTGGGGTTTCAGCCAGATCAGCCTGCTTGCGCTTTCGGCAACCGCCGGCGTGGCCGCTCAGGCCATCATTTTGTTCTTCGCTTGGCGCCGAATCGGCCTGGTCTTCAAGCCGAACTTCCAGTGGCGCGGTTTCGGCCTCGGTCCGGCTCTGCGCGCGGGCACTTGGACCCTTGCCATGGTGCTGGTGACCCAGATTGCGGGCATTTTCCAGTCCTCGGTAGCTTCATCGGCGGTAAGCGGCCGTACTGGCGGCAATGTCGCCTCGGTTGCGGCTTCCGGCATCGCCTGGCTGATCTTCATGTTGCCGCACTCGGTGGGCACTGTTTCGCTGGCAACCGTTTACTTCACTCGCATCGCAACGCACTCCAACGATGGCCGCATGGACGATGTGAAGGCGGATCTTCGCGACGGCCTCAGACTTGTCGGCCTGATCAGCCTGCTTTCCACCGTGGCTTTGATAGTGCTGGCCTACCCGATTAGCCGCGTTTTCGTTGGTGAATACGCCGGTACAGCTGCATTGGCCAAGGTTTTGGTTGCGTTCCTGGTGGGCCTGTTGCCGTTTAGCCTCGGCTTCTTCATGCAAAAGACGTTCTACTCGCTGGAAGACACCAAGACGCCGTTCTGGATCACGGTGCTGCAGTCTGCGCTTTACATCGTGGGCGCATTGATCATTCAGGTTGCCGTCCCACCGATTCACCGCGTGGCCGGCCTGGCCTACCTAACCAGCGGTACCGTTTTGGTTTCCGCGGTGCTTTATTTTGTGATTCTTCGCCGTCGTATCGGCCGCTTCGATGAAGGGCTCCTAGGTTCCCTGGTGCGCTTCGGCATCGCTGCGGTGGTGGCTGGCGTGATTGGGCGCCTGGTTTTGAACGCCACCGGCGGCACCGGCCTTGGACACTTCGCGGTTCGTTCCATCGCAGACGCCGTGATGGCATCCGGTGTGGTGGGCGTTGCGATCTTGGTGGGCTTCGTTGCCACGCTGTGGGCCTTGCGCAGCCCCGAATTCGTGGTTTTGAAATCTACCGTAAGCCCCTTGTTTAGCCGACTCCGCGGAATGTTGAAGCGATAACATTTGTTTGGGTCTCTGACTCAATATCGGGGTGAATTGCCTCGGATTTTCACCTAGGAGTTTGCCTTGCGCGACGTCATCATCATCGGTTCCGGACCTGCCGGATTCACCGCCGCAATTTACACCGCTCGCGCGGGTCTTAAGCCACTTCTGATTGCCTCGAGCGTTGAGGTTGGTGGCGAGCTGATGAAGACCACCGAGGTTGAGAACTTCCCTGGCTTCCCAGAGGGCATCATGGGCCCTGGTCTGATGGCTAACTTCCAGGAGCAGGCCGAGAAATTCGGCACTGAGATTGTCTACGACGATGTGGTTTCGGTTGACCTTGCCGGCGACGTAAAGGTCGTAAAGACCGGCTTGGGCGATGTTTTCGAGGCCAAGACCGTGATCGTTGCTACAGGTGCTGCCTACCGTGAGCTTGGTGTTCCACGTGAAAAGGAGCTTTCGGGTTACGGCGTTAGCTGGTGTGCAACCTGCGATGGCTTCTTCTTCCGCGACCTCAAGGTGGCCGTAGTTGGCGGTGGCGACAGCGCCATGGAGGAAGCAAACTTCCTGACCCGCTTCGCGAGCAAGGTTTACCTGATTCACCGCCGCGACAGCTTCAAGGCCAGCAAGATCATGGCCGAGCGCGCCTTGGCCAACCCGAAGATCGAGGTCATCTGGAACAGCGAAGTAGCGGAACTTCACGGTGAGCCAAAGTTGACCGGCGTGACCCTTCGCAACACCGTCGATGGCACCACCAGCCAGCTGGACGTCGAGGGTCTGTTCGTTGCCATTGGTAACGACCCACGCACCGAGCTGGTCAAGGGTCAGATCGAGATCAGCGATGAAGGCTTCATCAAGGTGGAAGGCCGCAGCAGCAAGACAACCCTGCCAGGTGTGTTTGCCTGTGGCGACGTAATCGACCCAACCTACCGCCAGGCCATCACGGCTGCGGCATCGGGCTGTGTTGCTGCACTGGACGCAGAGCACTACCTGACCAATCACTAATACTTAGCCAGAAACGGAGAACACCATGAGTGCAGCAAAGAACGTAACCACCGCCAGCTTTGAAGCGGACGTCCTGAAGAACGAGAAGCCAGTTTTGGTTGACTTCTGGGCAGAGTGGTGTGGCCCTTGTCGCCAGGTTTCGCCGATTCTGGACCAGATTGCCGAGGAATACGGCGAGAAGCTGGAGATCGTGAAGGTGAACGTTGACGAAGAGCAGCAGCTGGCCATGCAGTACGGCATTGTCAGCATTCCAGCGCTTCAGGTCTTCAAGAGTGGCCAGGTTGTGAAGAGCATCGTTGGCGCGAAGCCGAAGTCGGTGCTGGTCAACGACCTAGCTGAGTTCTTGGCATAAGGCCCAGCGCAGCCAAAGCGCTGGCCAAAACCAGTTTTTAACCCGCACCGATACCCCGCCAAGGGTGTTTCGGTGCGGGTTTTTTACTAGGCTTGAATGAATAACCACATTACGGAGAGACGGAAATGAGCAACGAGAACCCGCGCGGTAACAATTTCGACCACTGGTTGGATAGTTACGCGGCGCGCGCGAACACCCTTTCGGTGTCCGAAGTTCGTGCTCTTTTCGC
>JBDLQA010000088.1:0-6426 GCA_039800845.1 Actinomycetota bacterium
GCGCTTGTGGCCTGCCAGGATCTAGTGAATGAAGTTCGCTTGGCCGCCGCTGACTCCTTCTTGGTCGAGGACGGCAGGGTTCGCAATCTCGCAGCCCACTACCAACGATTTAGCGCTTGGGTTCGCGGTTCCAGCGAATCGGCGGCTGGTCAGCTGGAGTCATTTTTTGCGGCTGTAACCCAAATCATGCCTCGTGAGGGTCGGTGGTTCCCGCGTATCGAGCTGCACCTGGGTTTACAGGGCGATGCAGAACCGAACAATGACGCTCTCTATCTGAGGCTCCGCACCGCACCTGAACAGCTTGAGGGAATAACCCTTTGGACCATGGACACACCAGACCCAAGGGCCCAGCCGACGGTCAAGGGTCCGGATTTGAGTCTGTGCATGCAACTTAGGCGCAAAGCTCAGCTGCACTCCGCCGATGAAGCAGCGATTGTAGACAGCGATGGCCGCCTGGTGGAAGGCGCTTTGAGCGCGATTGTTTGGTGGCGAGGTGATGTGCTGTGCGCGCCGGATCACCAGACCCGCTGGCTAGAGAGCGTCACTCGCAATGAGGTTTTCGAACTAGCTAAGTCACTCGGCTACCAAACTCGAGTTGAGAACGTGAAACCAGCTGATCTAGTTGGCTGTGAAGTTTGGGCCCTTTCATCGTTGCAGGGAATTCGTGCTGTAACCGACTGGGTGAATCTAGGCAGTCCGGTGGGCGCGCCCGCTCGCGCCGAGAAGTTCCAGAAGCGCCTCAGGATGTTAGCTACCGCAATCTAGTTCGGTTAGCGTTATCTGGATGAATACGTTCCTAGACTGGCTCCTCAGCTCCGTTCACTCGGTGGACTGGCTGTTGCGCGATGTAGTTACATCCCTGGCCATTGCCTGCGAAACCACGCTTGGCCTCGGGCTGATTGTTCCCGGCGACACCATGGCCGTGGTTGCCGGTACCGGCGTTGGAAACGTGATTGATTTCATCGGGCTTTACTCCTTTGTGCTGTTTGGTTCTTTCGTGGGTGAATCGGTCGGTTTCTGGATTGGCCGGAAACTCGGTGGAAAAATTCGAACTTCCTGGCTGGGGAGAAAAATCGGGGCAAAGAACTGGGAATTAGCGGACATATTCGTGGAATCACGGGGCGGTATCGCTGTGGCCCTCAGTCGATTCCTGCCAGTACTTCACTCCCTTGTTCCTGTGGCTTCGGGAATGACACATATGCGATACCGAGATTTCATTCGCTGGGTAATGGGTGCGTGTTTCATCTGGGCGGGGCTCTATCTGAGCGTCGGTTGGGCGCTTCATAACAGCTACGACGTCTGGCTAGGTCGCTTGAAGTATGGCAGCGAGATCTTCGTGACCATCATCGCGATTTTCATCGTGGTAATCAGCCTTGTGAAGAAGAGACTTCAAAAAGCAGCTGAATCGATGATTGTGACTGAACAGGTTCGCGATGCTATTGCCGACATTGAAACTTCCGAAGGACTTGAATAACTATGTGCGGACGGTTTGTGGTGGCAAAGACCAGTGGAGAACTGGCGACAATTTTTGAGGCCGATGAAATCATCGACACGGTTGAGCCAAGCTTCAACATTGCCCCTACCAACAAGGTGACCATCGTTGTTGACAGGGCTTTTGAGCGGTCTGAAGATGGCGCTCCGGTTGGCGACATCAGCAGAGAGTTACACGCGGCCAGGTGGGGTCTGGTGCCTCGCTGGAGCAAGGGTCCGGGCGAAGGCGCGCCACTTATCAATGCACGCATCGAGACGGTCTTGGAGAAGCCCTCGTTCAAAGATTCGGTTGCTCGGCGCCGTTGCCTCATCCCTGCATCTGGCTACTTTGAATGGGTGATAGGCGCCGATGGCACGAAGCAGCCGGTCTATGTGAATGCCGGCAGCGATGGCGTTTTCGGATTTGCGGGACTATTCGAATGGTGGGCCGACCCCGCAAAGGCTGCCGGGGATCCGAACCGCTGGTTGCTTTCCACAACGATTCTCACCAAGCCTTCTGCACCCGAGCTGGCGCACATTCACGAGCGCAATCCGGTTTTCTTGAGCGGTGACACTCTTGACGCCTGGCTGGATTCCAGCATCGAGGGCGATACTGATTTGCTAGCTGCTATCGCTCAGGATTCAGACCTTGTGGCGGGCGATGCCCTGTTCCATCGGGTCGGTTCCGAAGTGGGAAATGTATCCAGCTCTGGAGCTCAGCTGATCCGGGCGATTTGACCCGTTTGGCCCCGGTTTGCTCCGTTTGGGCAACCTTCAACCTCTGATTGAAGTGAGTTTAGATAAATGTCTGAGCTTGCTCCTACACTCTTAACATTCGAACATTTGTTCGAATGAGAGAAGGGCAAGAGACACATGCTGAGGGTGGATGAGGCCGTTGAGGTCTCGGTAAACAAAGAGGGCCAGCCAATCGGTTTTCGTTGGCGCGATGAGTGCTACCTGGTGACCAACCATCCGGTGCGCTGGTTTGCTAGGCGCGACTGGTGGCAGGAATCCGAGCGCGCATACCGCGGCATCGGTGCGGCGGTTTTAGAGACCGAAATGTGGCAGCTGACTGCCACTTGCGACGAAGGAGTACTTCAGTTCGAGCTGATCCATAACGTACTGGGCAACCTGTGGAAATTGGTGCGAGTTTACTCATGAACCGCTTCACCCATCTTCACGTCGCTTCGGCGTACTCCGGCCACTACGGGGTAACCCGTCCGGAGCACCTAGCAGAAGCCGCGTCAGCGATGGGCGCAAACGCTTTGGCCATAACCGATCGCGACGGACTATACGGTGCCATTCGCCACATCGGTGCCTGTATCCAACTGGGTATTGACCCGATAGTGGGCGTGGATTTAGCCATTCTGGACGATTCCGCGCAGCCCATTGGCAGGGCCACAGTTTTGGCGCACGGAAACAATAAAGGCCTTGGCTGGAAGACAATCTGTCGATTAGTTAGTCAAGCCAATAAACACGGCAAAAAACAGGCAACCGGCCTCACAATTCAACAGCTGGCAAGCCTGGTTCAGCACGGAGACGCGGAATCCGGTTACGTTGCGGGAGCAACGGTCCTGCTCTCCCCCGATTCACCTTTCGGCAGGCTGGCGCTTGGAGCAAACCGGCAGGCAGCCCAGCAGGCACTGGCCGATTGGGCAAGTCACTTCGTGGCACACGGATCTTTGGCGGTTGAAATCACCAGTTTGCTAACTCAACCTGGCACGGAATGGTCCACCACGCAGGCGCTTCGCCTACTCCAGTTGGCGGACAACCTCAAGATTCCCACCGTGCTAACCAACGCGGTGCGCTATTTGAGCCCCGATGACGCCCTGACAGCCGACGTCTTGGACGCCGCTAGGTATCTGGAACCACTGGGCATGTTCCAGCCCCAACCAAACGCACAGGCCTGGATGAAGCCGCACCAAATGATGGTGGAGCTTGCTAATGAGATTTGCCGCGACTACCGCAGAGCAACCAAACTGCTTGATACCACCGCGGCCTTGGCGGAGCGTTGCAGACTAAACCCCGTAGCCGATTGCGGCTGGGGCAAGCCGCGCACACCCGAAAAGAGCGCTCTTGGCATAGATGGAAACCCGTTCGAACTGCTGTGGCAAAAGGCACACGATGGAGTCCATTGGCGCTACCCAAACATCAGCCAGGCCAAGCTACAGCAGGTTCAGCACCGGTTATCCCAAGAACTAATGACCATCCACAAGCTTGAATTCGCCACTTACTTTTTGACGGTTGCGGATGTAGCCCAGATGATCCGCGACATGAAGATCAGAACCGCTGCCAGGGGCTCGGGGGCGGGTTCTCTAGTGAACTACACCCTGGGAATCAGCGGGGTTGACCCCATAGAAAACGACCTCCTATTTGAGCGTTTCCTCAGCACCGAAAGAACCAGCCTGCCGGACATAGACATAGACGTAGAGAGCGCGCGCAGACACGAGATTTATCGCGCCATCTTCAAACGCTATGGAAGCGAAAGAGTGACCCTGCTTTCGATGCAATCCACCTATCGCGGACGCGGAGCTGTCAGAGACAGCGGTTTGGCGCTGGGCCTTGAGGACGAACGCATCGATGAAATTGCCAAGAGCGTTTGGCGATTCAGCGCCGGCAGTTTCAGAGCGGCAACCAGCCGCAAGCCGGAACTGGCAAAAGTGGCCCAGGAACTAGAAAACGACCGCACAATGAACCTATTGGTGGACATAACCGAGAGGCTGGATCGCCTACCCCGCCACATTTCCATGCACCCGTGCGGCGTGATCCTCAGCGACGCCACGCTATTAGACAGAACTCCGGTGGAGCCCAGCGGAATCGACCTAGCCATGAGCCAGTTCGACAAAGATGACATGGACCCGATGGGTCTTTTGAAGCTGGACGTGCTTGGTGTGCGAATGCAGAGCAGCATGGCTTACGCGATTAGGGAGATAGAACGCGTAAGCGGCAAAAAATTAGACCTGGATTCCATCCCGCTGGATGACGCGGAGACTTTCCGATCCATTCGGACCACCAACACCTTGGGAATATTCCAGATAGAAAGCCCCGGGCAGAGAGAACTGACCGGAAAGCATCAACCGACGGTCTTCAACGACCTAACGATTCAGATTTCGCTTTTCCGCCCCGGACCGATGAAGGGCAACATGATTGCCCCATACCTGGATGGAAGGCACGGTTTCGCAAAGGCCCGTTACCCCCACCCAGACCTAGAACCGATCCTGAAGGAAACCTTCGGAGTGGTGATTTTTCACGAGCACGTTCTTCGCATCTTCAACAAAATGACCAAGTGCGGCTTGGCCAAGGCGGATGAAATGCGAAGGTCAATGGAGAACCCTCGGAAGAAGCCTCAGATCGAAGAATTCTTCCGCGTCAAAGCGGCCGAAAACGGCTACGAGCCGAGCGTCATAGAGGAAGTCTGGGGAACCCTGGAAGGCTTCAGCTCTTTCGGCTTCTGCAAGGCGCACGGTGCGGCCTTCGCAATGCCCACCTATCAGAGCGCTTGGTTGAAAACCCACTACCCCACCGAATTCGTTGCAGGTCTGTTCACTCATGATCCAGGAATGTACCCTCGCCGCTTGCTCTTGGCCGAAGCCCGCAGACTGGGAGTAAAGATCCTTCCCCTGGACGTAAATAAGTCAACCGACGAATACCTTGTTGAAAAAACACCCCAAGGGGAACTCGCCGTTCGTCTGGCTCTCACCGAGATTCAAAATGTTAGCCAAACCGAGATCAAGCGCATCATCAAAAATGCACCATACAAGGACCTAGGAGACTTCTACCTGCGTGCGGAGCCCAGCAGGCGCACCCTGCAGAATTTGGGCCTTCTGGGGGCGCTGGACGGCGTTGCGGGGGTAACCGGGGCTTCAGCAACCGATTTGGATTCCATCCAAGCCACCAGAGGCGATGTGATGGCCAAGATTCGCCAGCTCAACGCCGTAACCAAAAGACCGAAGCTAAACCCTGAGCAACCAACCCTCGACTTCATAGACCTAACCGACTCGCTACCGAGAGGCAATCCGTCTCCATCCACAGAAACCAATGTTCTGAACGAACTGAAACTGATGAAGATGGATGTGAGCCAGCACGTCATTGAGCTTTACCGAGACATGCTGGATGAAATGGGTGCCGTCAGAGCGGATGAGCTGGTGGGGTTGCGCAATAAGACCGAAGTTCTAATCGCGGGGGTCAGAGTTGCCACCCAGACGCCACCGATGCGCTCCGGCAAGCGCGTGGTGTTCGTGAGCCTGGACGACGGCTCCGGATGCTCCGATGCCACATTCTTCGATGAAGCCCAGCAACGTTGCAGCCACGTTCTTTTCAACACCCGACTCCTTCTCATAGCCGGCAAGACGCGTCGTACCGGAGTCAGAGGGGTGTCCGTAATGGCGGAAAACGCCTGGGATCTAAAAGAACTGCATCGCGAATGGCGGAAACGACAGGCGGGCCGAGAAACCTTAGCGCCCGGCGAGGCTAACTCTGAAGTTCAGCAGCTATCTGCTTGACGTGTTCATGCGAAATGGTGTGGCCACCATTGTGCATCAAAAGGTCAACCTTGGCTCCATACTGGCGGAACTCACGAACCATTTCATCGGTCTTGGCCGCTGGTGAATAGTCATCCAACTTGCCATTAGCGATGAACACACGCTTGCCCGAAAGATTAGGAACACGCTTAGGCGGGGCGGTGAATGACTTCGTGGTGCCAAAAGCGACAATCCCCCGAAGTAGATCTGGATGCAGGAGAAGCAACGAACCAGCGGCATTGGCGCCATTGGAAAAGCCGACCGCCCAGACGTTATCGGCATCGAATTCGTACTCGAATGCGGCTGCAGCAACAAACTCAGCCAACTCGTTTGCGTTCGAAACAATGCCAGCTTCATCGAAGCGGCCATCCGGGTACCGCAAGAAGAAGCGGCTCATGCCATCGGCCACCACTAGGCCACGCGGTGAAAGCAGATT
>JBDLQA010000089.1:0-5544 GCA_039800845.1 Actinomycetota bacterium
GCAGGAACGCCACCAGAATCTCAAAGAGAGTGAAGACGAATCCGAACAGGAATGTTCCGGCACCGAAGAACTTGAAGCCGCCCTGCGCCTGGAACAAGAAGAACTGGGTTGCACCGAAGCAAAGAACCAGCAAGAGGTGACCGGCGATCATGTTCATCGTTAGACGAAGAGCAAGAGTGACCGGACGAAGAATGAAGGTCGAGAGGAACTCGATTGGGGTTACCAGGATGTAGAACACTGGTGGAACACCGGCTGGGAATAGCGCAGCGGTGAAGAAGTGGCCACCGTGCTTCTTGATACCCGCGTAGATGAAGGTCACGTACGCGGCCAGCGCCATAACGATTGGCAGACCGATGAGCGACGAACCAGCGATGTTCAAGCTAGGAACAATACCGGTGATGTTCATACCCAGGGTGGTGAAGAAGATGGTTGCCAACAGCGGCAGGAAGCGGTTTCCGTCTACCTCGCCAAGCTGGTCGTGTGCGATGGACTTACGAACGAAATCGATGGAGATTTCACCCATCAGCTGGAAGCGGCCAGGAACGAGCTTGCCCTGCTTTGCCGACTTCTTGAACTTTCCAGCCCAGAGCGAGAAAACGATTACCAAAAGAGTGGTGACGAGGATACGAATCAGCATGATTCGGTTCATCTCGTAAGGGGTACCGGCAAACAGCACTGCATCTGGGTAGAACTCGTTGATGCTAGGTGCCTCAAAGCCTGAATTGTCGGAAGCGACAACACCTGGGAGGATCAGGTTCAGTGCGTGTACCAAGGGCTTTGACTCCTGTGTCTAGGGCGATCTAAAGCAACCGGAAAGTGGTGGCAATTTAGGCGTGCTAAACCCCGTGAGAAAACACGGGCTATGCGTCTATTTTATAGGGAAACTTAAGGGGATTAATTCGCTTTTCGGGCGAACGGTCCACATTTGGCGAATTACTTTGGCTCGATTGGAAGACGAGCCTTCAAGAACACCCAAGAATCGATACCCAGCGAGCCCAAAATGGACGCCACTAAGGTGAAGAAAAGGGTAGGTCCATTGATGAAACTTGCGTGGCGAAGCACGCCCACGATGATCAGAAAGACGACTACCTTGACGATCCATCCGCCCAGGACAACACCGTAGAAACCGCCCAGGTTCAACTTGCCGCCGGCCCATACACTCAAAGCCGTCAGGCTCACGAATGCGAAGGCGATTGCGGCGCCGATTAGGGCACTCACCAGACCGTTGGAGCCTGCAAAGATCCAGCCGAGCACGCCTGCGATTACAGCGATTCCAGCGATTAGCAGGCCGCCCCAGGTGAGGACCTTCTTGAACATGGCGGCAACGCCGGTTGTGATTGCAGCAGACATCAGTGGTTCGCTTTCTTAGGGTCTGTTACCGGCTTAGGCGCAAATACCGGCCAGATGGTGTAGCCCAGGCAGAAGATGAATCCCGGTACGAAGAACCAGGAGACATTCTGAGCTGGGATTAGGAAGAACAGAAGGCAGGTGACAGAAATGAGCGCCGTCCAGACGTAAAACACCAGCACCGAGCCCAGGTGGCTGTGGCCGAAGTCTTGGAGGCGGTGGTGAATGTGATTCTTATCCGCCGCGAACGGGCTCTTACCGGCTCGCAAGCGACGCAATACGGCCATGGTGAAGTCGAGCAATGGCAGCACCAAAATCGCCAACGGCAAAATCAGCGGCAGGAAGGCAGGCACAGCGTTGGTCTTGCTGGTGACGGATGGGTCGATCTGTCCGGTAACGGTCAACGCCGAGGCGCTCATCAGAAGGCCAAGTAGCAGGGCTCCCCCATCGCCCATGAAAATCTTGGCTGGGCGCCAGTTGAACGGTAGGAAGCCCACGCAAACGCCGATCACGCAAGCGGAAATCAGTGTGGCCAGGTTGAAGTAGTTGGTGGGAGTGGTTTGCTGGGTCAGCAGGTATGCATAGGCAAAGAACACGGTGGTTCCAATCAGAACCACACCCGCCACCAGTCCATCCAGGCCATCGATGAAATTGACGGCGTTCATAACCAGCACCGTCACAAATACGGTGACAACCAGCGATACACCGAAGGAACCAATGGTGAGGCCATCGATGGGGAGCGAAACAATCTGCACACCCTGCCAGGCCAGGAAACCGGCAACCAAGAACTGACCGGCCAGCTTGAAGGTCCAGTCCAGATCGTAGAGGTCGTCAAAGAAGCCCAGCAGGTTGATTGCAACCGCGCAAAGCAGGATCGTAATGATCTTGGTTGGGTCAGCGAAAACGCTGTGGAACCAGCCGAGAAGCGAAGCCGCCCAGATGGAGGCAGCAAAGCCGAGCATCATCGCTAGGCCGCCAAGGCGTGGCGTTGGGCGCGAGTGGGCATCGCGGGCGCGGATTGCCGGATAAATCTTGTAGCGGTGGGCTAACTTCAATACCAACCAGGTGGCCAAAAACGTAACCACGGCCGCAATTAGGGCAATGAGCAGATAGGCGCGCATTAGTCCTCCAGCAAATCGCCAGCCACAAGCTGAATCTGCTCGCGAGTGAGAGCACCTTGGCGCACAATGCGAATCTTGCCGGTGACGGCGCCGGTGGCGTGGTCATGCTGGAGCGAAGTCAGGTCCAAAATGGTGCTCGCCTCACCCTTGGGTGAAGCACCAGCGTCAAGGTAGACAGCCACGGACTTACCCAGGTAGTCGGCGGCCTGCTGGCAGGTGGTTGCGGCCGGCTTGCCGGTTAGATTGGCGCTGGAAACCGCGAGCGGCCCGGTCTCCTCCAGAAGTGCCAGAGTCACCTTCTGGTCCGGTACGCGCAGAGCAACCGTGCCCTTGGTCTCGCCTAGATCCCAGTGCAGGCTAGGCTGCGCGCGAAGAATCATGGTCAAGGCGCCCGGCCAAAAAGCATCAGCCAGTTTGTAAGCAATTTCGGGTACGTCAGTTGCCAGACCCGCAACGGTTGCGGCGGAAGGAATCAAAACCGGGGGCGGCGCCTGGCGGTCACGGCCCTTAGCAGCGAGCAAAGCGGCCACTGCGGCGGCATCGAAGGCATTAGCGGCAATGCCGTAAACGGTATCTGTTGGTAGCACCACCAGTTCGGTGCGCTGAAGGGAAACCTTGGCTAGACGCATGCCGGTGAGTAGGTCGGTGGCTTCATCGCAGTTGTAAAGCACGGGCAGGTTGCGGTTTGAGTTCGACACATTCACCTCGATTCAGAGCAGAAGAAACTGCAATCTATTTTCGCCCGCTATGGACGAACAGCGGACACAACGCGGTCACGACCGTTGAAGTCCTGGTGTTGGGTCACCTGGATCCAACCATCGTTGCGCAGCAATTCAACCACCGATGGCCCCTGAATGTCTGCATGTTCGACCGCGAAAAAACCGCCGGGCTTCAAAAGGCGCAGTCCGGTTTGCGATCCGGCTCGAACCAAGTCGAGTCCGTCTTGACCGCCATAGAGCGCCATTTCCGGGTCGTGCATAACTACCTCGGGGTAAATCGGAACCATGTCCACGGGGATATACGGCGGATTAGTGAGCACCACGTCAACCGTGCCATTCAGGTCTTGGAAGGCATCGGTGAGGTCACCCTGGCGAAGCTCTAACTTGGCTCCCTGCGCGGCGTAGGTGTCGAAGTTTTTGCGGGTCCATGGCAGGGCATCGGCTGAAAGCTCAACCGCAAATACCTTGGCCTCGGGAACCTCGGTGGCCATGGAAAGCGCGATAGCCCCGCTACCGGAGGCCAGGTCGACCGCAATCAGCTCACGCGACTTATCGGTTTGCTGAAGGTGCTGAAGCACATCCACTCCAAGGCCCGCCAGCAACTCGGTTTCCGGACGCGGCACAAAAACACCTTTGCCAACGGCAAGGGTTAGATTGCGGAAATACGCTTTTCCGGTGAGGTGCTGCAGTGGCTCGCGCGCTTCACGGCGCTTGGCGAATGCCAGCACGGTTTCCAGGGGTTCGCCATCGATGGACGCGCCGATGATTACCTGAGCTGCAAGGTCTCCCCTGCTCAAACCCAATACCTCGGCGGTCAAAATCTCTGCATCTGCAGCGGCGGATTCGATGCCTGCGGCGGCAAAATCAGCGGTCAGCTGGCTAACCAGATCGCGCAGGAGCATTTTTACTTCTCGGCGCTAAGTGCTGCCAGACGCGACTCTTCGTCCATCTGGATTGCGCTGTCGATAACCGGCTGAAGCGCGCCATCCATCACGGTGTCAAGGTTGTATGCCTTGTAGCCGGTGCGGTGGTCAGCGATGCGGTTCTCTGGGAAGTTATAGGTGCGGATTCGCTCGGAACGGTCCATGGTGCGAACCTGGCTCTTACGAGCCGCCGACTGCTCGGCTTCGATGGCTTCCTGCTGGGCGGCCAAAAGGCGCGCGCGAAGAACACGCATCGCGGCTTCACGGTTCTGCAGCTGAGACTTCTCGTTCTGCATTGCAACGGTGATTCCGGTAGCCAAGTGGGTGATTCGAACAGCACTGTCGGTGGTGTTAACCGACTGCCCACCAGGACCCGAGGAACGGTAGACATCGATGCGGATGTCGTTCGGGTGGATCTCGATTTCCTCAGGCTCATCAACTTCAGGGAAGATCATGACGCCAGCGGCGGAAGTGTGGATACGGCCCTGAGTTTCGGTGACCGGAACACGCTGCACGCGGTGCACGCCACCCTCGTACTTGAGGCTGGCCCAGACACCCTGCGAAGGCTCAGTGGAGTTGGATTTGATTGCAACCTGGACGTCCTTGTAGCCGCCTAGGTCGGATTCGTTCTTGTCCAGGATTTCGGTCTTCCAACCGCGACTGTTGGCGTACTGCAGGTACATACGTAGCAGGTCGGCTGCGAACAGTGCGGACTCCGCACCACCTTCACCAGCCTTGATCTCCATGATGCAGTCGCGGCCGTCATCAGGGTCGCGCGGAATGAGCAGACGGCGTAGCTTCTCGTTAGCTGCGTGCAGCTTCTCCTCGGTGGCCGGAACCTCCTCGGCGAAGGCGTCGTCTTCCTTTGCGAGTTCCTTGGCAGCGGCCAGGTCATCGGTGAGGGAAACCACGCTTTCGTATGCAGCCACGATGGCGGAGAGCTCCGCGTAACGACGGTTTAGCTTCTTAGCCAAGGCCGGGTTAGCGTGCACCGAGGCATCGGATAGCTGCTCCTGAAGAGCAGCGTGCTCCACCAAAAGTGGCTGTACGGAATCGAGCATTTTCTAAGCGTCTTTTCTTCGAACGAAGTTGATTGACAGTGGGGCTGGCGTGACCGAATTACTCGGCGTCGTTGCCCTGCGGCACCGGCATCGACTTCTGAACCTGCATCAGGAACTCCACGTTGCTGGAGGTTTCCTTCAGGCGGCTAAGAACGAGCTCGAGTGCCTGCTGCTGCTCCAGACCGGCAAGTGCGCGGCGAAGCTTCCAAACAATCTTGGTCTCGTCCGGGCTCATCAGCATCTCTTCGCGACGGGTACCCGAGGCGTTGACGTCGACGGCTGGGAAGATACGCTTGTCGGCCAGCTGGCGGCTTAGGCGCAGCTCCATGTTTCCGGTTCCCTTGAACTCCTCGAAGATGACCTCGTCCATCTT
>JBDLQA010000090.1:0-2854 GCA_039800845.1 Actinomycetota bacterium
GTCATCCCGGTTGATTACATCGATGTGGAAGGCAGCAAGCAGATGGTCACCGCGTTCTTTGAAACTAGCTTCGACTACACGGTGGATAGCGCTCGTCGCATCATCAACACCAACGAGTACGAGAATTCCGGCACCATCGAGGGCTGGGCAGCCGCCGACTTCCCTGCACCGCACGAATACCATCCAGCCGATGCAGTTGGATCCACCGGGCCGTTCTCGCACGGTTCTGCCAACGTTCACCACTAAAGCCAAAACCAAAACTCACTACTAAAGGACACAAAATGGCATTTGTATGCGCAGCCACCTGGACCGCCAAGGAAGGCTCGGCACACATCGTGGCTGAGGCCCTGAAGCACCTATCCCCTGCTTCCCGCACCGAAGAGGGAAACATTTACTACCAGGCGTACCAGGACCCAAACGAGCCAAACGTGTTCCGCATCTTCGAGGTCTACAAGGACGAAGCAGCTTTCAAGGCACACGCTGAGTATGAGCACTTCAAGGAGTGGGCGCTTGGTAGCGCCATTCCAGAGCTGGAAGTTCGTCAGCGCGACTTCTACGAGACCCTCGACTACTAAATCTCACCAGGCACCATCCAAGCTTTCCCAAGAATCTGAGGTAGCTCCATGAAGCTTCTGCGTTACGAATCGAACGGCTTTGCACACGTTGGCATCTTCCGCCACGGCATGGTCATGAGCATCCCAACAAATAAAAGCGTCTTGGAGATTCTGAATCTGCCACGTAATGAGCGTGAAGAACTCGAACTTCAGGCGGGCCGCAACCACGTTGTGCCAATCGACAAGGTGAAGCTGCTGCCGCCGGTGGAACCCCGTGTGCTTCGCGATTTCGTTACCTTCGAAGGTCACATCGCGGGCATGAAGAAGAACGAGCCTGGCGACGGTAGTGTTCCTGAGCCTTGGTACGAATCGCCGGTATCGCTGCTGATCAACCCCTATACCGTCAAGGCGTCGGGCGAACCTATTCCAGTGCCACCGCTGACGAATGCAATGGACTTCGAGCTTGAAGTTGCAGTGATCTTGCGTAAGCCAGCCGTCGATGTAACCCCTGAGGAAGCCTCGGATCTGATTGCGGGCTACTGCATTCTGAACGACTGGTCGGCACGCGATATTCAGAGTCGCGAGATGCTCGTCGGTCTTGGTCCTTCGAAGGGTAAGGACTTTGCCACCACCCTCGGTCCTTGGATTACCACCCCTGACGAACTTGAACAGTATCGCGAAGGTGACCGCTACAACCTTCCAATGTCGGTCTCGGTCAACGGCGTCGAAATGGGTTCCTACAACCTTAAGTACATGTCTTGGAGTTTCGAGGAGCTCATTTCGCACAGCAGCCGCGGCTCATACGTTGGCGCCGGCGATGTGCTTGCTTCCGGAACCGCTCACGGTGGCTCGCTTGCAGAGAAGTGGGCCGCCGCAAAGTCACGTGAGAATCCGGCACCGCTAAAGCCTGGCGACGTCGTATCCATGACGGTTGAGGGCCTTGGAACTATCTGGAACCCGATTGTGCCAACAGTAAGCCCTGGCCACACCGTACCCCGCGCCCGCTCTATTCACGAGGATGGTCACTAATGGCAATCGTGCAAACCGTAAACCCAGCCAACGGCGAGGCATTAGAGGCCTACGAAGCCCACACCGACGAGCAGCTCAACGCTATCTTGGATCAGGCTGTTTCGGTTCAGGCGGCTTGGCGCAAGACCGATGTGGCTACGCGCGTTGCCGCCCTGCGAAAGCTGGGTCAGATTCTCCGTGACGAAGTTGACCACCACGCGTCGCTAATCAGCCTTGAGATGGGAAAGCCCATTAGCGAAGCCAAGGGTGAAGTGCTGAAGTGCGCCACGACCTGCGACTACTACGCCGACAACCTTGCAGATTTCCTGGCCCACACTCCTGTAAAGACTGAGGCCGCAACCAGTTTTGTGGCTTACGAGCCACTGGGAATCGTCCTGGCAGTCATGCCGTGGAACTTCCCTTACTGGCAGGTAATCCGCTTCGCTGCTCCAACTTTGGCGGCCGGAAACGCTGGCTTGCTAAAGCACGCCAGCAACGTAACCGGTGGCGCCCTGGCCATTCAGGATGCCATCGAGCGAGCCGGCTTCCCGAAGGGTCTCTTCACCACTCTGGTCTTGTCCAGGCACTCTGCCGTGAATGAGCTAATCGCTGATGACAGGGTGGCCGCTGTCACTCTCACCGGCAGTGAAGGTGCTGGCGCATCGGTTGCCGAAGCCGCAGGCCGCGCCCTGAAGAAGACTGTTCTGGAACTCGGTGGCTCGGACCCATTCGTGATTCTGGAAGATGCCGATGTTGCGGCAATCACCCCATTGGCCGTGCGCGCCCGATTCGTAAACACCGGCCAGAGCTGCCTGTGCGCCAAGCGCTTCATGGTCGACGCCAAGGTCCACGATGACTTCGAAGCTCGCCTAAAGGTGGCCGTCGAAGCCCTGAAGATCGGTGACCCTCTAGACCCTTCTACCCAGATCGGCCCGCTCGCCAAGCCTGCCTTCGTGGACGACATCGACCGCCAGGTGCGCGAATCGGTGGCGATGGGCGCCCGCGTGGTTGCCGGTGGTTACCGCATCGAAGGGGCAGGAAACTACTACGCCCCTACCGTCCTTGCGGACGTCACCCCTGACATGCCGGTGTTCAACCAAGAGACCTTTGGGCCCGTGTTGGCGCTAGTGAAGGCGGCAACCACTGACGAGGCACTGGAGCTAGCAAACACCACTCAGTATGGCTTGGCCGCAAGCGTCTGGACTTCCAACATGGAGCTGGGCATCGAACTCGGTAGGCGCATCGATTCCGGTGCACTGTTTGTGAACACCGTGGTTGCCAGCGACCCGCGC
>JBDLQA010000091.1:0-21720 GCA_039800845.1 Actinomycetota bacterium
TTCGTAAAGAGTGACCGAAGCCGCGATGCCGGCGTTCAGGCTCTCGGTGGCGGCACCGATTGGGATGCTCACAACTGCGTCACAGGTCTCGGTGACCAAACGCGAAAGACCCTTGCCCTCGGAACCAACCACGATAACCAGAGGCTCGGTTGCTAGGTTGATGTCTGGCAGCGAAAGCGAACCTTCTCCGTCCAGACCGACCACGAACAGGCCGCGGCGCTTGTATTCCTTTAGAGTGCTGGTCAGGTTACCGGCAAGTGCCACTGGAACACGAGCTGCAGCACCGGCGGAAGTCTTCCAAGCCGATGCGGTAACACCGGTTGAACGGCGCTGCGGCAGGATTACACCCTGACCACCGAAGGCGGCAACGGAACGGATGATTGCACCGAGGTTGCGTGGGTCGGTGATGCCATCGAGGGCAACAATCAGTGGAACCTGGTCGCGGTCGAGAATCTTGTCCAGCAGGTCCATCGGGTGCTCGTAGTTGTAAGCAGGTACCGAGAGCGCAATGCCCTGGTGCACGGCATCCATGCCCGTCATGCGGTCGATCTCCGGACGAGTTACCTCGTGGATTGGGATGCGGCGGTTGTTAGCCAGGGTGATGGCTTCCTTCACGCGGTCATCCATTTCGATGCGCACAGCCAGGTACATGGCGGTTGCCGGAACCTTGGTGCGGAGGGCTTCCAGGACCGAGTTACGACCCGATAGGACCTCGTTGGAGTCAGCAGCCTTGGCCACCGATGCAGTCTTACGTGCACCAGCACCAGCCGAACCGGCGGTGCGAGCACCAGGGGCGAGGAACTCACCCTTGCGCATACGCGGCGCCTGGGCCTCGTACTTCGCCTTGCGTTCCGCAGCCTTCTGAGCTGGATGACCCTTGCGGTCTTCAGCCTTCGGGGTTGGACCCTTGCCTTCTAGCGCCTGACGGCCGTTGCCGCCGGTGCCTACTTTTCCGCCTTTGCCGCGCTTTGCGGTTCCTGGACGACCTGGTTTAGCCATTTACACTCCAATGAGTTGCGTCGGCGCCATCACTGAGGGTGATTCCGGCGTCCGAGAGTTGGTTTCTGATTTCATCCGCGCGGGCAAAATCCTTGTTAGCGCGGGCAAGTTGACGCTGCTGAAGCAGGCTTTGAATAAGGGAATCGAGGGCCTTGTGTTCGCCGGAATCCGCGCCGGCAGAGGCGGCCCACTCGGCCGCAAGCGGGTCGATACCCAAAACGTTGAGCATTGCACGAACCTGCACTAGCTGAACACCGGCAACAGCCCAATCGGTGGCATCGAGCGCCGCATTTCCGGCACGCACGGCATCGAAGATAGCGGCTAATGCAGCCGGGATGTTCAGGTCCTCGTCCATCGCGGTCACGAAAGCCTCTGGCAGGTGCTGGAGCAATCCCTTTAGCGGCAATGAGGAAGAATCCACAGAGATCGAAGCGTTGGCAGAACCAGGGGCACCTAGTGCGCGAATGGCGCGGTCCAAGAATGTGCCGATGCGGTCGAGCGCGGCCTGGGCTTCGGTGAGCGAGTTGTCGCTGTAATCCAGGATGGAACGGTAGTTGGCGGAACCCAGCCAGTAGCGAACTGCAAGCGGGTTGCCGGCAGCCAAGAGGTCGGCCGCGAATACGGAGTTGCCGAGCGACTTACTCATCTTTTGGCCGGCGACGTTGACCAGGCCGTTGTGCAGCCAGAAGTTGGCGAATTCATCGCCGGCAGCGCGGCTCTGGGCAAGTTCGTTCTCGTGGTGCGGGAAGCGCAGGTCTAGGCCGCCGCCATGAATGTCAAAAGCCGAACCAAGGTACTTGGTGCTCATTGCACTGCACTCGATGTGCCAACCCGGACGACCCTTTCCGAAACGGCTGTCCCAGGCTGCAGTTTCCGGCTCGCCAGGCTTGGCGGCTTTCCAGAGCGTGAAATCGCGAGGGTCCAGCTTGCCGCGGGTTTCGGTCTCCCCCGCATCGGCCATGTCATCAATCTTTTGATTGGTGAGTTCACCGTATGCCGCCCACTTGGACGCGGCGAAGTAGACGTCGGCGCTGCCATCGGTGGCCTGGTAGGCATAACCGGCCGCAATCAGGCGCTCAATCAGAGCCAACATCTCTGGGATGCTCGCGGTTGCGCGCGGCTCATAGGTTGGAGAAGCGATGTGAAGCGCGCGGTAGGCGGAGTTGAACGCAAGTTCCATTTGATAGGCCAGCGCCCACCACTCCAGACCGCGCTCAACGGCGTTGGTCAAAACCTTGTCATCGATGTCCGTGACATTGCGAACCAGGGTTACATCCATGCCCTTTACGGTGAGCCAGCGACGAAGCTGGTCGTACACCAGAGCCGAACGCAGGTGGCCGACGTGAGGCTCGCTCTGAACGGTTGGCCCGCACAAGTAGATGCCAACCTTGCCAGGCTGCAGCGGCTTGAAAGCGCGCAGGCTCTGGGTGCGGGAATCGTATAGGTGAAGGCTCACAGGGCTAGCCTACCTTCGGGGTGCCGACAATCAGGGCAGTGGCAACCGCTGCCACGCCCTCGCTGTTGCCTAGGAATCCGAGGCCATCGGTGGTGGTGGCGCCAACGCTAACCGGTGCGCCAACCAGTTCGGTCATGCGGCGCTGTGCCAGTTCACGGCGCGGAGCAAGCTTTGGACGGTTGCCAATCACCTGCACCGATACGTTCTGAACAGTCCAACCGTGTTCGCGCAAGAGTTCCAAGGTGCCGCGAATGAAGACTTCGCCGGTAGCACCGGCATACTCTGGGCGGTCAACGCCAAAAATCTGGCCGATGTCACCCAGCCCAGCGGCGGCAAGCAGCGCGTCCACTACGGCATGAGCCACGGCGTCGCCATCGGAGTGGCCATCAAGGGCAACTTCATCCGGCCATTCGATGCCGGCCAAAATCAGTGGTTTGCGGCCATCGGCGGCAAAACGGTGAACGTCGGTACCGATACCGGTGCGAGTCTGAGCGGCAAGCAGGCGCTCTGCTGCTGCGAGGTCGGCCGGGTGGGTGATCTTGAGCGCGTTTGCTTCACCGATAACGCTGATGACTTCACCGCCAGTGGCCTGGAACAGCGCCGCGTCATCGGTATATTGCCCGGGAGTGAGCGCGTGTGCGACCTTCAGAGCGGCAACCGGGAAACCCTGTGGAGTCTGGGCAACACGAAGGTCAGAACGGTCCACAGTTTCGAGGATGAGTTCGGCGTCCGCGCGCTTAATGGTGTCCACAACTGGCAAAACGGGAACCACACCCTTGTTGGATTCGCGGACTGCGGTGGCTACTCGCTCAAAAAGCGCAGGGCTTGCCAGGCAGCGGGCGGAATCGTGGACCAAAACGACGGATAGGTCATCTGGGACTACGGCCAGACCGTTTGCAACGGAATCCTGGCGGGTTTCAAGGCCACCTTCAACCACAACGATGTTGACGTACTCGGTGCTGTAACGGTCGGCTAGCTCTTCGGCCTGCTCGTGGAAGCCATCTGGCGCCACCAGGCTGACGTGTGCCAAGCCATCGGTGGCAACCAGGTTGCGAAGTGCGTGCTCGATGATGGGTGCGCCAAGCAAAGGCACGAAGGCCTTTGGCATGTTTTGTCCTAGTCGCGCGCCTTCGCCGGCGGCCAGCAGGACCACCGCAAGATCACGCATGGAAAAACCCTTAGTGGAAGAAGTCCGGTTTAGTTCTCGAGGACTTTTTCGAGTTCGGCCGAAGCCGCTTCTTCGTCTACGCGACGGGCCAGAGCGAGCTCCGAAACCAGGATCTGGCGTGCCTTTGCAAGCATGCGCTTCTCACCTGCGGAAAGACCGCGGTCCTTGTCACGGCGCCAGAGGTCGCGTACAACCTCGGAAACCTTGATCACATCGCCCGAGGCCAGCTTCTCAAGGTTTGCCTTGTAGCGGCGGCTCCAGTTGGTTGGTTCTTCAACGAAGTCGGCACGAAGAACGCCGAAGACCTGCTCCACGCCCTCGTTGTTGATTACGTCACGAACGCCAACCGACTCGACGTTCTCCTCAGGGACCCAAATGGTGAGTTCGGTCTGAGCAACACGAAGCTGAAGGTAGTCCTTCGTCTCACCACGAATGGTGCGCTCAGTCTTCTCGATGATTAGGGCCGCACCGTGGTGTGGGTAAACAACGGTTTCGCCAACCTTGAATGCCATAAAGTTTTCCCTTCAGAAAGGACAATTTTACCACAGAAAGCCACAATTTATAGGGGTAAACTATTAGGGCTATTTGCGCTCATTTTTGGAGGAAAATTGGTAGTTCGTAAGCTCGCCGGAATCGCTCTTGCCGCTGGTGTTTTGTTCTCGGTAGCTGGCTGCAGCTTCAACCCACACCCAGAGTCGCTTCAGTCGTACGCGCCAAGCGACGGCGTTGGCGTAGACCTGACCTTCGACAAGGCACACCGCAATGAGGGCGTTGCCTTCCGCAACTTCCTGATTCTCACCGATGGCTCCAGCTACACCCTGTACGGCACCATCATCAACTCGGGCAACAAGGATGAGAAGCTGGCTGTAGAGCTCGCTTCGGACAACTCGCAGGCAGCAACTGTGACCGTTGCAGCTGGCAGCACCCTGGTTCTAAACAAGGACAACCAGCCTCAGCTGGCTCTCAGCGGCCAGCCAGGCGCACTGCTTGACCTCAAGGTTGGCACCGCTGCCGGCACCAACTGGGAGACCCTCAGTGTGCCAGTGCTTGACGGCACCCTGAGCTACTACCACGACCTGGTTAGCCCAACCCCAGCAGCAACTAACTAATCTTTAAACACGAAACCCACCGGACCTCTCTCCCGGTGGGTTTTGCTTTTAATCTCTGTTATAGCGGCCTGTTCAGCGCAAGGCCGGCTCCTAGGCTCTGAAGCCTAGACCTCGAACTTGTAACCCAAGCCTCGCACGGTCAGCAGGTGAACCGGGCGGGCTGGGTCGTCCTCAATCTTCGAGCGAATGCGCTTGATGTGAACATCCAGGGTTTTGGTGTCACCAAAGTAGTTGCTGCCCCAAACGCGGTCGATGATCTGACCGCGAGTCAGAACTCGGTTTACGTTCTCCAGAAGCAGTTCAAGGAGCTCAAACTCCTTTAGCGGCATGGCGACCTTCTCGCCGTTAACGAATACCTGGTGGCGTTCGATGTCCATAGAGACTGGACCGGCATCGATGATGTTGCCGGCAACCAGGGCTGGCTCAACAGTGCGACGAAGAACCGACTTCATGCGCGCAAGCAGCTCTCGGGTGGAGTAAGGCTTGGTCACGTAGTCATCTGCACCGATTTCCAGACCGACAACCTTGTCAATCTCGGTGTCCTTCGCGGTAAGCATGATGATTGGCACGTTGCTGGTGGCGCGTATAGTGCGGCAAACTTCCGAACCGCTCTTGCCTGGCAGCATGAGGTCCAGCAAAATCATGTCGGGATTTTCGCTCTCAAAAAGCGCCAACGCCTTGATGCCATCCTCTGCTTCGATGGTCTGGTAGCCCTCACGTTGAAGCTGGATCACCAGCGGCTCGCGCAGGTTCTGCTCGTCTTCGACGACTAGTACGCGGGTCATGTTTAGCCCTTCTGGGTTTCGGTTAGCTCTGCAGGCATCTCTGGGATGCGAAGAGTGAAGGTGGATCCCATTCCCGGCTTGGAGAACAGGCGGATTTCGCCTCGGTGGTTCAACGCAACGTGCTTGACTATGGCAAGGCCCAGGCCGGTTCCGCCGGTAGCACGGGAGCGGGACTGATCGACACGGTAGAAACGCTCGAAGATGCGGTCCTGGTCCTCCAGGCTGATTCCGACGCCACTATCGGTAACACTAATCTCAGCCACGCCATCGACGGAGCGGAGGCCGACTCCCACCAGCTGACCTTCATCGGAGTAGTAAAGCGCGTTCTGGATTAGGTTGCTAACCGCCATGACCAGAGCATTACGGTCACCGAAAACAACGATTCCCAGACTGGAGGCAACCTGAATCGGAGAACGCCGTTGATCGGCCAGCACCGAGTTGTGCTCCACCGCAGCGGAAACTACTTCATCCATGTCCACCGGAGCGAATGACAACTGGCTGTCGCTGGACTGCACCTTGGAAAGCTGAATGATGTCTTGCACCAGCTCGCCCAGACGCTGTGCCTCGCGGCGCAGGTTGGTTGAGAAACGCTTGACCGTGGCCGGGTCATCAATGCCATCTTCAAGCGTCTCAGCCAACAAGCCAATGGCCGCAATCGGGGTCTTTAGCTCGTGCGAGATATTGGCAATGAAGTCTCGGCGGGTATCTTCCAGGCGCTTAGATTCGGTGCGGTCTTCCACCAGAAGGAGAACGAGGTTGTTGTCCACACGGCCCGCACGTGCGTGCACGAATGAACGTTCACCACGCATGCCGGTGACCAGCTCATATTCCGCATTCAGGGAATCGCGACGGCCGCGGGCTTTATCCACGAGCTCGGAAAGCGGCTTGTGAACCAGCATGTGGGACTGAACCAAGCCGAGTGCAAGAGCAGAGGTGGAGGCGCGGACTACTAGACCGTTGGTATCAACCAGGACGCTCGCGGTTTCGAGAACATCGAGCAGCTCGCTCAGCTGTGGCGAGATTTTCTCACCGTCACCCAGCTCAAGTGCCTTGATGCCTTCGATGTATTGCTTCAATTCCGCGACTTTCAATCGATTAGTTGTTTAATTGGTTAACAACTACTACTTCATTCTCAGAGTAAGACATATTGGCTTCGGCAGGACCCGTGGTTCGACCCCCAAGTCAATCAATTACTTAGGTGTTTAGTTGTTGTTTTAACTTTGTTAACCAAGTGCTGGGAGATTACCTTTGGAGTCCAACGAAAGGGATTTTATGCGCGAGGTATTCCAGAACCAGCTGGCTGACGTACAGAATCGTCTTGTAGAGATGGCAGAGTCTGTCACCACGATCATGGAAAAGGCCTCGAACGCATTCCTAAACAGCGATGTCTCGCTGGCAGATGAAGCAATCGCACTTGCCGAAGCCAACGAAAACCGCGCACTCGCACTGGATGAAATCGTCATTCGCGTGCTGGCCAAGCAGTCGCCTGTTGCACGCGACCTTCGCATCCTAGTTTCGGCTCTTCGCATCAGTGCGTCGCTCGAACGCATGGGTGCACTCGCCGGCCACATCGCAGCAATCGCACGCTACCGATACCCGGGCGCGGCTGTGCCAGAGGCACTGCGTGAGACCTTCAAGGAAATGGGCAAGCTGGACGTTGAGCTTGGCCGCCGCGTCACCACCCTGCTGAAGAACACCGACGTAGACCTAGCCCGTCAGATTCAGGCAGAAGACGCCCGCGTTGACGAGCTTCACCGCCACATCTTCCAAGTTGTCCTTGGTGATGATTGGAAGGAAAACGCCATGTACACCGTGGACGTAACCCTGGCCAGCCGCTACCACGAGCGCTTCGCCGACCACGTAGTGGACATCTCCACCAAGGTGAGCTACCTCACCACCGGCGAGTGGTCTGAACTGGACTAGTCACAAGACTTAAACGAAAATCCCCGCGCAAGTTGCGCGGGGATTTTCGTTTAGCGTGAAGGTTACTTCTTGGCGCCCTGAGCAGCAACAGCTGCAGCACCAGCGGCAGCGGCCTCTGGGTCTAGGTACTCGCCACCGGCAACCAGTGGATTGAAGTTTTCATCCAGCTTGTAAACCAGCGGGATTCCGGTTGGAATGTTCAGTTCCGCGATGTCGGCGTCGCTGATGCCATCCAGGTGCTTCACAAGCGCGCGCAGCGAGTTGCCGTGTGCGGTCACCAGGACGGTCTTGCCGCCGATGAGGTCCTGCTTGATCTCTTCATCCCAAAGTGGAAGCATGCGCTCCAGTACGTCCTTGAGGCACTCGGTCTTTGGAACGTTTGCACCCAGACCTGCATAGCGCTCGTCGTGCGCCTGCGAGTACTTGTCGGCGTCATCGATTGGTGGAGGTGGAACATCAAAGCTACGGCGCCAGATCTGGAACTGGTCAGCGCCGTACTCGGCCAAAGTCTGAGCCTTGTCCTTGCCCTGAAGCGCACCGTAGTGACGCTCGTTCAGGCGCCAGTCGCGCTTTACGTCTACCCAGACCCGGTCGGCCGCGTTCAGGGCAATGTGAGCGGTGTTGATTGCACGGCGAAGGCGCGAGGTGTAGAGCAGGTCTGGCTTGATGCCCGACTCTGCCAAAAGCTCGCCAGCGCGGTGTGCTTCCGCACGACCCTGGTCGCTCAGGTCAACATCCACCCAACCGGTGAAGAGGTTTTCCTGGTTCCAAACACTGTTGCCGTGACGGAGAAGAATGAGAGTGTACTTATGTGCCATGGCAACAAGTTTACTTTGACAACCCGCTACCTTTGATTTGATGGCCGTAAAGAAACCGGTTGGCACCGTAACGCGTGGCACCACCAACCCAAATCGACTCCGCAGAGTGGACAGGTATGTCTGCGCTCTGCCGGTTTTGCGCAGAGTGGCCAACCCCATCGTTGTAGACCTTGGCTACGGCGCCAGCCCCATCACCGCGGTGGAACTTTTGGATCGCTGCCAGCAGGTGAATCCAAACACTCGCCTGGTGGGCGTAGAGATTGAAAAAGAGCGAGTTGAACGCGGCTTGGCCGTTGCCACCGACAGCTTGCGCTTCACGCTGGGCGGATTTGAGACTCCCCTGCCGTCGGATTTCGGGGCCGGCACCAAGGTTGATCTGATCCGTGCTTTCAATGTGCTGCGGCAATACAGCGAGGATGAAGTGCCTGCAGCCTGGGCGCTTATGCAGAGCCGCCTCTCCCCCGATGGACTCCTGGTTGAGGGCACCTGCGATGAGATCGGCCGACTGGCCTCCTGGATCACCCTGGATTCCCAGCGACCAATCTGGTTCACGGTAAGCCTAAGACTGGCGGGCCTAGAAAACCCGAGTAAGGTGGCCGAGCGCCTGCCCAAAGCACTGATTCACCACAACGTTTCCGGCGAGAAAATCCATGCGTTTTTAGAGGCGCTTGACCTCTGGTGGAACACCCACGCTCCCCTAGGTGTTTTTGGGGCGAGCCAACGATGGATTGCGGTTTGCAAGAGCATGACCGAAGCCGGATGGCCGGTAAAACAGGACCAGCGCCGTTGGCGCCTGGGCGAAATCACCGTGGACTGGACCTCGGTTTCCCCCGAATAAATCAGATTTCTGGCAGTTCCGCTCGGGCTTCGTCCTCGGTCATACCGGCGGCACAAAGCAGGTCCACAAGAAGCGGACGCAGCAGCAACAAAACCGAAGCCTCGCGCAGCTGGTCGGCGATTCCGAACTTCTTCGGGTCCAGCTGGTGCATGATTTCCAGGTAAGCATCCAGGGCATCGGCCTGGCGTTCCGGGTCTTCCAAACTGGCCAGCAGCATCTGGGTAGCATCTTCAATCTGCTCCAACAAATCCGCCAGGTAAGGACGAGGCTGGCCATCGCGGATCAGGAAATCGATGCGGCGCACCACAACGCGCAGGTTGCGGGTTGCTAGGTCCATGCCGCGAAGCAAACGAGTCTGTTCCAGCAGGTCTTCCTGGTGTTTGCGCAGGAACGGCGAAATCTTGCTGATGGCAATCGCCGAATCAAGGCTCATGCGCCAGTTATCCAAGAGCGGCTGAGTGCGGCGCACGGTGATAAGGGTTGCGTCCGCGCTGGCTACATCGGTGCTTTTCAGAGCCTGCTTGATGGAGCCCAGGGAATCCATGAATACGTCAAAGAGCCTGTGGGCGTCATTCTTGGCGAGACCGCGAGGGTCGCGAGGAATAAGCGCGGTTGCCAACAGCGAAACCGCCGCACCGATCAAACCATCCACCGAACGCATGAACGGGCCACCCGGAGGCGCAACCGTCAGGTAAACCAGCGCGGATTGGGAAGCGGCCGCAAGCGCAAATGTGGCGCTGTTGGTCACGAATCGGGCAAGCAACAACACCAAGAGAATCAGAACCGGCATCTGCCAGTAGCCCTGGCCGAAGGTCAGCAGCATCAGCTCCGAAAGCGCAATACCGGTCACCATGCCCAGCGAGGTCTGCAGGATGCGCTTTGGGCGGGCATCGCGGGTGAGGCCCAATGAAGTGATGGAAACTGTCACGGCTAGAAATGGAATGGCATGGCCAACCCAAAAGTGTGCGATGAGGTACGCGGCCGTGGCGGCAAGAGTGATTTGCAACGCCGGCGCCAACGATTCCAGGACTCGGCGCAACGACTCACGGATGTTCCAGTGGAAACGACCCTTTGGCTTAGGTTGCTTGATTACCTGGGTATCCAGAAAGCTCATCGCGTCCGCCTTTTCCTAGATTCTTGGCCTGCCGAGCAGACCGGGACGAGGAAGATTGGCCACCTTGCCGGCGTCCTGAGGCACGATGACCTCCTGGCTTGCAGCTACTGCTTCGTGATCACCGAAGACAACGAGCGGGGCATCGACCGCAACGTTTCGGCCGATCACAGCGAGTGCGATCGGACCCATTTCGTGATGCTGGGCGACGGAGGTGATTCGACCCTTGGCAGCATCGGCGCCCTTGTCGAAGTCTTCCGCCAGGACCACGGCATCACCCACTTCCGGGTGAATGTGGGTGGAGCCATCAAGGTGAAGCAAAACCAGTCGACGCGGCGGGTGGCCCAGGTTGTGAACCTTGGCAACGGTCTCTTGTCCCCGGTAGCAGCCCTTAGACAGGTGCACTGCGCTGGCCAGGAAGTCCAACTCGTGCGGAATCGACTTCTCGTCCACCTCATCGATGTCTGGACGGTGAGCAGCAATTCGCAGAGCAGTTAGCGCGTCGGCCGGAGCCCACTCGATTTCAGAGTTTTCGGCGAGCGCCTTGGCGCCATCATTGCTGAAAACGTTGAGGATAAGCTTCCAGTCCTCGGTAGGCGCCTGGCCATAGCGGTGGCCGCCCTGTGCGGTTTGCGACCAGCCGTCGGTCCAGACCAGTGCCGGAACCGGGCTTGCAACGGGGGTCGACCAAGAGGCAACCACCTGGTAGTCGTCCTGCAGGTCTGCGATAGCCACCTTGCCGCGGAAAACCATTTTTCGGAGCCAATCAAGCAGAGTCTGCGCACCGGAGCGGTCCACAATCAGCCAAGTCTGTGCGCCGTCATCAACCAGACGAATGATGTTTTCAATGTGGCCGTGGAAATCCAGGGCCAGGGCCTCGGTGCTTTGGCCGGGTTGCAGGTTCTTGATGTTCTGACTTAGCAGGGAGTGCAGCCAGGACAGGCGATCTTCACCGGTAACTGCGATTACACCCAGGTGTGGTTGCTGCACCAAAGCCTTGGAGCCAAGAATTGCGCGCTGGGCCGTGATTGGGTTGGTGATTACCGGCATAGTTGCTTAGCCAACGCGCTCTAGGCGAGCGGAAGCGTGCGAAACCAGCGGGTTGCCAAGGGCGGCGATGTCCCAGGCCCAAAGCAGTGCGCCTTCCACCAGGCCGTAGATTCGCGAGCCGCCGGCATACTCCTTGGAGTTTTCAGGGCGACTAGAACCCTTTGCGGTTGCCAGTGCAATACGGGCTTGCTTCACATTGCCGATGTAGTGCTCGCTGATGCCGCTCGGGTGAATGATGGAAGCCTCAATGTCGAAGCCGCCATCTTTGTTACGCAGCTTTTCAAGGTCATCCGGAGTCTTGATTGAGTTCTCGCCAACACCCGGCAGCAGGCCAGGCCCGTGGTCGGCTTCCTCAGCCGGACGCGCCACTTTCCAGTAGCCAAGCTCGCTCGGAAGAATCGTGCCCTCTTCGTCCAGCAACTTTGCGGTGGACTGGTAGGTCAGGTAGTTCTCGCCATTGTGGAAGAAAGTCACACGCTGACTGAACTCGTATTTGATTGGTTCGTCGTTTTCGTCACGACGGTGGGTATAGCTGATTACGCCGGTGCCTTCCCAGGTACCAACGATGAAAGCCAGAGGAGTTAGCTCGACCGGCAGATTCTCCGGAAGAACGAACAACTTACTTCTGGCCCTTGAAAAGCTTTACCAAAACCAGCGCGGAAACGCCTGCGATGGCCAGGCCAGCCAGCACCAGCAGGCCGGTGAACAACATGTCAAATGGAAGATTGGTCATGCCCAAATTGTAGCCCGATTGCGGGGCAATAAACGACCGACTAGCCCCGAACAAACAAATAAATGCTTGCGACAGCCAGGATCAGGTAGGAACCACCGCCAACGTAAATGAGCTCCTGGACGAAGCCCGCGGGACGAGCCTTGATCAGGTGCACCAGAGAAACGAAGGCCACCGAGCCGGCCAACAGAGCCCCGAACCACTCCAAAGCGTGCTCACGGGGGATGAACGCGATTGTGAGGACGGCGCCGATTGCGGTGGATAGCCAAACCGCCCAAATCAGGAGCCAACGTGCGTTCATAGTTCCATCTTGCCCGAAATGCAGCGAAACATTCGCGAAACAAAAGTAAAATAGCCTAAAGCGAGGGAGAAAAATGGCTCAGATTTTGCTACTCTCAGCGGCAGCTGACAGCTCGGCTCTGCCTGCGCTCGATTTACTGAGTCACCGAGTACGCACCATTCCTTCAGAGCCCGCCAGCCTAGTAAGCGCTCCAGTATCCGACCTAGTTTTCTTGGATGCACGTCGCGATCTCATCGGATCGAAGTCCCTGGCCAAGGTGCTGCAGACCACTGGAATGTCTGCTCCCCTGATTTTGATTGTTTCCGAAGGTGGCCTGCCCGCCATCACCGCAGAATGGGGCGCCGCGGACATCATCTTGGATTCCGCAGGACCGGGTGAGATCGATGCCCGCATCCGAATTGCCCTTGGACGAGGCAAGACTAAGGATGACCGCAGCCAGATCAGCAACAGCGGCGTTGTCATCGATGAAGCTTCTTACAGCGCCAAGGTTCACGGTAAGCCGATGGACCTGACTTTCAAGGAGTTTGAACTTCTTCGATTCTTGGCCCAGCACCCTGGTCGCGTGTTCACCCGCGAGCAGTTGCTAAGCGAAGTTTGGGGCTACGACTACTTCGGCGGTACCCGCACGGTGGATGTTCACATCCGTCGCTTGCGTGCAAAGCTCGGAGACCTGGAGGCCCTAATCGGCACCGTTCGCAACGTGGGTTACCGCTTCAATCCATCGCTGGACGATTCCGAATTTGAATCCGCCGCGATCTAAGCCGACAAAGGCGCAAACAAATGTTCACCAAGTGGACACCATTGACTGGCAGAATTTGAAATATGTCTGAAGAAACCATGGCAGTTAAGCTGCCCGACCATGAAGACGCCGATTTCGGTCCGGAACGATTTATCGACCGCGAAATCAGCTGGCTTGCCTTCAACCAGCGTGTGCTTGAGCTGGCCGAAGACCCAGACATGCACCTACTGGACCGCTGCAACTTCGCGAGCATCTTTGCCAGCAACCTGGACGAGTTCTTCATGGTTCGCGTTGCCAGCCTCAAGCGACGCATCGCCACCGGCCTTGCAACCGGCACCCCTTCGGGCCTCACCCCGCAGCAGCAGCTCACCGAGATGTCCAAGCTGGCTCACCAACTTCAGGAACGCCACGCTCGCCTATTCAACGATGTTTTGGAGCCAAAGCTTTCACAGAATGGCATCAAGATTCAGAAGTGGGCAAGCCTCACCGAGGACGAGCAGGCCGCTTTCAAGACCTTTTACCAGAACCAGATCTTCCCGGTTCTGACACCGCTGGCCGTTGACCCAGCACACCCTTTCCCATACATCAGTGGTTTGAGCCTGAACCTTGCGGTTGTTCTTCAGAACTCTGAGACCAAGGCTGAGCACTTTGCCCGCGTAAAGGTTCCACCACTGCTGCCACGTTTTGTTCGTGTTCCTGGAAACACCAGCAACACCGAAGCCCGCTTTGTGGCGCTGGAAGAAATCATCGGCCAGTTCCTTTACATGCTGTTCCCTGGCATGGAGGTTTTGCAGCACCACACCTTCCGCGTAACCCGCAACGAAGACCTGGATGTTGACGAGGACGAGGGCGAGAACCTGCTGATCGCGCTGGAGAAGGAGCTTCTCCGCCGCCGCTTCGGTCCACCGGTTCGCCTAGAGGTAGCCGACGACATTAACCCGCAGGTTCTTGACCTTCTGGTGCGCGAACTTGACGTTGAAGAGCAGGATGTTTACCACCTGCCTGCGCCGCTAGACCTAAAGGGCCTGAGCGAGATCGCTTTCATGAAGCGTCCGGACCTGCGCTACGCGCCTCACCAGGTTGTGACCAACCGGTTCCTTCAGGGCCCCGATGACGAGACCGCGAACATCTTCAATGTTCTGCGCGAACGCGAAGTTCTGCTGCACCACCCTTACGAGTCGTTCACCACCAGCGTGCAGGCGTTCCTGGAGCAGGCGGCGGCCGACCCTCAGGTCTTGGCCATCAAGCAGACCCTGTACCGCACCAGCGGTGACTCGCCAATCGTCGATGCCCTGATTCAGGCCGCTGAAGCCGGCAAACAGGTTCTGGCACTTGTAGAGATCAAGGCCCGCTTCGACGAACAGAACAACATCGCCTGGGCGCGCAAGCTGGAGCAGGCGGGCGTGCACGTGGTTTACGGCCTGGTTGGCTTGAAGACCCACTGCAAGCTCAGCCTGGTTATCCGCCAGGAAGGCAATGTCCTTCGTCGTTACTGCCATGTTGGTACCGGTAACTACAACCCGAAGACCGCGCGCTTCTATGAAGACTACGGTCTGCTTACCGCCCGCGATCAGGTTGGCGAGGACCTGACCAAGCTCTTCAACCGCCTCAGCGGATTCGCGCCAGACTCCTCGTTCAAGTCGCTCATGGTTTCACCAAACGGCGTGCGCGAGGGCCTGACCGCGCGAATCAACCGAGAGATCGAACACCGCCAGGCCGGCAAGCCTTCAAGGATTCGCATCAAGGTGAACTCACTGGTTGACGAGCAGATCATCGACGCTCTTTACACCGCCAGCCGTGCCGGTGTTTCGGTGGAGATTTTAGTTCGCGGCATGTGCGCACTGCGCCCTGGCGTGCCAGGCCTCTCTGACAACATCAAGGTCCGCTCCGTTCTGGGACGCTACCTGGAACACAGCCGCATCTTCAGCTTCGCAGGCGGCGGAGACCCAGCCATCTTCATCGGCTCCGCGGACATGATGCACCGAAACCTTGACAGGCGTGTTGAGGCTCTGGTTCGCATCATTCAGCCAGATCACATCAAGGAACTGAACGGCATCTTCGACCTAGCGATGTCGGACGAGGCGTCTTCCTGGCACCTAAACCAGGATGGCAGCTGGACCCGCTTCTACCAAGATGCATCGGGCGCTCCGCTAATCGATGTTCAGGACCGAATCATGCGCGATGTTCTGGCGAAGCGCGGTGCGCGAGCCTAATGACCATTTACGCTGCAGGCTGCGTGCTTTGGCGCGAGGTCAAGGGTCAACTCATGGTGGCTTTGGTACACCGTGGGCGCTACGACGACTATGGCTGGGCCAAGGGCAAGCTTGACCCGGGTGAGGTTTTGCCTCAGACCGCAGTGCGCGAAATCGAGGAAGAGACCGGGCTCAAGGTTTCCCTCGGTGTGAGCCTTGGAGTGCAGCGCTACAACGTTCCAAGCGGCGAGCCTAAGGAAGTTCACTACTGGGCTGCACGCGTTTCCGATAAGGCATTGGCCAAGAGCAAGTTCAAGCCACACGAAGAAGTGGCAGAAGTGCTGTGGATGACCCCCGAAGACGCCGAACAGCGTCTGTCTTATAAGGATGACATCGACTTCCTGAGGGCTTTGGTTGAGTTCTACCGCAGAGGCGAACTTCGAACCAAGCCTTTCATTCTGCTGCGCCATGCAAAGGCAACCCCGCGAACCGATTGGACCGGGCCAGACGGCAAGCGCCCACTGTTGCCAGTTGGCAAGCAGCAGGCGAAATCGGTGGTACCCGTGCTTGCCGCATTTGGCATCAAGCGCGTTGTCACCAGCCCCTGGGTGCGCTGCCTCACCACGGTTAAGCCCTACGCCGATGCACGAAAGCTTCCTATCATCGAGCGCATTGCCTTGAGCGAGCACGGAAACGCGAACGGCCCAGCCCGCACCGCCAAGGTCGTGCACCAGTTGATTGAGAGTGACACCGCTGCCGTGCTATGCAGCCACCGTCCGTCTTTGCCAACAATCCTCAGCGCCCTGGCCGACTACGGCACCTATGCGCAGATTGACCGTTTGTTACTGGGTCGCGCGTTGAAGCCCGGGCACCTGCTTGTTGCGCACCTGACCACGGCCAAGAAGGGCGAAAAACGCCGCATCGTGTCCATCGAGGAATACGCGCCTTTCATCGCTGAATAGAGCCAACGGCCATACTTGCTGGGCTGATTAGACTGGTTCGGTGCCAAACTCAAAGTCGCGAGCAATCCGCTACGCTCCCCTAGCCCTTACTGCCGTCGCAGCAGTCTGGGGTGGCGCCTTCGTGGTGATGAAGGATGCCATTGAGAGCCAGCCGATCGTGGACTTCCTGGGCACTCGCTTCGTCATCGCGGCTCTCGTGATGATCGCCGCCAAGCCATCCGTCCTGAAGCAGATTCGCGGTTCGCTGCTCTGGCAAGGCCTGGTTTTGGGCACGCTTATGACCATCGCCTATTACACGCAAACCGTCGGGTTGAAGATGACAACCGCTGCGATTTCCGGTTTCGTCACCGGGCTGTATGTGGTTATCTCCCCGCTGCTGATTTGGCTGCTGCTGAAAATCAAGGTCTCGGGCAAGATCTGGATTGGCGTTGCACTCTCACTGGCCGGTCTTGGGTTCATCAGCATCAACCCGCAGAACTTCAGCTTCGAATGGCCGCAGCTATGGTTGGTTGCCTGCGCCTTTTTCTTCTCGCTGCACATCGCCGGATTGGCAAAGTGGAGCCCCAAACAGGATGCCTACGCATTGACCGTGGTTCAGTTGGCAACCGTTGGAGTCATCAATATGGTCTGGGCTGGGGCACAGGGCTACCACGCCCCAGTTGGCACTTTCGGCTGGTTTGCGATCCTCTTCACCGCAGTGTTCAGCACTGCAATCGCCTTCTTCGTTCAGACGTGGGCGCAGGGCGTGATGGACTCCTCGCGCGTGGCCATCCTGCTCACTTCTGAGACGGTCTTCGCGGCACTCATTTCGGTGGGGTCCGGGCAGGAAGTTTTGAAGTTACAGACACTCATCGGCGGTGCACTTATTGTTGGTGCAATGCTCGTTGTGGAATGGCCGGGCAAGAACAGGACATCGATGGCGCTGCCGGTGGAGAACCTGCCGCACTAGCGCCTGCGCTTTGGCCAGCACAGGCTAGATGGCCGGGGGCTGGACCTAGCCCCACCCCCTTGGAACTGTGACGGGGTCGCGAAACCACTTGGTAGACTAGTCGGGTCGCGTTTCGGCGCGGTGGCGGGCCTCTAGCTCAGTCGGTTAGAGCAACGGACTTTTAATCCGTGGGTCGTGGGTTCGATCCCCACGGGGCCTACCGGAAATAAAGACCTCACTCGAAGAGTGGGGTCTTTATTTTTGGTTGCCGTAGGCGCGAGAACTTGCGTTGGGCCCCTGCGCGAGCGGAGCGAACCAGGGAGGTTCGATCCCCACGGGGCCTACCAAGAAAAAACCCCACTCGGTTCGAGTGGGGTTTTGTCTTAAGTTATGGTTAGCGAACGCCTAGAAGGTCGATTACGAACACTAGGGTGCGACCCGAAAGTTGGTGCCCGCTGCCAGCAGGCCCGTAGGCCAACTCCGGTGGGCAGATAAGGGTGCGGCGACCGCCGACCTTCATGCCCGGAATGCCTTCCTGCCAACCCTTGATCAAACGATTAAGTGGGAACTCAATAGGCTCTCCGCGGCCCCACGACGAGTCGAATTCCTCGCCGGTCTCGTAGTCAACGCCCAGGTAGTGCACCTTTACGACGCTGTTCGCTGGAGCTTCAACTCCCGTACCTTCGCGGTCTTCCTTGATGGTGAGAACGCTTGGTGCTGGGTCGAGCATTGGTTCGAGTTCTGGTCTGTGTAGTTCAGTCATGTCGAAACTCTACCAAAAGTGGCGCATTCGACCGGGTCGCAAGTTGATAGGGCCGGAAACCTAGAAGTCCGCTGCTTGAACGCTGGCCGGCTCCGCAGCCCAACTCCGGAGCATGCTGAGCGCATCTGAGGATGTGCTGCCAGGTTCGGTTAGGTATGTAACCAGACGCATCCCCGGAATAGCCGTAAGAGCGAGCGCCTCAAATTGAATCGTCATGGCTCCAACCACAGGGTGATTTATTCTCTTGGAACCACTTGTGTGAGTTCTAACTGTGTGGCTTGCCCACCATTCGCGGAACTCGGCACTTCCAGCGGAGAGCTCAGCAATCAAGTCATTGAAAGCCTTGTCGCTTGGGTCTTTTCCAGCTAGCAACCTCATAGAAGACACTGCTTCTCGAGCGCTCTTTTCCCAGTCTGGATAGAACACCTGTGACCGATCATCTAAAAACAGGTAGCGAGCGTGGTTGACCGGAGGCTTTCCATCCGGAAAAAGGTCTGGGAAAAGAGACCGACCCAGACGGTTTGACGCCACAGGTTCGCTCAATTTGTTCATGACGAGCGCGGGTACATCTTGCATCGTGTCAACTAGCTGCTGAATACCAGCCGAAACTTGAGGCTCGGGCCTAGCGCGAGTTATGACCCGGCCACGATTGGCGGCACTTGCAAGATCGAGCAAATGCGCAGCTTCTGCATCATCCAAATTAAGGGCCCGGATTATTGCGTAAAGCACACTCTCGGAGACGCCGCGCAAGTCACCGCGTTCGATCTTGATGTAGTACGCAGCGCTTACGCCCGCGAGCTGGGCCACCTCTTCACGGCGAAGACCAGACACTCTTCGCTCTCCCCCGTAAACCGTGAGCCCTGCTCTCTCCGGCGTGATGCGCGCACGAAGCTGCGTGAGGAAATCACTTACTTCTTTACGGTTATCCATACCTAGATAATAGGCGGACAGGCTCATAAGGGGTGCGTGCGTGAGGGTGACTATCAGCATCCCCCAGGCATCTTTTATTGACTAAATAACGGGCTTATTCTGAAGGCATGAAAACTTCAGTAACCCTAAACAACGGCGTCGAAATGCCCCTCCTCGGCTTCGGTGTATTCCAGATTCCAGAAGCTGACACCGAAAAGGCTGTTTCCGAAGCTCTCGAAGTCGGATACCGCTCTATTGACACTGCCGCCGCCTACATGAACGAGGCTGCCGTAGGACGCGCAATCGCGGCCAGTGGAATCGCCCGCAACGAGATATTTGTCACCACCAAACTGTGGGTGCAAGATGCGGGCGATGAAGGTAACACCCACCGCGCTTTCCAAAAGTCCCTCGAACTTCTAGGACTGGACTACGTGGACCTTTATTTGATCCACCAGCCTTTTGGTGATTACTACTCTGAATGGCGCGCGATGGAGAAGATCAACGCAGACGGTCGCGCACGCGCAATCGGTGTTTCAAACTTTGCCCCGGATCGCTTGCTGGACCTCACACTCAATAACAGCGTTGTGCCGGCTGTCAATCAGGTCGAAACACACCCATTCCGCAACCAGTTGGTAGCGAATGAAACCATGGTTGAGCTTGGCGTGCAGATTGAATCCTGGGCGCCTTTCGCCGAGGGCAAGAATGACCTATTCACCAACCCTGTTCTTTCCGCCATCGCAGAGCAGCATGGAAAAACTGTGGGCCAAGTGGTTCTGCGCTGGCTAACTCAGCGCGATGTGGTGGTGATTCCGAAGTCGGTGAGAGTGGAACGCATGCGCGAGAATTTCGACTCGCAAACTTTCGATCTAACCACCGAAGAAATGGCCCAGATAAATGGCCTGGACACAGGTGCGTCCCAGTTCTTCGACCACAAGGACCCGGAATGGGTAAAGCGACTGGCTAGCCGTCGCCTCTAGAAGTGCAAACCAGAAATGCTCCCGTCGCTCAGGGGAGCATTTCTTTTTTTGGGAGCGTGATGGCTTTACTGGAATACTTTTATTACTCGGCTCTGCACGCCTGAGTAAGCGCCCAGGAGGCCAAGTAATGCCACGTTTCATCATCTCCTTCAACGAGGGTGACATGAAGTTCCCTATGGAGGAACTGCCTGCAGTAGCTGAAGCCTCACACAAGGTGGTCCGCGAGGCCAAGGCTGCGGGAGTCTGGATCTTCGGCGGTGGTTTCCACGATTACAAGCCGGTGGTGGTGACCGAGGATGGAACAGTCACTGCAGGCCCGTTAAAGGCCAGCGATGTTCGCCTGGGCGGTTTCTCGGTGCTTGAAGTAGCCACCGCGGACGAAGCCTATAAATGGGCGGCGAAGATCGCCGAAGGCTGCCGCTGCCCGCAGGAAGTGCGCGAATTCATCGATGATCCGGAATCAGTTAACTAACGATTCGGAATCGGGAAGACTCTTGAATCTTCACCTGCTTAGACTCAAGATATGACCACAAATAAGGTACTTTCCGTAGCCAGCCCAACCTCCAGCTTTGCCAAAGTAGAAATCGCCGCAAAGCCAGTCGGCGATCACGATGTGCAAATCGAAATCGCGTATTCCGGCATCTGCCATTCCGACCTCCACCAGGCCCGCAACGAGTGGTTCCCTGGCATCTTCCCGATGGTGCCCGGACACGAGATTGCCGGTCACGTTGTTGAGGTGGGCAGCAAGGTAACCAAGTTCAAGGTGGGTGACCGCGCCGGCGTGGGAACCATCGTTGGCAGCTGTGGCGAATGCGAGTATTGCCACGAAGGCCGCCAGAACGTTTGCCTCAAAGGCAACGTTCAGACCTACAACGGTCGTTACTACGATGGCGAAGCCACCGTTGGCGGCTATGCCAAGCTAATCACCGTAAACGAAGACTTCGTTTTGCACATTCCAGACGCCCTGGACCTTGCGGCCGCTGCCCCGCTGCTATGCGCAGGCATCACTCTGTACTCGCCACTGAAGCGCTGGGGCGCAGCTCCTGGCAAGAAGGTGGCAATCATTGGGCTTGGTGGCCTCGGCCACATGGGCGTGAAGTTTGCCGCGGCGCTGGGAGCGGAAGTTTCCGTGATCGGCCACAGCGCTTCAAAGGAAGCCGACGCCAAGGCATTCGGCGCGGTGCGTTACCTGAAAGCCTCCGATGAAAGCATCTTCACCGACTACACCAACACCTTCGACCTGATCATCAACACCACGTCCGCCAACCTCGAAGTGGACAAAATCCTGAGCCTCCTGCGCGTTGGCGGGAGTCTGGTAAACGTTGGCTTGCCTGGCAGCGATGAGCACTTCAACCCGTTCAGCCTGATTGCTAGCATGAAGTCGATTTCCGGCTCCAACACAGGAGGCATAGCCGAGACCCAGGAGATGCTGGATTTCAGCGCCGAACACAACATCGCTGCAACCATCGAACTGCTGGACGCCACCGAGGCTTCGGCCATCGATGCGGCTTATGAGCGCATGCTGAAGGCGGATGTGCGATACCGATTCGTGATTGACGCTTCGACCATCTAAAGCCCCATAAGCGAAAAATGGCACCTCCCGAAGGAGGTGCCATTTTTTGTAAGTACGGTACTAGTCGTACTTCTTGCTCTTGTCAGCCTTGGTGGCCTTCTCGGCGCGCTTTTCCTTGAGGTTCTTAGCGGGCGCCTTCTTGACGTTCTTCTGAGACTGCTGTTCTTTTTGAGCCATGATTTCCTATTCGGGAACCGCTATGGCTCCTAATCGAAGACTACGCTAAACGCGCTTTGCTAACTTCCAGACACGCTCGCCCAGAACGAGCATCAGAAATGCCAAGCCGAGACCCAGCATGATGTGCCCCATACCAGCCGCCATCGAGAGCGACGCCGGCCAGACCGCGTTCTCGCCATTCAGGACAGTGAACACCCCGTGCCATGCCATGA
>JBDLQA010000092.1:0-3579 GCA_039800845.1 Actinomycetota bacterium
AGCGCGTCGAGGTTGCGGCTTTCTGCTGGGGAATCCTGGGCCAGGCCGACTTCACTCGCTCTGATGCAATCATCGGCTTCGGTGGCGGCTCCACCACCGACCTCGCCGGCTTCGTGGCGGCCACCTGGCTTCGCGGCGTAAAGCTGATTCAGATTCCAACCACCCTCCTGGGAATGGTCGATGCGTCAGTTGGCGGCAAGACCGGCATCAACACTCAGGAAGGCAAGAATCTAGTTGGCGCCTTCTATGCCCCTTCGGCGGTGATTTGCGACCTAGATACCCTGGCAACCCTCGCCAAGAATGAGATCGTTGCCGGCTTTGGTGAGGTAGCCAAATATGGCTTCATCCAGGACACCAAAATTCTGGAAATCATCGAAGCCGATGTTGAAAGAGCGACCGACCCGAACACCCCGGAGTTCCGTGAACTTGTTGAGCGTTCCATCGCCATCAAGGCACGCGTGGTTGGCTCAGACTTCAAGGAAGCCGGCCTGCGCGAGATTTTGAACTACGGCCACACCCTGGGTCACGCCATCGAGCACGCAGAGAAGTACCGTTGGCGCCACGGTGCCGCGATTGCCATCGGCATGGTCTTTGTAGCGGAGCTGGCACGTCTTGCCGGCCGCCTAAGCGATGCTGACGTAGAGCGTCATCGCAGCGTTTTCAAGCTACTTGGCCTACCAACCAGCTACCGCGCCGACCGCTGGGAACAGCTGCTGGCCACCATGCAACGCGACAAGAAGAGCCGTGCGGGCAACCTACGTTTTGTGGTGCTGGATGCAATCGGAAAACCGACTGTAATGACAGCCCCTGCGCCCGAACTGCTTCACGCCAGCTACATGGAGATTTGCGAGTAACCTTAAACCATGGCTCTAGTATTCATTCTCAGCGGACCCAACTTGGGCCGCCTTGGTTCGCGCGAACCAGACATTTACGGTTCGGTCGACTACAAGGGCCTGGAGACGCTTTGCAAGGAGCAGGCGCACACCTTGGGTCTGATTCCTGAGGTTCGCCAGACCGACAGCGAGGCCGAACTCATCGGCTGGCTGCACGAAGCTGTTGACCGCGGTGCGGACGTGGTTCTGAACCCGGCCGCCTTCACTCACTACTCTTATGCCGTGCGTGACGCAGCCGTTCAGGTGACGAAGGCCGGAAATCGCCTGATCGAAGTTCACCTTTCGAACCCGCACACCCGCGAGGAATTCCGTCACAAGAGCGTAATCACCGAGGTAGCCACCGGTGTGATTGCAGGCTTCGGCGTTGACTCTTACCTCCTAGCGATTACCCAGCTAGCCCGCTAAACTGGTTTTTAGCTGGCTTTGGCCAGATTTTTTATGCCCCGATGCCTGTCGGCGGCAAACTTCAATGGAATGAGTGAGTATCACCATGGCAACTTCAAACGACCTCAAGAACGGTATGGTTCTGAACATCGATGGCCAGCTCTGGACCGTCGTTGAGTTCCAGCACGTCAAGCCAGGTAAGGGCCCAGCTTTCGTTCGTAGCAAGCTGAAGAACGTGCTTTCGGGCAAGGTTGTAGACAAGACCTTCAACGCGGGCGTCAAGGTAGAGACCGCGTCGGTTGACAAGCGCGAAATGCAGTTCCTGTACAACGACGGCGAAGGCTTCGTTTTCATGGACCTGGACACCTACGACCAGCTGACCCTTTCGCCAGCAACCGTTGGTGACGCAGCCGACTTCATGCTGGAGAACCAGACCGCAGTTGTTGCACTTAACGAGGGCAACGCGCTCTACGTTGAGCTTCCAGCATCGGTTGTACTGGAGATCACTTACACCGAGCCAGGCCTTCAGGGCGACCGCTCGACCGGTGGCACCAAGCCAGCAACCCTGGAGACCGGCCGCACCATTCAGGTACCTCTGTTCGTGGAGCAGGGCACCAAGGTCAAGGTAGACACCCGCACCGGTGACTACCTGGGCCGTCTGTAAGCCTTGAGCGCGCGCAGCAAGGCTCGCAAGCGAGCCGTTGACGCAATCTTCCAGTCGGACCTCCGCAAGGAGGATCCAGGCGTTCTTCTGGGCGCAACCTACCGTCAGGTAGAAGACCGCCAGAACCAGGATGAGATCTTCAACTACGCTCAGCTGATTGTTGACGGAGTGGTGGATCACCACGATGAGATTGATGATCTTATCGAGACCTACGCGAACGACTGGACCATCGACCGCATGCCTGCCCTGGACCGCGCAATTCTTCGTTGCGCACTGTGGGAAATCCTCTACAACGAAGAGGTTCCTGCTGGCGTTGCAATCGATGAAGCTGTGGAGATTGCCAAGGAGTATTCCACCGATGAATCCAGCGGATTTATCAACGGCGTACTCAGCAAGATTGCTGGCACTCGAAAAGCCAAGTAAAGGGCTTTAAGTCTTTGAATCCCGACGAGGAAACTCGTCGGGATTCTTCTTTTTGGCTGCTAAGATTTAGAGAAATAAATCCTTTAACTTCCGTCCTGTGAGGCGGAAAAGGAGTGAACATGCCTTCGCGCACAGTGCTTACCGGCGGCGACATTGATCGGGCTATTACCCGCATCGCCCATGAGATCGTGGAATCTAACCACGGCGCCAAGCAACTCATTCTTCTCGGCATCCCAACTAGGGGTGTACTCCTCGCGGACCGCATCGCAAAAGTAATCCAGCACCACTACCCGGAGTTCGATGCATCGGCATCGGTGGGTCGCCTGGATATCACCATGTACCGCGATGACCTGCGCCTGAACCCGAACCGCGCAGTCACTGAGACATCTATCCCCGCCGGCGGCATAGATGGCGCAGTAGTGGTGTTGGTAGATGACGTGCTCTACAGCGGTCGCACTATTCGCGCAGCTCTCGACGCCCTGAATGCCCACGGACGCCCGGCCGTAGTACGCCTTGCGGTTTTGGTTGATCGCGGCCACCGCGAACTTCCAATCCGCGCAGATTTCGTTGGCAAGAACCTGCCGACATCGCGGGATGAACGCATCAACGTGCAACTGACTGAAAACGATGGAGAAACCTGCGTGGTGATCGAATCATGAGCAATCTGAAGCACCTTCTAAGCGCCAACGACCTAAGCCGCGATGCCGCAATCGGCATCCTGGATGTGGCCGAAGAAATGGCCGGCGTAAACGCCCGCAGCATAAAGAAACTTCCTACCCTGCAGGGTAAGACCGTGGTGAACCTGTTCTTCGAGGACAGCACCCGTACCCGAATCAGCTTCGAACTTGCGGAAAAGCGCCTGAGCGCTGACGTAATCAACTTTGCCGCCAAGGGTTCGAGCGTGAGCAAGGGCGAGAGCCTGAAAGACACCGCACAGACCCTAGAGGCCATGGGCGCTGACGCCGTGGTCATTCGCCACAGCGCATCGGGCGCGGCTCAGAAGCTGGCTCAGAGCGGCTGGATCGATGGCGCAATCGTCAACGCCGGCGATGGCACCCACGAGCACCCGACCCAGGCGCTTTTGGATGCTTTCACCATTCGCCGCCGAGTCTTCGGTGCCGGTGCATCAACCGGCAAGGCCTTGGATGGCCTCCAGGTGGTAATCGTTGGAGACATCCTGCACAGCCGTGTGGCCCGTAGCAACCTGATTTTGCT
>JBDLQA010000093.1:0-15417 GCA_039800845.1 Actinomycetota bacterium
CCATGGTGCGCTTCTGGTGGGTGATGATGATCAACTGCGAGCTAGTGCGCAGGTCCTGGAAGATCTGCAGCAGGCGGCCTAGGTTGGCGTCGTCGAGGGCAGCCTCGACCTCGTCCATCACGTAGAACGGCGAAGGGCGCGCCTTGAAGATTGCGATAAGCAGTGCTACAGCCGCAAGCGAACGCTCACCACCCGACAGCAGGCTAAGGCGCTCAATGCGCTTACCGGCAGGCTTGACGTTTACCTCAAGACCGGTGGTCAGCAGGTTATCTGGATCGGTAAGGAAGATGCTTCCGCTACCGCCAGGGAACAGAACTGGGAATACCTGCTCAAATGCAGCGCGGGTGTCCTCGAAGGCCTCGGCGAAGATTGTCTGCATCTTCACGTCAAGCTCTTCGATGATCTGTACGAGGTCCTTGCGAGTCTTGGTTAGATCCTCAAGCTGTTCGGTGAGGAACTTGTGACGCTGCTCCAATGCAGCGAATTCTTCAAGCGCAAGCGGATTGACACGACCCAAGCGCTCAAGCAGGCGCTCGGCATTTGCCAGGCGGGCGCGCTGTTCATCCAGGTTGAACGGCTTAGTGGCGCCCTCTTCGCCGGCTTCGTCCGGAACCTCAAGTTCTGGACCATACTCGGCAACCAGGACATCCTGCTGCAGACCAAGTTCGTCGTAAGCCTTGCCGGCAAGGTTTGCCAGGTTGAGGCGCTTCTCGTGGTTGGCTAGCTCGATATCGTGAACGCTCTGAGTGAGGCTAGAAAGCTTCATCTGGATTTCCGCAGTTTCGCCGCGCAGGCGAACCAACTCTGCGTTCTGGTTGGCGCGGGCGCTCTCCAGCTCAAGCAGGTTTGCCTTGGCAACCGCCGCACGTTCGGCAAGGTGCTCAAGAATGCCAGGAACGGCCTCTAGCACGCGGTTTGCCGCAGCCAACTTAGCTTGCTGGGCAGCGATGGCGGCCTTTGCGCGCTCCTGTGCAGCAGCGGCTTCAACCACCTGACGGCCAAGCAGAATGACTCGTTCTTTCTCAACACGCAAGCGCTCCTGTGCCGCACCCAGCTCGATGCGAATCTCCAGCTCGCGCTGGCGCTCCTGCTCTAGGTTCGCAACCAGGCCGGCACGGTCATCCAAATGAATGACGGGGCGTTCCTTCGCCGCGAACTCGTCGTGAACGGCAACCGCTGCAGCCAGTTTGGCCTCGGCTTCAGCGATGCCCGCGGCGGCGTCTGCAGCCACCTGGGCCAAGCGATCCAGCTCTGCCTGAGCGGCCTCCGCCTGAACACGCAGGCGGCCTAGCTTCTCAGCATTGGCAGCGATCTGACCGTCGTGTTCCTTCAGTGCCGCCAGGGTCGAGCGCTCGCCATCACGAGCAGCCTCGTTAGCACCGCGAGCCTCAGCAAGTTCTGCTCGCAACTGCTCGATGCGCTCGGTGGTCTTGGTGAGCTCAGCCTCAGCTGCATCGCGCTCAGCGACAAGCTCCACCTTGCTGGTCTTGCGGCCAGAGCCACCGCGGAGGACGCTGCGGCTAAGCACATCGCCATCGCGAGTGATGAGCGTGAAATCGGCAACGGACTTGTCTGCCGCGTAAAGCTTCTTTGCCGCCGAAAGGTCATCGGTGATGATCACGTTTTCCAGCAGCGCAAGGATTCCCGAAGGCGCAGTCACGACATCGATGGCACTGCGGGTTCCAGCGACCTTGGCAAAGGCCGGGGCCTTGCCGGTGGCGTCAACATCCGCAACGATTAGCTCGACTCGGCCACCATCGGTGTCCTTTAGGTGCGCCAGAGCATCCAAACCGGCATCACGGTTGTCGGCCACCAAGGCGTCGGCCAGCGATCCCAGCGCAGCAGCGATGGCAACTTCGAAACCGGATTCGATCTTCATGTGGTTGGCGATAAGGCCACGGATGCCCTTAAGGCCAGCTGCAACCAGAGTGTTTGCGCCGTCCTTCTGGTCCAGAGTTAGGTTCAGTGCGCTGCGCTTTGCCGCCAGCGAGTCTCGCGAACGCTCCTGCTCGTGAAGTTCTTCACGCAGGGCATCGATCTTTGCCTGGGTGGCGGCAACCGCCTGCTGAGCGGCCTCGTAACGGGCCTCAAACTCACTGGAATCGCCCTGTGAAGTAGCCTGCAACGATGCCTCGAGCGCCTCATACTCGGCAACGCTGGTGCTGCTGCGCTCGGTTGCGTTGGTCAGGGCTTGTTCGTGACGAAGCACTTCATCGCGAAGCGAACCAAGACGGCTTTCCGCAACAGCGGCCTCGTTAGACAGACGCCCAAGCTCTAGGTCGAACTTGCTAATCAGTGCGCTCTGCTCTGCAACTTCGCTGTCGAATGCCTCAAGGGCGTCACGACAGGCGTTCTTGGCCACTTCCGCGGCACTCAGGTTCTCGCGCAGGGCCGCAACAGTTGCCTCCAGCGTGGTGACCTCTGCGGCGGCCTCCGCGGCCTGCGCCTCAAACGCGGCAGGATCCTGAAGGTTTCCACCGATGTTGTTCTGGCTGCTCAGCAGAGTCACTCGCTGGCTGGCCATGTTCAGCAAAGAGCGGTAGCGCTCTGCAACGGAATCGAAGCGGTATGCCAGGTTTCGCGCCTGATCCACCTGAGTGCTGACCTGAGCAGCTTCCAACTGCTGCAAACGAGCCTGGTTTTCAGCGAGCACTGTCTGCAGGATGGTGCGCTCGGCCTTGCGCTCGGCCTCGGTATCCGCAGTTTCGTCAACGGCCTTCTGAAGTGCAACAAGTTCGGCGGCGTAGATGCGACTCTTGGCGTCGCGAAGCGTGGAGGCGATTCCTTGCGCCTGTCGGGCGGTTTCAGCCTGCTGGCTCAGTGGCTTGAGCTGCCTGCGAACCTCACCCGCGAGGTCCGAGAGGCGAGTCAGGTTGACCTGCATGGCCTCTAGCTTGCGCTCGGTTTTCTCCTTGCGGCGACGGTGCTTGAGGATACCGGCGGCTTCCTCGATGAAGCCACGACGTTCTTCCGGGGTGGCGCGCAGAACGGAATCCAGCTGACCCTGACCCACAATCACATGCATTTCACGGCCAAGACCACTGTCGGACAGCAGCTCCTGGACATCCAGCAAACGGCAACCCTCGCCGTTGATGGCGTATTCGCTTCCACCGTTTCGGTAGATGGTGCGCGAGATTGTTACCTCGGTGTAGTCAATTGGCAGGGCGCCATCGGAGTTATCGATGGTGAGCTGAACTTCAGCACGACCGAGCGGACCCTTGGTGGTGGTGCCGGCAAAGATGACGTCCTCCATCTTGCCGCCGCGGAGAGTTTTGGCGCCCTGTTCACCCATCACCCAGGCGAGAGCATCAACCACGTTGGACTTACCGGAACCATTCGGACCGACAACACAGGTCACGCCAGGTTCAAAGGCAAAGGTGGTTGGGGTGGCAAACGATTTAAAGCCCTTTAGGGTAAGACTCTTCAGATACAAAGGTCCACTCCTTTTTGACTAGCCGGTGACTGCACCGTGACTGCTCGTTTGCCCAGAAGCGGAAAGGGTTTTTCCGCTAGGAAACAAGCCTAGCGCCTAGCAAGGACGCTTATTTGCGCTTCAGGGGTTGGCACCTCGGGCAGAAGTGGCTGCCGCGATTCGCCCACTCTTCTCGCACAATATCGGTGCCGCATCGATTACAAGGCGTACCTGTCCGCCCGTATGCGTGTAGCGAGATTTCGAAGTATCCGCTTTCGCCGTTTACGTTCTTGTACTGTTCGTCGAAGGACGTGCCGCCAACTTCCACCGCACGCGCCAAAATTGCCCTGACAGCGGCCAAAATTTCATTGGCTTTCACCGATGAAATCGTGTTTGCCGGCTGGTCATAGTGAAGCTTGGTCTGCCAGAGGGTTTCATCGGCATAGATATTGCCGATGCCGCTCAAAAGCCCCTGATCCAAAAGCGCCCGCTTGATGCCGGTGTTCTTGGTTCGTAACTTACCAAGGGTGGCCTTGGAATCGAAGTCTGGGTCCAGTGGGTCGCGCGCAATGTGAGCGGCACTCGCAGGGATCAAGTTCTGCCACCAGGTGCCGTCGCCAACACCTGCACTGAAGCCGCCGGGTTTGCCATCTTTGGTTGGAATCATCACATCGATGGCGAGGGAGCCGAAAATACGCTGGTCAACGAAGCGGAATTCGGTCTTCAGGCCATCCTTTTCGGTGAGATGAACAATGACGCGGGTTAGCTTGTCTTCCGGGTGCCCCGGGTGACGCAGGAGCATTTGACCACTCATGCCAAGGTGCCCCACCAAAGCCAGCGGCTTAGCGCCTTCAGCGCTGCCGAAGCCGAGGTCACCGTCGCGCGCCTCAAGTGGCATCCAGAGGAACTTCCCGCGGCGAACAACACCGAGGATTTTGCGGCCGGTTAGGTTGGAAACGAAATCCGATGGGCCACCGATGTGGCGCTTTAGGCTGCGCTCGTCCAGGATCTGGATGGAGTCGACAGTGGCTCCTGTTACGGACGGCGCCAACCCGGAACGTACGGTTTCTACCTCAGGTAACTCAGGCATTTAGAAATCAGGCCTTCAAGGAGTCGGGCTTAGAGGACTCGCGAAGTTCCGCCAGCGCCACTTCGGCGGCAGCGGTTTCGGCAGCCTTCTTGGTCTTACCGGTAGCGCGTGCGCGCTCCATATCGCCAACGAAGATGGTGGCAAAGAAGATGCGGTCGTGATCCGGGCCTTCGTGGCTGATTTCGTATCTGACTGCACCAAGGGAACGCGCCAACGCCAGTTCCTGGATGCTGGTCTTCGGGTCGGCCTGGAAACGCAGGGCGTCCGGGTCCGAAAGGAACGGGAAGATGTACTTTTCAATCATTCCGCGGGCGGCATCTAAGCCAGCCGAGATGTAGACAGCGCCTAAAACTGATTCAAAGGCATCGCAGAGCAGACTCGGCTTGTTGCGGCCACCGGTTTGCTCTTCGCCTTTGCCCAGAAGCAGTTGATCCCCAAGGCCGATTTGCTTGGCGGCTACAGATAGCGCCTTTTCACTGACCACAGAGTTCTTGACCTTGGTCAGTTCACCCTCAGAGAGGTCGGGCAGGATTCGGTAAATGTGCTCAGTAACGACAAAACCCAACACCGAATCGCCTAGGAACTCTAGGCGCTCGTTGTTGGGTATGCCCCCGTGCTCGTACGCGTACGAGCGATGGGTAAGAGCTTGCTGGAGAAGTTCGGATTCGACCTCGACACCGATGGTGCCGCACAGAGCTTTGAGGTCCATGGCGAACTTGCCCTAATAGGCTAGGCCTATTTAGGCGTCAGCGACCTTGCGGCCCTTGTACTCCATGAACAGCGGGGTGCCGTTCGAGTCTTCTACAACCTTTGCGCGGTGAGGCAGGCTGTAAACGGTCTTGCCGTTTTCGATGGTCTTGACCAGGGTTAGCGGAGCAGCCTTCCAAGCCGAACGGCGGTGGCGGGTGTTGCTACGCGAGAGGCGGCGCTTTGGTACTGGCATGTCTCTACTCTTCCTTAAAATTCAGGAGTTCAGTCCAGCGGGAATCAACTCGCTGTTCGTGAACGTGATTCGGGTTCTCGGCCAGTTTCACTCCGCAGTCCGGGCACAAGCCAAGGCAATCTTCGCTGCATACGGGTTGGAATGGAAGGCTGAGAACTATCGCGTCTCGGATGACAGATTCGAGATCGATTTGCTCGTTCTCAACCTTGAAGTCATCTTCTTCTCTTCCAGAATAGGCGAAAAGTTCCTGAAAATCCACCTCGACAGGCGTTTTTAGTTCATCGAGGCATCGACTGCACTCGCCAAGAGCGTTTGCGAAAACCTCACCGGAAGCCAAAATTCCCTCGTGAACCGACTCCAGCTTCACGTCAGTTTCGATGGTTGAACCCGCTGGAATGGTCATTGCGCCATCGCCCATGACCTCGGTCAGGGTCACATCCAACTGCACCTCGCGCATGTTTCCAGGGCGGTGCATTAGGTCATGAACCTGAATGCCGAAAGGCAAAGTTGCTGCCATTTTGATCTCTCTTCTAACTGTTCTTGAGTGCGCGTGCCACCGCAGGCGCCACATAGTTGGTGACATCGCCACCGAGGTCGGCAACCTGCTTCACCAAGCTGCTGGAAATGTGTCCGTATGACGGATCCGCAGGGATGAAGATGGTTTCCACATCCGCGAGGTCGCGGTTTACCCGCGCCATAGGAAGTTCGTAGTCGAGGTCTACGTTGGTCCTGACACCCTTGACCAGCGCCGATGCGCCAACCCGACGTGAATAATCAACCAAGAGTCCGCTTGGCAGGGTGGCCACGTGGAGTTTGTGCCCAGCAGGTAGCTTCAAGTCTGCGATGCAGGCCTCGATCATCGCAACGCGCTGCTCCAGGCTGAACCGAGGTTCTTTACCAGGATTGTGCACAACCAAAATGTGCACTTCGTCAAACATCTTTGCTGCCCGAGCGGCTATGTCAAGGTGCCCCAAAGTGATTGGATCGAAGGATCCTGGGTACACGGCAATCTCAGACATGCCTATAAGGTTACCCGACTGCTATGACTTGGCTAGATTCTGGCTGGCTGCTTCATCCAGGCGGGCCAGAGTTTCGGCCAAGGCTGGATGCCGTTCCATGGCGGGGTCGGTGCGGAAAAGGTCTTCCACTGCAACACGCATTCGCTGGATAAGCTCAACGTCCTTCACGACCCGCAACAGCTTGAGGCTTGAACGACCGCCCGACTGCCTATCCCCCAGAACGTCACCTTCGCGCCTTAGTTCTAGGTCGATTTGGCTGAGTTCGAAGCCATCGGTGGTCGCAGCTACCGCTTGAACCCTCTCCAGCGCCGGCGTTAGGTCTTCAGCGGTTGTGAGCAGCAGGCAAAGGCCCGGGTGCTCGCCACGGCCAACACGGCCACGAAGCTGATGCAGCTGAGCCACACCGAACCTATCGGCATCCAAAACCACCATCACTGTGGCATTCGGCACGTTCACACCCACCTCGATGACGGTCGTGCTGACCAGCACATCGATGTCGCCGGCGGCGAACTTGCCCATCACAGCGTTTTTCTCTTCCGATGGCATCCGCCCGTGCAGCAGATCGAGGCGGAGCCCCGCAAGGGCTGGGTTCCGCCTCAAGGCATCGGTCATACCGATAGCGCTGGCAATCGGGGTGCGTGGCTTGCCCTCCAAAAGCTGCTCAAGCGTGTCGTCATCAACGCTTAGCGAGCCGCCGGCATCGATAAGCTCTTCGGCTGGGTCGTCTTCATCGATGCGCGGACAAACCACGAAAGCCTGCCGCCCCTTGGCGCATTCTTCGGCTATGCGCTGCCAGGTGCGCGCAACTAACGCCGGATTGGTGAACTGCACAACGTGGCTGCTGATGCCCTGCCTGCCACCAGGAAGTTCGGTGAGAGTACTCACGTCCAAATCACCAAACACCGTGACAGCCAGCGTGCGCGGAATCGGGGTGGCGGTCATGGTCAGCACATGAGGCGATGTTTTGCCCTTCAGGCGCAAGGCCTCGCGCTGCTCAACGCCGAATCGGTGCTGTTCATCGATGACGACAAGGCCTAAGTCGAAGAATTCAACCTTGTTGGCTATGAGCGCGTGGGTTCCGACCACCAGCTGAGCCTTGCCCGAGACAATCTGAAGCATTGCGTGCTTGCGATCCGCCTGAGACATTTGGCCGGTGAGCAGAGTGAGCCCAAGCTTGGCCGCAAGTTCAGAACCTAGGGCTTTCTCAAAGCTGGCAAAGTGCTGACTCGCGAGAACTTCGGTTGGCGCCAGGACCGCCGACTGACCGCCGCTATCGGCGACCGTAAGCATGGAGCGCAGAGCAACCAGCGTCTTACCCGAGCCCACCTCACCCTGAAGCAAACGATTCATCGGGTGCGGCTTAGCCAGGTCATCGGTGATTTCATTACCAACCGTGATCTGGCCATTGGTCAGAGTGAAAGGCAAAGCCGCATCAAAGGCCGCCAGACTGCCATCTTTCGCTCCAACGCGAGCGGTGGAAAGCTGATGCGCGTTTTCGGCACGGCGCTTTAGTAATGCAGCCTGAAGCACGAAGGCCTCGTGGGCACGAAGTGTGTCACGTGCCTTGGCGTAGTCGGCGTGCGTGTTTGGCTGGTGAATCAGCCGGAAGGCCTCTTCCAGCGCCAGCAGACCCTCATCCTGCATCACCGATGCCGGTAGCTCGTCCACAAGCGGCTCGAGGGTGTCCAGCACAACGCCTATGGCCCGTTGGATTGCCCAGGTGGTTACCGCGGATGCCGCCGGGTAGATGGGAATCGGGTGTTCCGCCCAGGCCTTCGCGGCATCGTCGTCAAGTTCCTCATTGAAGAGTTCATACTCGGGGTGTGCCAGTTGCAGCTTGCCCTGATAGGCGGAAATCTTGCCGGCGAAAAGCCCGCTGGCGCCCGGCCTCAGGTCTTTCAGGCGCCAAGCCTGGTTGAAGAATGTGAGCGTCACGATGCCGTCACCATCGGTGATTCGAACCTCAAGGATTGAGCCGGAACGCCCCTTCATGCGGCGTTCTTTGGCGTCCACAATCGCCGCAACCACGGTGACCGATTCACCCACCGGAATTTGTGAGATTGGAGTGAGCTCACCGCGGGTGTAATAGCGCCTCGGGTAATGCTGCAGGAGGTCCGCTACTGTCTTCAAACCAAGGTGGCGCCCGAATGCTTTGGCCGTGCGATCACCCAGGACTCTATCCAGCGGGGTCAACGGCAACAGCATGCTTCAATCTTGCCTTAGCGGTGTTGCATTATTGGTCAATGGCGTGCCAGCCCCGCGCTATCCTTGCGGTGTGACCAGAATCATCGGTGGCCTAGTGGGCTCCCTAAAACTAACTCCCCCAGCCAAAAGCACTCGCCCAACCGCGGACCGCATCCGTGAGAGCATTTTCAACCGCCTCGAAAGCTGGGATGTGCTGCAGAACGCGCGAGTGCTGGACCTCTATGCCGGAACCGGAGCGCTGGGGCTTGAGGCGCTTAGCCGTGGAGCAGCATCGGTGATCTTGGTTGACAGCAATAAAGCAGCGGCCGGGGTTTGCCGAGCCAACCTTGATTTAGTAGGCAAGGCACTTCTAAAAGAAGGCGTTGAGTTTGACGCAAACGTGGTTGCCCAGGATGCCAAGGCTTTCGCCCACCACCAGAGCGAACGCAGTGCCGGCTATGAGGACAGCGAGTTCGACCTAGTCTTCATCGACCCGCCCTATGACGTAACCAACGCCGAAATTGAAGCCATCTTGGGGCACCTTTTGCCCGCTCTGCATGAAGAGTTCACCGTGATTGTGGAACGGTCATCGCGCACCGATGTTCCAATCTGGCCTGCCGGCTATCAACTGGAAACCAGAAAAGATTACGGCGATACTTCGGCTTTTTGGCTGGTTGGCACCGAGGCCGAGTTGGCCGAATCTGATTCCGAAACTGCCGGCGAATAACTAGACCTGATCCAGTAAAGCAAAATCCCCATCGGTGATCCGATGGGGATTTGCAGTTAATCCTTAGAGCGAACGCTCGGCTGGGCCAACGTAAACCTGCTGTGGACGGCCAATCTTGGTAGCTGGGTCCTGCATCATCTCGCGCCAGTGTGCGATCCAACCTGGCAGACGACCCATCGCGAAGAGTGCGGTGTACATCTGCGGAGGGAAGCCCATGGCCTTGTAGATAACGCCGGTGTAGAAGTCTACGTTTGGGTAAAGCTTGCGAGCCACGAAGTACTCGTCGGCCAGCGCGGCTGCCTCTAGTTCCTTGGCGATGCCGAGCAGCGGGTCGTTTACTCCGAGCTCCGCTAGGACCTCGTCAGCGATCTTCTTCACGATGCGAGCGCGTGGGTCGAAGCTCTTGTAGACGCGGTGGCCGAAGCCCATCAGACGGATTCCGTCTTCCTTGTTCTTGACTCGCTCAACGTAGCGCTGAACGCTCTCTCCAGACTCGTGGATGTACTGGAGCATCTCCAGAACAGCCTCGTTGGCGCCACCGTGCAGTGGGCCACTCAGCGCGTTGATGCCTGCGGAAACCGAGGCGAAGAGGTTCGCGTTCGAGGAACCAACCAGGCGAACAGTCGAAGTGGAGCAGTTCTGCTCGTGGTCTGCGTGAAGAACCAGCAGGGTGTCCAACGCGCGGGTGATAACCGGGTTCTGGATGTAAGGCTCTGCCATGTTGCCGAAAGTGAGGCGCAGGAAGTTCTCAACAAGGCTCAGGCTGTTGTCAGGGTACATAAGGGCCTGACCCATGGAGTTCTTGTATGTGTATGCGGTAAGAACAGGAAGCTTAGCCAGCAGACGAATGGTCGAAAGCTCAACCTGCTTGGCGTCGTGTGGGTTCAGGGAGTCCTGGTAGAAGGTACTTAGCAGCGATACTCCGGCGGTAAGAACCGACATCGGGTGTGCGCTCTGAGGGAAGGAGTGGAAGAACTGCTTCAGGTCCTCGTGCAGCAGAGTGTGGCGACGGATGCTGTTGTCGAACTCGGCAGCCTGCTCCGGGGTTGGAAGCTCTCCATAGACAAGCAGGTACGAAACCTCGAGGAAGGTCTTCTTGCCGGCCAACTGCTCGATCGGGTAACCGCGGTAACGCAGTACACCGGCCTCGCCATCGATGTAAGTGATTGCACTCTTGGTGCTCGCAGTGTTTACAAAACCCTGGTCGTAGGCGGTGAGTCCGGTCTGAGCCAAAAGCTTTGACACGTCGATGGCATCTGGGCCTTCAACGCTGGAAAGAATAGGGAGTTCTACGGCTTTGTCACCGTAGGTGATTGCAACGCTGTTGTTGGCAGTCAAGGGGGCTCCTCGTGGGAAGTTTTCGCTTATCTAAGATTAGTTGTTTCAAGCAACCGCTTTGCCGCCTCAGCGATATTTGCGTCGGTGGCTGTGATGCTGAAACGCACGTGATTTGGCGAGTTTTCGCCATAGAAAGTGCCCGGAACCACAACAATTCCGATGTCAGCCATTCGCTTCACGGTGGTCCAGCAGTCCTCACCGAGAGTTGCCCAGAGATAGAGGCCGGCCTCGGAGTTCGAAACCTCGAATCCGTATGCACGAACGGCTTCCAGAAGAACCTCACGACGCTTGCGGTAAACCTCGCGCTCCTCTGCCACGTGGGCTTCGTCGCGAAGTGCAGCAACCATAGCCTTCTGAACGGGTGCTGGGGTGTTCATACCGCTGTGCATGCGCAGGTTGACGATGGCCTTCACAAGCCCGGCTTCACCCGCAGCGAATGCCGCACGGTAGCCTGCCAGGTTGCTCTGCTTGCTGAGCGAGTAGATAGCGATGACGCCGGAGAGGTCGCCTTGGATTACTCGTGGGTCCAGAATGCTTGGGATTACGTCGGTTGCCCACTTGCCATCCCAGCCAAGCTCGGCATAGCACTCATCGCTGGCCAGCAGCGCACCGATTTCGCGGGCACGCGCAACTGCCTTGCGCAGGAAGTCAACGTCCAAGACCTTGCCGTCTGGGTTTCCAGGCGAGTTGATCCAGATCAGCTTGGCGTTTTCAGGCCACTTGTCCGGGTCGTCCTCAGAGATGCACTCGGATCCAATCAGTGCTGCACCTACGGCGTAAGCGGTGTAGGCAGCCTCCGGCTGAACAACAGCGTCTCCAGGGCCCATACCCAGGTACATCGGTAGGAAGCTAATGAACTCTTTCGAGCCGATGGTGGGCATCACGTTATCGATGGTGAGGCCCGGAACTGCACGACGACGAGCGAACCATTCCATGAGTGCCTCGCGGAGTTCAACTGAACCAGCAGTTGAAGGGTAACCGGGTGCGTTTGCGGCCGCCACAAAGGCGTCCTGGATGACCCTAGGGGTTGGGTCTACCGGAGAGCCTACAGAAAGATCAACCGCCCCACCCGGATGCTGGGCAGCAAGCGCGGAAAACGGCTTGAGCTGCTGCCAAGGATATTCGGGGAGGCGGTTAAACACGGCTTTGTTACTCGCCCTGCGGAGGCAGAGCCTTGATGATGTCGTGGTCCAGGTTGATGAGGCCAACCTTAGCGGCGCCACCAGGCGAACCAACGGTCTCAAAGAACTCAACGTTGGCCTTGTAGTAGTCGGCCCACTGCGAAGGCAGGTCGTCCTCGTAGTAAATGGCCTCGACTGGGCAAACTGGCTCGCACGCACCACAGTCCACACACTCATCCGGGTGGATGTAAAGCATGCGGTCACCCTCGTAAATGCAGTCGACTGGGCACTCTTCGATACATGCCTTGTCCTTGACGTCAACACAAGGAAGTGCGATTACGTAAGTCACGTTTTATCCCTTCAAATCTGACTCAATTTTAGACGAGCCGGACCGGCCCAAAAACCAATCTTTAGCGATGTCCCGATGCGCTTCGGTTCCAAGTGGCTTTTTGAAGCCTCGGGAAGACGACGATGACGGCCAACAAGCCGATGGATCCGTAAAGCCAGTACTCGCTGAGCGCGGAGTTGGTGACCAGGTGTGAACCACCGTTGCCGCCGTGTGCCAACTGCAACACGGTGATGATGAAGGTCAGGGCCATCAGGTAAAGCGCACCACGGCTCCGGCGAAGGATACGCAGGGCCAAAGCGAGCGAACCCACTATAAAGAGCGCGAGGAAAAGACCCAGAGGAAGGCCCTCGGTGGTGCTGGAGAGGTGCAACATGGTGCCAACCAGGGCAGCGATGAAGCCCAGCGGGATGGCCCAAAGCGAGCGCAACCAAGGCTTGATTGAGTTCCAGCTGGACACGTTTGCCTTCCTCAGTCTTTCCGGAGCATCGAAACGGGTTTCCTTACCCGCAGCAAGGGCGTAGGTTTCCTCGTGGATTAGAACCTGACTGGCGTGAGCAGAAAGCGCAGCCTTCTTCACAGCGGCCGTCGCCTTGCCGCCAACTTCCACATCACCGCGCTCCCCCGGCTCGCAGATGGTCCACAACTGCGGGGCTCGGTGGGTCTTGGAATACTTGCGGATTGCCATCGTGGAGGCATCGTATGCCTTCTTGTGGTCTGGGTGACCGAAACCGCCCTTGGAGTTGTAAGTGATTACGGCGTCCGGGCGGAAGGAATTCATGATGGCCACGATGTCGTCGGCGATAACCGCGGTGGCTACGGCCGCCAGACTCATTTCGTCAAGGATGCGCTTGCGAGTGGCACGGCCGAGTGCGTTGATGCGCATGCCGCTGTCCAGGTAGTGCCTGGTTCCAGCGAACGAGTGCTGGATCTTGGCTTCGCTCGCAGGCGAATCCTTGGTGGCCTCGCTGCTGAGGGTATAGGCATCCAGCGCGTTGAAGAGCTCTGCGGTGCGGAATGCGCCCATCTCGGCGTTGCGACCTTCAAGTGGCTTGAGGTCTGCGAGCTTGACCTTGCCGCGCTCTCCGCGAGTGAGAGTCAGCAGGTATACCTCGGCCCCGCGAGCAAGAGCATCCGCCATCACGTGCCCGGTGAACAGGCTCTCATCGTCCGGGTGAGCATGCACCAGAAGGACGCGACGGGGGTTAAAACTCGGCTTTGCCATAAAGCAACTTTACTTTGAGCTGGCTCCATTTTGCGTTAGGTGGGGTTCGGGTCAAGCACTGTTCAACGCCCAAACGTTTGCTGAAATGCACCGGTTCGAGTCTCTGACAAAAGCAAAGAAACCCGCTTCCGAGCTTCGGTAGCGGGTTTCTTTATTGGTCTCGAGACCCTTTATTCGTCTTGAAACTATGCGTTCTCGTTTGCGCGCTTGCGGGCGCTGGCCTGACGAGCACGGATGTTCGGGTCGAGCTCTACCTTGCGGATACGAACCGCCTCAGGAGTAACCTCAACACACTCGTCTTCACGAGCGAACTCGAGGCACTCTTCCAGCGACAGCTTGCGTGGAGGGGTTAGAGCCTGGAATTCATCCGAGGACGAAGCACGCATGTTGGTGAGCTTCTTTTCCTTGGTGATGTTGACTTCCATGTCATCTGCGCGGGAGTTCTCGCCCACAACCATGCCGCCGTAAACCTCTTCGGTTGGCTGCACGAAGAAGGAACCGCGCTCCTGCAGTGCGATCATCGCGAACGGAGTGGCAACACCAGCGCGGTCTGCAACCATCGAACCTGTGTTACGGGTGATGATTTCACCAGCCCATGGCTCGTAACCAGCGGAAATTGCGTTGGCGATACCGGTTCCCTTGGTGATGGTCAGGAACTCGGTGCGGAAACCGATCAGACCACGCGATGGAATACGGAACTCCATGCGGACCCAGCCGGTGCCGTGGTTGGACATGTTGGCCATACGGCCCTTACGGGCAGCCATCAGCTGGGTCACTGCACCCAGGAACTCTTCAGGCACATCGATGGTCAGGTCTTCAACAGGCTCGTTTACCTTGCCATCAATGCGCTTGGTAACTACCTGTGGCTTACCAACGGTGAGCTCGTAGCCCTCGCGGCGCATCTGCTCAACCAGAATCGCAAGCGCTAGCTCGCCACGGCCCTGGACTTCCCAAGCGTCTGGACGCTCAGTTGGAAGAACCTTGATGGACACGTTACCGATGAGCTCGCGGTCTAGGCGGTCCTTCACCAGACGTGCGGTGACCTTTGCGCCCTTCACACGACCAGCCATCGGCGAGGTGTTGATACCGATGGTCATCGAGATTGCTGGGTCGTCAACGGTGATGGTTGGCAGCGGACGAACGTCCTCTGGGTCTGCCAGGGTCTCACCGATGGTGATCTCCTCGATACCAGCCACAGCGACGATGTCTCCGGCCTTAGCCTCATCGGTTGGGAAGCGCTCCAGCGCCTTGGTTGCCAGAAGTTCGGTGATCTTCACGGTCTTGGTGGTGCCATCGTGGCGAACCCAAGCAACGGTCTGTCCCTTGCGGAGAACACCGTTGAAGATACGAATAAGAGCAAGACGACCGAGGAACGGCGACGAGTCCAGGTTGGTGACGTGTGCCTGCAGCGGGTGCTCGTCATCGAAGGTTGGAGCAGGGATGTGCTCGAGGATTGCCTCGAACAGTGGCTCCAAGTTCTCTGCATCTGGCAGGGTGCCGTCAGCCGGCTTGGTGAGGCTTGCGCGGCCAGCACGGCCCGAGGCGTAAATAACCGGAAGGTTCAGAATCGCATCGATGTCCAGCTCTGGTACGTCATCGGCGAGGTCAGATGCAAGACCCAGAAGCAGGTCGTGGCTTTCTTCAACAACCTCGTCGATTCGTGCGTCTGGGCGGTCGGTCTTGTTGACCAGAAGGATAACCGGCAGGTTAGCCTCCAGCGCCTTGCGCAGAACGAAGCGGGTCTGAGGCAGTGGGCCTTCAGATGCGTCAACCAGCAGTACAACGCCGTCAACCATCGAAAGACCACGCTCGACCTCGCCACCGAAGTCAGCGTGACCAGGGGTGTCGATTACGTTAATCGTGATGGTCTTACCCTTGGCAGCAGGGCCTGCATAGGAGACCGAGGTGTTCTTGGCGAGGATGGTAATACCCTTCTCGCGCTCGAGGTCACCGGAGTCCATGGCTCGCTCTGCCACCTGGGCGTGCGAGTCGAAGGAGTTGGTCTGACGGAG
>JBDLQA010000094.1:0-9529 GCA_039800845.1 Actinomycetota bacterium
AACAGTGTGGAAAGTTCGTGTGCCAGCCAGTAGCCGCTGCTGGTGCCGGCAAGCAGGTGCCAGTTTTGGCAGAGCAGGTGCCAAGCCTCGCGGGCCTGGACATCGGTGCCTGAACGCTTCAGGAAGTCGAGCCCGAGACCCTGGGCGTGCAACAGGCGGAAGATGTAGTGGTCGTAATAGAGGAAGAGCTCGGTTGGGTTGGCGAACGGCTGGTTCTGAACCAACAGCGCTGGGTCAACGTGACCGTGCGGAGAGATGATTGGCAGATCCTTGACCAGCTCATAAAGGCCGGCAGCAACGGCGCGCGTGGTTGGGTCCGCTGGGAACAAGCGGTTGGGGTCCAACCCGATTATTTCGGTGTTCTGTTGCTGGTTCATGAGTCAATCACACTCGCATTCAACTGCATTGTCAATCGGTTGCCAAAAAGAGTTGGCAATGGTTACTTTCAAATTCATCATGATGTCTTTACTTAGCCGCCGGCCCAGTGGATCCGCGCACAACAAGGCTGGTAGCCAGGCCGGATATAACCGCAAGGCCGTCAGAAGTTGTACTTTCGGGGTCCTCGACCTCCGCCAGCAGACGCTGGACCGCCAGGCGGCCAAGCTCCAGAAGCGGAGTCTTGACGGTGGTGATTGCTGGAGTGGTGAAATCGGTTCCGAAAATATCGTCGAACCCAACGATTGAAACTTGGTATGGAACGGCTACATCTTGAGCTGCCGCTTCACGAAGCAAACCGATGGCCATTAAGTCGTTGTATGCAACCACAGCGGTAACCCCTGAAGCGCGCACGCGAGTCAGTAGACGCTGTCCACCCTCCTGGGTGGGCTCGTTCGGACCCATCTCAACGATGTTCATTCCGCGCTTTACGGCCGCTGCCAAAAGGATGTCCCAGCGGTGGCGGCTCATCCAGGAAGGACCCGGACCGGCCAGATAAGCGATGCTCTTGTGACCAAGATTTGCAAGGTGTTCGATGGTCTGGTTGATGCCCGGGGTCACGTCTGGCACCACGCTGCCAACGCCAGGCACAAAGCGGTTCATGGTCACAATCGGCTTCTCAGCGTGGAGTGCGGCGATCCGATCGTCTGGAAGACGAGTGCTCACCAAAACCACACCATCGACCATAGGCATGATTCGCTCTACGGAGGCGGCCTCTCGCTGCGCCGACTCCTGAGATTCAGTCATCACCAGGGTGTATCCAACCTCGGCCGCGGCTTCCTCTGCTCCTCGCACAACGTCGAAGAACATTGGGTTGGTGATGTCCGCAACCATAAGGGCGATCATCTTGGTGCGACCGGTTGGCAAGGCACGAGCAAAAGGATTCACCCGGTAGTTCAGCTCCGCAGCCGCGGCACGAATCTTGGCCTCGGTGCGTTCATTGATGCGACCCGGAGTGGTGAGAGCGCGCGAAACAGTGCTTGGGTTTACCCCCGCAAGTTTGGCGATGTCATAGATGGTGGCAGCGCCATTGGTACCAGCTTTACGCTTGGCAGCAGAACCTGGGTTCTGCTCTCCTGGGCTGGTCATCGGTGGCTGCTTTCGGTGTTCCGGGAATCATTTGGGTTCAGCGGGCTGGGGTTTTGGAATCTTGTTGCCAAGTTGGAAACTTTTGGAAACCTTTGGCAACAGTGCAAGTCTATGCGTTTGCGGCGGCCAGCAACTTACGCTGCTCACGGCGCTGCGCCTGGCGGTCTGGGTCTGGCACCGGCGATGCCATCAGCAGCCTCTGGGTGTATGCCTGCTGCGGGTTGCGCAGAATGCTGCGGACATCGCCGGTTTTTGCCAAATCGGGCGGAATTGCAAAACCCCCGACCTCTCGATCTGGGGTTCAGCGGCTAAAAACTGCGAGAAAAGACTACTTTGCAGCCAACATATCGTGGCGCACGATGATGGCGTCACGGGCTGGACCAACGCCGATTGCACTGATGCGGGCGCCGGAGATGGACTCCAACTTCGCGATGTAATCCTGTGCATTCTTTGGCAGGTCGGCCATGGTGCGAGCCGAAGAAATGTCCTCGGTCCAACCAGGGAAGTACTCGTAGATCGGCTTCGCGTGGTGGAAGTCGGTCTGGCTCACTGGCATCTCATCGAAGCGCTTGCCGTCAACCTCATAGGCAACACAAACCGGAATCTGCTCCAGGCCGGTAAGAACGTCCAGCTTGGTCAGAACGAAGTCGGTTACGCCATTGATGCGGGCCGAGTAGCGGGCAATCGGGGCGTCATACCAACCGCAACGACGTGGGCGACCGGTGGTGGTGCCGTACTCGTGGCCGGTGGCGCGCAGGAACTCGCCGCTCTCGTCGAACAGCTCGGTTGGGAACGGACCCGAACCAACGCGGGTGGTGTAAGCCTTCACAATACCGATGACGGTCTTGAACTCGGCTGGGCCGATGCCCGAACCGGTGGAAGCGCCACCAGCGGTTGCGTTGGACGAAGTAACGAATGGGTAGGTTCCGTGGTCTACGTCCAGCATGGTTGCCTGACCGCCCTCAAAGAGAACAACCTTGCCGCCATCGATGGCCTGGTAAAGCTCCAGCGCGGTGTCCGCAACGAACGGACGCACGCGCTCGGCGTAGCTCAGCAGGGTCTCGACAACTTCGTCGGCGCGGATTGCAGCACGGTTGTATACCTTGGTCAGCAGGTTGTTCTTGCCAACCAGCGCGGCCTCCACCTTCTGGCGCAGGATGCTCTCATCGAAGAGATCCTGCACACGGATGCCAACACGGTTGATCTTGTCCGCGTAAGTTGGGCCGATTCCGCGGCCAGTGGTGCCGATGGCGCGCTTGCCGAGGAAGCGCTCAGAGACTTTGTCAAGGGTGACGTTGTATGGCGCAATGACGTGGGCGTTAGCCGAGACTCGCAGACGCGAAGTGTCGATTCCGCGGGCGTTCAGAGCCTCAATCTCGTGGAACAGAACCTCAAGGTCAATCACAACACCGTTGGAAATAACTGGGGTTACGCCAGGGGTCAGAATGCCCGATGGAAGCAGGTGAAGCGCGTACTTTTCGTTGCCAATAACAACGGTGTGGCCGGCGTTGTTGCCGCCGTTGAACTTGACCACATAGTCGATGTGCTCGGCCAGGAGGTCGGTGGCTTTACCCTTGCCTTCATCGCCCCACTGGGCGCCGATGATTACTACTGCAGGCATGCTGAGTCCCCTTTTTCATTGCGGGATTTCCGCGCACGTCGCGGAGCGGGCTGCGAGAAGTCGCAACCTTTTAAGTTTAGTGCCAGCGCGGTTTTGGGGCTAGATGTTACTTTCTGTAACTACCCGGCAAAGACGTGCTGCATAACCCAGGCGTGCATCGCGATTGCCGCCGCAGCCGACGCATTGATGCTGCGCGTGGAACCAAACTGGGTGATCTCCAAGACCACTTCGCTGGCACCAATTGCAGCCTCAGAAAGCCCAGGGCCTTCTTGCCCAAAGAGCAACACGCACGATTCCGGCAGCTGGTACTTCTCAATCTGCTGGCAGCCCGGAACGTTGTCGATGGCGATAATCGGCAAGCCCTCGGCGGTAGCCCAGGCCAGGAAATCCTCAACGGTCGGGTGGTGACGCACGTGCTGGTAGCGGTCGGTCACCATTGCGCCACGGCGGTTCCAGCGCTTGTTGCCGATGATGTGAACTTCCGCCGCCAAGAACGCATTCGCGGTTCGCACAATCGACCCAATGTTGAGGTCGTGCTGCCAGTTCTCGATTGCCACATGGAACTTGTGGCGGCGAACATCGAGGTCCGCGATGATTGCTTCCATGCGCCAGTAGCGGTACTTGTCCAGCACGTTACGGGTATCGCCGTGGGTCAGCAGTTCCGGGTCTAAGACCGGGTCCAGGTTGCCATCGGAATCCAGCGGCCACTCCCCCAGCCACGGCCCAACGCCCCAGGTGGTCAACTCCGCGGACGGGTTGGTTTGGTTGCTGGTTGATGGGTGCGGCTGGTCGCGCTGCGGGGTGGTCACGCTATTAAGCCTACGGGTAGGCTTAACCACATGGCAGATAGAAGCAAAATCACCGCTTGGCTAACGGACATGGATGGCGTGCTCGTGCACGAAGGCCACGCGATTCCGGGTGCGGCGGAACTCATCAAGCAGTGGATCGACACCGATACCCCATTCTTGGTGCTCACCAACAACAGCATCTATACGCCACGAGACCTTGCCGCCCGCCTGCAGGCTGGTGGCCTGAACGTGCCTGAGGACCGCATCTGGACCAGCGCGCTTGCCACGGCTGACTTCCTTCACAAGCAGAAGCCGAACGGAACTGCCTATGTGATCGGCGAGGCCGGCATCACCACCGCGCTGCACGAAATCGGCTACGTGATGACCGAGCAGAACCCTGACTACGTGGTGCTGGGCGAGACCCGCAACCTCAGCTTTGAAAACCTCACCAAGGCCTGCCGCCTGATTCTTGGCGGTGCGCGCTTTATCGCTACCAACCCGGACGCCACCGGCCCATCGCAGGACGGCATTCTGCCTGCAACCGGCTCGGTAGCGGCCCTCATCACCAAGGCCACTGGCGCTAAGCCTTACATCGTTGGCAAGCCGAACCCGATGATGTTCCGCAGCGCACTGAACAAGATCCACGCTCACTCGGAAAGCACCGGCATGATCGGTGACCGCATGGACACCGATGTGGTTGCGGGCATCGAGGCCGGTCTGCACACCGTCCTGGTTCTCACCGGCATCAGCGACGACGCCGAGATCAACAAGTATCCGTTCCGCCCTACCGAGATTCTGAACTCGGTGGCCGACCTGGTTGATAAGGCCTAGATTTCACGCCCGCGCGTAACCTCAAAGAAGAGCCGCAGTCATGCACATTCTGATCTTCCTGGACCAAAACCCGGCATCGCTGGGTGGCGTTCAGGCCAGCGTGCTGCTGCAGCAGAAGTACCTGGAAATGGCCGGTCACAAGGTGACGGTTGCCGCCCCCGCAAGCCGCTTCGGCCGCAAGAGCATCATGGGCACCGATGGCAAGGTCAGCCAGATCATATACCCATCGATTCCACTCACACTGAACCGCGAATACAACGCGAACGTGAATCTTGGCGGGGCTTACCGTCAGATTGTCGCGGAGATTGAGGCGCTGGGCGAGCCCGTGGATGTTGTGCACGTTCAGGCTGACTGGTGGGGTGCGCTGTTAGGCGTGGGCTTCGCCAAGCGCCAGAACCTGCCGCTCGTGAATACCCTGCACACCAATCTGATCATCGGTGTGAACAAAGTTGTCGGCATTGTTGGCGCGCGCTTCCTGTTCTGGCTGCACTCGGAGGTCTTCGGCCGATGGGTCACCGGCAAGCCGTGGCAGGGGTCGGTGAACGGCTGGCGCTACCTCACTCAGATTTGCTCCCAGTCATCGGTGGTAATTGCACCTAGCGGGCATTTCGCACGTTTGGTGCGCCAGATGTCGGTGGCGGCGAACCCCGTGGTGATTCCAACCGGCGTTGACGATGTTGCGTTGCACGGCCTGTTTGACGGGCGCACACCCGCGGGTGAGCTCAAGAACGCGGACGGCAGCTCGGCTGGCTATGCGCCGGTGAAGTTCGCGTGGAGTGGCCGTTTCAGCCACGAAAAGCGCATGATGGAGTTCCTGCAGGCCTTCGCGATGGCCGGCGTACCAGCGCAGGTTGAGATCTTCGGCAACGGCCCGCTTCAGAAGCAGGCCACCCAGTTCATCAACGACAACGGCTTGGCAGACCGCGTGACCATCGTTGGGCGTGTAGCCCACGATGAAATGCTGCGCCGTCTGGCTGCCTCACACGCCCTAATTCAGACCTCAGTGGGCTTTGAAACCCAAGGCATGACTGTGTATGAGGCCGGCGTTGTTGGAACGCCAGCGATACTTTGTGACTGGAACATAGCCGATGACCTGCCGGAGGGCTCCTACTGGCGTGCCAGCGACCAATCGGTGGAGGCGCTAGCAGCTGCCATCCGCCAGGCTCACGAGGACATCTTGGCCGGCCGATCCAAGCAGATAGACCTGCGCGGCCTCATGTACCAGAGTCAGCTCTATAAGCGCTCTATCGAGGTTTACGAGCGGGCCATCGCAGACCACAAGCGCTAAGGCTTGACTACGAAACTCGAGGTAATCGGGGTGCTGCCGCACTTACCAGCATTGAGTTAAAGCGAAAGCGGGCCCACCGAAGTGAGCCCGCCCCTTGGAAAGGTCGCCTTAGCGGATAACTTAGTTAGCTACCTGCAGGTCAACGCTGTAGATGTCCTGGGTGCCATCAGCCGCGGTTACGGTGAAGGTCAGGATGTTGTCGCCAGCAACCAGGCCGGTGTCGCCGTCAACTGCAACAGTTGCGAATGCGCTGACTGGGCTGTTGCTGGTGGTAACCGAGGTGGTGCCTGCAGGAAGGATTACGGTGTCGCCGTCGTGTACTGGGCGGCCATTTACCTCGAAGTGCGAAGCAGTGTTGTTGTCTGCAGCGATGACCTCAAGGCCGTCCTCTGCGTTGCCAGCTGCTGCTACAACGGTCAGGTCCGAAGCCTTAGCGGCAACGTACTTGTTTACGTAAGCAACCAGTGCCTTCGAAGCAGCCGATGGCTTCTTGTAGCCGGTAACCAGAACGGCTGCGTAGCCAGCGTCGGTTGCGGTCTTTACAGCTGCAGCAACTTCCTTCTTCTGCGAAGCCGAAACGGTTGCAGTAGCTGCGTGTGCAGGAGCAGCAACCGAACCAGCGAATAGTGCTGCAGCGATAGCTACGGTTGCGATGAACTTCTTAGACATTGTTTTCCTCTATTTCGTGTGGGTTGTGTCTAGGTTTTGGCTTGAGTTGTGTCTAGGTGTGGTTTGGGTTTGTATTTAGTTGGTCTTTGGCATCTTCGGCTGAGGGAGTCCCGCAGAAACCGCATCTAGCGATTCCGCACGTACCAACTCAGGAAGAACTGTCAGTGCGGTCAGAGTTCCCTCTGAATCCTGACGAAGCAGGTAGCGCGCTACAGCGTGAGCTACTTTGCCGGCCTTGCCTCCGGTTGCAGCAGCGCCGTTCTCACACAGGCTGATGCTCACCGGATATATCGCACCGTATGGAGTCGGAGCTACGTCCGAACCTTCTGGTGCAATCGGCTTGGCATCGAAGTTCATGGTTACGGTGTTTCCAACGCCGTTCTTTGCGGCCACTGCGGTCAGCTGGGTTCCAGCCGATCCAATGCCGCTCATGTCTGGAACTGCCTGCTCTGCGGTCTTGGCGTCAACCAAAATGCCCGCAGCCAGTGGCGGAACCATCGCATTCACCGAGTAGACGGCGAACACCGAGTTTGGAATCAGAGCAACCGAACCTTCGCCGAACTTTCCGAGGTCAGCAGCGTCCATCTGCGACTTGGTAGTCAGCCCCTTGGCAACAAACTTCTTGCCGGTGAGGTGCTGGTACCAGGCACTGAAGGCCTTGAGCGCGTTGGCATCGGTGGTTGGCAAAACAACGATTGGCTCGTTGCCCAGCGCAACTCCACCGTTGTCCGCGGTGATCTTGGCGTCGCTCCAGTTGGTGATGCTGCCGTCGAAGATTCCCGCAACGCTTGCAGGGCTCAGAATCAGACCGCCGGCATTTGCCAGGGATGCTGCCACAACGGCTGCATCCAGGGCGTATGGAGCGGTGATTTCGGCCTTGCACTCATCGGCAGTTGGCTTGGTTGGGCTGATCCAGATGTCCGCACCCGAACCCGCAGTCTGGTCAACAGAAGCAAGGTTCATCTGGGTGCAGGCAGCGGTCATGCTGCCCTGGATGGTTGGGATCGCGTCCGCAAGGGCATCGCCACCGGCTACGTTAGCGCTGCCGCTAATGCAGGTGTGGGTCTGCTCCAAAAGCGCTGCCTTTACCTCGGGAGGCATTGGCGGAGTACAAGCGGTGAGAGCGATTGCTGCCACTGCGAGTAGTGCTGCCAACTTGGCGGTCTTTGCGAACATTTTGATCCTTTGAAGTTTTTGCCGTTTGGCGGGGTCAAGCGTGGGTCCTCGGTCCGGGGGCAAGCCTTGCGGCCCGCCCCCATCCCTGGAGACTCATTACTTGATGCTTGCGATTACTGCCTTGGCCTTAGCCGAGATAGCACCGGTCAGCGCTACGTAACCAAGCTTGGTTGCGTTAGCAGGAACACAGCTGGTTACTACGTAGTTGAGGAATGCCTTTACATCGGCACCCTTCTTGGCACCAGTGGTGTCAACGATTGCGTAGGTGATAACCGAAGCGTTGTAGCCACCGGCGACCTTCTGTGCCCAGTTGATGGTTACCGAGCCGTCAGCGTTTACGGTCTGACCAGCAAGGAACTTGGCTGCAGCAGCGGTGGTTGGCTTCACGAACTGACCGGCAGCGTTCTTGACCGATGCGTAAGGGATGCCCGAAGCAACTGCGTCAGCTAGGTCTACATAACCGATGCTGTTTGCGGTTGCCTTGGTGTTTGCAACAACGTTTGCCGAGGTAGCGCCACCGTTACCAGCCGGGGTAGCCGCACCAGTTGCGACGGTCCAGGTCTGGTCAGCCTTCCAGCCGATGTTGCTGTTTGCAGCCAGGTAACCCGAGAAGTTACCGTTGGTGCCACTCTTAGCGTTGCGGTATTCAGGGGTGATGGTCGCTGCAGGCAGCTTTACGCCTGGGTTCAGCTTTGCAATCGCGGTGTCGTTCCACTTGGTGATCTTGCCAAGGAAGATAGCTGCGATGGTTGGTGCGTCAAGACGCAGGTTGTTTACGCCGTCTACGTTGTAGATGATGGCAACTGGGCCACCGAGTACTGGAACGTAAGCGGTGCCCGATGGCTTGCTGTCGGTTGCAGCGAAGGTGCCGTCCGAACCAGCGAAGTCGAAGGTGCCGTTTGCGAAGTTGGTACGACCAGTGCCCGAAGACGAGCTGGTGTAGGTGACAGCTGCGTTGGTGTAGTTAGCTGCACAGGTGGTGAACATCTTTGCCGAGAAAGACGATCCACCGGAAGTGAGAGTGGTGCCAGCGTGTGCTGGAGTAGCGATTAGTGCCGAAGCAACTACTGCAACTGCAGCGAGGATACCTGCGGTCTTGCGCATGTGTGTTTTCTCCTTGTAATGAGTCCGATTCCGGATGATTCAATGGTGAGTTTGCAAAGTTAACGAAACATGGGTTGCTCAGTGAGCAACCCATGAACCGAAAGTGAACAACAGTTAACCAAAGTGGCCGTTTACGTAGTCGTTGGTACGGGCGTCGATCGGCTGGTTGAACACCATTTCGGTGGCGCCGAACTCCACAACGCGGCCCGGGTTGCCGTCTTCAGCCAGGAAGAATGCTGTTTGGTCGCTGATGCGCTGAGCCTGCTGCATGTTGTGGGTAACAATCACGATGGTCATCTCTGGTGAAAGCTCCAGGATGGTCTCTTCAACGCGACGGGTGCTGCCTGGGTCCAGTGCGGAACATGGCTCGTCCATGAGCAGAACTTCTGGGTTCATTGCAAGCGAACGGGCGATGCAAAGACGCTGCTGCTGCCCACCCGAGAGTGAAAGCGCTGGGTCGTTCAGACGGTCCTTCACTTCGTTCCAGATTGATGCACGGCGAAGCGAGGTCTCAACGAGCTCCTCGGC
>JBDLQA010000095.1:0-8541 GCA_039800845.1 Actinomycetota bacterium
CGCAAGACCACCACTGTGAACTTCACCATCACCAATGTTCCAACCAGCATCACCTCGGCGGCTGACGCAGCCAAGCTCGTAGTTGTCAAGATCGCTCCACTGGCGGCGGATGCCACGGCCGCTCCGGCCACTGCGCCACTGCCTGCGTTTGGGGATGGTCCAGGTGACAACGATGGTGATGGCCCAGGTGCTACCGGCGGCCACACTGGCTGGACGCCTAGCGCTTCGGCAACCACCGGCTCTGCTCCTTCGGCATCTGCGCCGGCAACTCCTCCAGCAACTCCGCCTGCTGGCAGTGCGCCATCGGGTGCTCCTGCCTTCGGTAAGGGCAAGGGCGGCCCTAAGGGCGGTCCACACGGTGGCCCAGACGGTGGCCCACGCGGCATGCAGCTGAGCAACCTAACCCTGAGCAACGGAACCCTCACTGGCACCATCACCCTGCTGGGTGGCGAGGCCGCTGGCACTCAGAAGTTGGGTGTCTACCTGAGCGTTGCAGCTAGCAGCGCAAATGGAATCGCCGCACAGAATGCCACTCCGGTTATGGTCACCGTGACCACCGCGGCAGACCTGACTCCGACTGTAACTGCAACCAGTGCACCGATCACCCTGGCATTGACCAAGTAGCATCTGGCAGTCCCGCTAGGGATACAACACCGATAGCAACGAGATGGGCTTCACCTTCGGGTGGGGCCCATTTCGGCTTTGGGTGTAACATCGATTTTGTAAGACAGGGGAGCGCCAGTAGGCGCTGAGAGTGTGGTTAGCCACAGACCCTCGAACCTGAATCGGTTAGCACCGGCGTAGGAAGTCGAGCATCTCAGAGACGCATTCGCGTCGCTTCTCCTTAAGTACACCGAGCCTTAGCGGGCATGAATAACGGTTAACAAGGAGCCACAATGAACGCAAACAGCACCAAGCCAAACCTCAACTGGCGAGGCATCGACCTAATCACCACCGCAATCCTCGCCGCCGCACTCGGCGTTGCATTCTGGGGATTCGACGTCTTCGTTTACCCGATTACCTCGACCATCGGAAATATCTACCCACCGCTGACCGAGCTGCAACTGGGCGTCTGGATCATCCCGGCCGTACTCGGTGCGGTTCTAGTCCGTAAGCCAGGCGCTGCCCTGTACGCGGAACTGATTGCCGCAACCCTGGAGCTCTTGCTCGGCGGAAACCCTTGGAGCTGGACCATCCTTGTCTCCGGCGCATGCCAGGCTGCCGGCGTGGAAATCATTTTCGGGCTGGTTCGCTACCGCCGATTCAATGTGGGTCTGGCCATGGCGGGTGCTGCGCTATCGGCGGTGTTTGAAGTGTTCTACGAATACGTCAGCTGGGTGCCGGACTACAGCCTCACTCAGAAGCTGGTCTACATGGTTTGCGGCGTTATCTCCGCGGCCGTCATTTCCGGCTTTGGCGGATGGTGGCTGGTCCGTGCCCTCGGTAAAGCCGGCGTCATCAATGCATTCGCAGCCGGCCGTGAAGCTCGCAAGGCAGCGAACTCCTAACAATGACACTCGATGTCCAGAACCTGAGAGTTACACCGTTTGGTGCTGATTCCGCGGTTTTGGATGGCGTGACTTTCAGCCTCAAACAGGGCGAGAAAGCGCTGCTACTGGGGCCAAGCGGAGCGGGTAAATCAACCCTGATGCTGGCCATCAGCGGTGTTTTGCAACAGCTTGAAACCGCCGATGTTGCGGGCACGCTCGTCGCTGCTTCCAGCGGACTGCTGCTTCAGAATGCTACGGATTCTGCAATCTGCGACACCGTTTACCGCGATGTGGCATTCGGTGCGGAGAGCGCGGGTGTTGCACGGCTATCCATCGCGGGTTTGGTTGAAGCCGCCCTGGATGCGGTTGGCCTAGGGGAGTTGGATAAAGGTCGCAACCCGCAGACACTATCCGGTGGAGAGCTACAGCGCATGTGTCTCGCGGGCTTGCTGGCATTGAAGCCACGTCTGTTGCTGCTGGATGAGCCCACTTCGTATTTGGATGACGAATCGGCAGCAGAGGTTCGGGATGCCGTAAGCGAGTACTTGAGGATGAGCGGTGCAACCGCCCTGATTGCGGAACACATCTTTGAAGCGTGGTTGCCCTTGGTGGACAAGATCTTCGTTCTGGACGCATCGGGACGGTTGGTTGCTGCGGGAGATACCGACGAGGTTCTAAAGCGCAGCGGTAGGCAACTGGCTGACTGGGGCATGTGGGTAGCGGGTGGTGATCCTTTGCATTCGCTCGTGACCACCGCGGAGACAGGCGGGCACATAACGGCCCTAGTGGGTAGGTCCGGCAGCGGAAAGACCACCTGGTTGAACCAATACCTTCGCTCCTCATTGGAAACGGCTCCGGTTGGAGGTGTTGGTTGGCTTCCACAAAACCCTGCCAACACATTGACCGGAAACACGGTTCTGGAAAGCCTCACCGCAACCGCCTTGGCACTTGGCGAGGATCCCAAACTGACCCAGCAGGGCGGCCAGGAATGGCTGCGACGGATGGGCCTAGAAGGCATGCGAAACCGCAACCCCCATGAGCTCTCCGGAGGTGAAACCCGCAGGCTGGCCCTGGCCTCTGCTTTCATGCATAAACCCGGGTTGGTTTACCTGGATGAACCTACTGTGGGCCTAGATACATTAAGTTGGAAGAATGTGGTGGATGCCATCCTGGAGGCGAAACATTCCGGAGCGCGTATATATCTTGCGACCCATGATGCGCAGTTACTGAAACTTGCCGATGAAGTAATAACTTTGGAGCCAAAGAGTGCACCTATCGCGCAAGCCACTAAGCCTCAGCTATTTAGTCCCCTAGCAATGTTCGCGGCGTCGGCCCTGACGCTTGCGGGTGCGCTGGCATTTAGATCGGTGAGTGCCGCGGCCTTGGCCCTGTTTGCAGAGGCAATCTTGATGGCCCTGGCTATGTGGCTTGTGCCTAGCCTGCGCCGCTTCGGGCTGCTTTGGCCCATGGCATTTGGAGTTGCTTCGGTGGGCTTTAGCAACTGGTGGCTCAGCGACGCGCACTCGGTTGAAGCGGCGGCCTTGGTGGCTATCCGCGTAGCTTTCTTCGGTTTGCCAGGCCTGCTGTTGGCAGCCGCAGCCTCGCCCTCAGAACTGGGTGATCAACTGGGGCAAAAGCTACGGATTCCGGCAAGGCCTGTGGTGGCAGCGATGGTCGGTTTGAATCGGGTGCACCGCCTGCGCGGCAATTGGGCCTCGCTTGCGTTCGTGCGCAAAGTGCGGCTTGTGGCAAAGAAGGGCCTGGCCGAATACTGGTCGCTGATTCTGTTCTCGCTGATTGAGGCTACCCGCTCTGCTGAGTCCACGGCGATTGCAATGGAGTCCAGAGGATTTTCCGCCAAGGATGCAACCGGCAAGCCAGTGCCAAGAACCTGGGCCATCGAAGCCACCTGGGGCAAGCTCGACCTACTGCTTCTGGCAGCAGCAGCCGGTTGCGTCGCACTTGGTTTGTTTGGCCTCTAGTTGATCGCCGCGCGCAGAGCGCGAACTACCGCTGCTGGGTCCGATGCCCGGCAAACCTCGCCAAGCACAACCAACATCGCACCGGCCTGTTGACGCGCAGGGAGTCTGCGAACTGCGGCTGCAACGGTTGCGGCATTCTCGGTGGTGATGCCACCGATGATTGCGCTGTGATACGGGCTGATGTGCACGCGGTTCATGGCCTCGTTTAGGCCAATCGCCTTGCCGGCATCGGCCTTGCTGACGGTAGTCCAGACTGGTCCAACGCTCAGGTAATCCACCGGGAAGTCCTCGCCCAGATTCTCGGCGATGTACCAAGGGGTGAACCCGCTCACGCCAAGGATTGGACCTTCGCCCAGTTCCTCTCGCGCAGTCATGACGTCGCGGTACTTTTCACCGATGTGCACTCCGGCTGCACCAATGCGGTTCACCAGGTGTGGGCGCTCGCTAACGATGAACTTGGCTGGGGTTCCAGCGATGGCATCCATCACAGCGCGGGCGGTCTGGATGTAGTCAACATCCTTGGCCTTCAAATCGCGCAGCTGAATGAAATCAACTCCGGCTTCGGCAGCGGCCTTGGCGGTGGCCACTGGGTCGCAGACGGATGGATCGACGATCAAATAAAGCTGCACGTTAGCCAATCAAATCTTTGCGGCGGCTGGCACTGATGTGGGTCTCGTTGCAGGCCAAGTTGGCGGGGACGGCGCCGCAGTCATCGCAGAGCAAGACTAGGTCGCGGCACTTTAGGTCCGCGCAGTTGTAGAACTGGCTGGTAGGAGCGGCACACTTTTCGCACTCGCCGATGGTCTTGGCATCCTCGCTGAACTCCATCTTCATGCGCTTGTCGAAGATGTAAAGCGAACCCTCCCAAAGGCTGTCCTCGGTGTCCTTGAACTTCTCGCCGTAGCGGACGATTCCACCCTGAATCTGGTAGATCTCCTTGAAACCGCGGTTCTTCATGATTGGGGTCAGGATCTCGCAACGAATACCACCGGTGCAGTAGGTCACGATTGGCTTGTCCTTTAGGTGGTCGTAAGCGCCACTTTCCAGGTCCGCGATGAAGTCGTGGGTGGTGTGGGTGTTAGGGACGATGGCGTTCTTAAACTTGCCAATTCGTGCCTCAAACGCGTTGCGGCCATCGAAGAAGACAACGTCATCGCCACGTTCGGCAACGAGCTTGTTCACTTCTTCCGGCTTCAGGTGGATGCCGCCGTTCACAACGCCGGCCTTGTCCACCTGCAGTTCATCCGGTGCGCCGAATGCAACGATCTCCTTGCGGGCCTTAACGCTCAGGCGAGGGAAGTCATCGCCGGTGCCATCACTCCACTTGAAGTCAATCTTGCGGAAGCCTTCGTATTCCTTGGTCTGGCGCACATATTTCTTCAGCGCGGTCATGTCGCCACCCAGGGTGCCGTTGATGCCGTGCTTACTGATGAGGATGCGGCCCTTTAGCCCTAGAGACTCGCAGAGGGTCTTCTGCCAAAGCTTGACGGCCTCCGGGTCCTCGATGGGAGTAAAGCCGTAGTACAGGATGATTTTTTGTAGGTCCACGAGTTCAATTTTAGCCATCTAGGATGGAAATATGACCGCTGAATATGGCATCGATGCCGCCGCCCAGGATAAGTCCGTTCGTCCACAGGATGACTTCTATCGTCACGTAAACGGAACCTGGCTCAAGAACACTGAAATTCCGGCGGATAAGCCGCTCTATGGCACCTTTATTGCGCTGCGCGATAAGTCGGAAAAAGAAGTACACGACATCATCACCGAGGCCGCGGAGCAGGGTCAGGATGGCATTGCGAAGAAGCTCGGGGACCTGTACGCATCGTTCATGGACGAGCAGCGCGCCGACGAACTTCGTGTTGCGCCGATCGCCGCCGAACTGAAGCTGATTGAAACCATTCGTTCGGTTGATGACGCTGCCAAGCTCCTAGGTGAGTTCGAGCGTGCGGGCATCGGTGGTCTTTTTGGCATGGCCATTGAGAACGACATGAAGAACCCGGAGCGCTACATCCCGATGATTTTCCAGAGCGGGCTGGGTCTGCCAGACGAGGCTTACTACCGCGAGGCGCAGCACGCAGAGACGCTCGCTGCATACGGGCCGCACGTTGCCCAGATGTTCCACCTTGCTGGTTGGAGCAACGAGGAAGCCGATGCGGCTTCTGCAAAGGTCGTGGCCTTCGAAACCAAGCTTGCTAGTCACCACATGGATGTTGTGGAATCTCGCAACTGGGACAAGAACTATCAGCTTTTCACTTACGACGAGCTGCAGGCGCTAACTCCGACCTTTGACTGGTCGCTCTACCTTTCGGGCGCCCGCCAGACCCCGGCTCTTCTCCAGGAATCTGTCGTTTTCATGACCGACTACCTGAAGGCCTGGACCGATCTCTTCAGCAACCAGAACCTGGATTCGCTAAAGGCGTGGCTGGCCTGGAAGGTGCTCGATTCTTACGCGCCTTACCTAAGCAGCGACATCGTGGCTCAGAACTTTGAGTTCAACGGCCGCCTTCTCAGCGGCATGGAGCAGAACCGGCCGCGATGGAAGCGCGCGGTGAGCCTGATCGAAGGCTCACTCGGCGAGGCCATCGGTGAGGTTTATGTTCAGCGCCACTTCCCGGAGTCATCCAAGCAAGACATGGAGGGCCTAGTTGCCAACCTACTGAAGGCATACGAGGTGAGCATCAAGGCTCTGGACTGGATGTCGGAAACCACAAAGGTGAAGGCGCTTGAAAAACTGGCCAAGTTCACCCCAAAGATCGGCTACCCAAACAAGTTCAAGGACTACAGCAGTCTGGAAATTTCGGCTGATGATCTGGTGGGCAACATCCGCCGCGTGAACGCGTGGGTAGTGGACGATGCGTGCGCGAAGTTGGGCAAGCCGATTGACCGCGATGAGTGGCACATGACCCCTCAGACCGTTAACGCCTACTACAACCCGACCATGAACGAGATTGTGTTCCCTGCCGCGATCCTGCAGTGGCCGTTCTATTCGCCACTTTCGGACAAGGCAACTAACTACGGCGGCATCGGTGCAGTTATTGGCCACGAGATCGGCCATGGCTTCGATGACAAGGGTTCAACCTTTGACGGCGACGGAAAGCTGGAGAACTGGTGGACCGAAGATGACCGCGCCAAGTTCGAGGAGCGCACCAAGGCGCTCATCGCTCAGTATGACGCGCTTTCGCCAGCCCAGCTCAGCGATGAACACCACGTAAACGGCGCTTTCACCATCGGTGAGAACATCGGCGACCTCGGTGGTGCCACCATCGCTTACAAGGCATACAAGTTTGCGTTGGGCGGCCAGGAGGATGAAGTGATCAACGGCCTTACCGGGGACCAGCGCTTCTTCATGTCCTACGCACAGGTCTGGCGCAGCAAGGGCCGTGACGAGATCATGATCCAGCGCCTGGCCACCGACCCGCACTCGCCAGCCGAGTTCCGCGCTAACCAGATTCTGAAGAATGTGAACGAATTCCACGAGGCCTTCGGAACCAAACCAGGCGATGGAATGTGGCTGGACCCAGCGGATCGCGTGAGCATCTGGTAGAAGTATTCCAAATTTGGAATACATTCCACAGAAGGAATAAATAGTGAATCTTTGGCTGCGCCTATTCTGGGCTCTAACCGGCTGGCGCCGCCGTAGCGCCCTGAATGTCTGGGCTGTAGCCAAGCGCAGCTTCCGTGTTTGGCCTTCAGACCTGGACATCTTCAACCACATGAACAACGGCAAGTACGGTGCCTTGATGGACCTGGGCCGGCTGGACTTGATGTTGAGGTCTGGAACTTGGCAGCGCCTGCGCCAGCTCAAGTGGTACCCGGTTGTTGTTGCGGAGACGATCACCTTCCGTAAGTCGCTTGCACCTTGGCAGGTATTTGAGATTGAGACTCAGATTGCCGGATGGGACGCCGAGGGCTTCTACGCGGACCAGCGATTCACCGTCGACGGCGAAATCTACGCCCAGGCCTGGGCGCGCCTTCGGTTCCTGCAGAATCCTCGAGGCATTGTCACACCAGAGATGGTTTTGGCAGAGTTCGGGGATCCTGCCGATGGCCGGGAAGTTCCGGAATGGGTTTTGAAGTGGGCTAAGGACACCGCCCTACCAAAGGGAAAGCAGCCGGCACCGAGCGTTTGGTCGACGCCGGCGAACTAGTCCCGGGCGAGCAATGCCTCGAAGCCTGCAGTCGCCGCCAGATTCCCATCGGGGAAAACCGCAAGCATTTGAATCGATGCCTCCGGATGCTGCAGGTTATGCGAGTCGATCTGCCTAATGCTTTCGGCACCTCTGGCATAGGCAGCAGTGGCCCAGACATCGGCTTGCACGAGGTCGCGGGCAACAACGCTTACCTGGACCAATTCCTTCGTAGTTTCGCCTGGGTTCTTTGGGTTCCAGATGTGCTCGCCACGTTCCGCGGAACCACTGGTGCAGACGGCCCGGTAATCGGTGTCGGCTAGGTCCAAGACAACCAGCACGCCCGAAGATTCGGAAGCGATGGACACCGGCTTTGATAGCCCCACCCGCAGATCCCTCGGGGCAGTAACGCCCTTGGAGATCCAGATGTCGCCACCCGCGTTCAGCGAAAAGTCGGTGATACCCGCGTCTTCCAGATAGCGCGCGGCCGCTCGGGCAGCCCAGGTTTTAACGAGGCCCGACGGATCGAATGTGTGCTCCGGGGTGAAGGCACTGAACCAGCCATCGGTGGTTTTTTCCCAGGCTTCGCAGTCATCCCAGATTTGCCCCACGACAGGCGGGCACTTAGCCACGCTGGTTTCGCCGCGGGCAAGCTTGCTCAGCGGAGACTCGGGCTTGTAGAGACTAAAAGTGCGGTCGGCCTCATGGATTATTTCCATCGCCTGATCGCATTGGCTTCGCATGGTGGCATCGCCTTGGGTGTTGGCGCCCTGGAATACAAAGACCGTTCCCATGGCGGCTGCCGCGTACGCGAATCGATCCGCTGTGGATTGGTACTGAGTTTCGAAATCCATGATTTGCCCTTGCTCTCAGGCTAGTGGCCGAGGCTAACTTATTTTGGCTAGCGCGTTTGACAGTGCCTGCTTGAAGGCGTCCGTCGTA
>JBDLQA010000096.1:0-9916 GCA_039800845.1 Actinomycetota bacterium
ACCTGAAGGCTGAAAACCTGCAGCACACCGGTGCCTACAAGCTTCGTGGCGCGTTCAACCGCATGTCTAAACTCACCGATGCCGAGAAGGCAAGGGGAGTGGTTGCGGCATCGGCTGGTAACCACGCGCAGGGCGTTGCCCTGGCTGCCAACAAGCTGGGCATCAAGGCCACCATCTTCATGCCGGTGGGCGCCAGCCTGCCTAAGATCCAGGCGACCCGCGGCTATGGTGCCGAAGTTGTCCTGAGCGGAGCCAACTTCGCTGAGGCGCTAAAGGCCAGCCAGGCATTCGCCAAAGAGTCGCACGCCGTTTTCATCCCGCCATTCGACAACATCGATGTTGTGACCGGCCAGGGAACTGTTGCACTTGAAATCATGGAGCAGGTGCCGGACGTCCAGAACATCATCGTGGCTATCGGTGGTGGCGGCCTAGCTGCCGGTGTGGCGGTTGCCGCCAAGCTGGAGGCGGCTCGTAAGGGTCGCAAGATCCGCGTTATTGGTGTTCAGAGTGAGCACGCTGCCGCCTACCCACCGAGCCTGGAGGCCGGCCACGAGGTGGAGATCCAGATTCAGCCGACCATCGCCGATGGAATCGCTGTTAGCAAACCTGGCCACATCCCGTTTGAGTTAATCAAGCAGCACATCGACAAGGTCGTAACTGTCACCGAGAACGAGATCGCTAAGGCCATCCTGACCCTGTTGGAGCGTTCTAAGCAGGTTGTCGAGCCTGCGGGTGCAGTTGGCGTTGCTGCGCTGCTCAGCGGCGCTGTGAAGCCTAAGGGAACAACTGTCGCCATCCTCTCGGGTGGAAACATCGACCCGATGCTTCTGCAGAAGGTTATCCAGCACGGATTGTCGGCTTCGGAGCGCTTCATCAACATCAGCGTGATGCTGCCGGACCGCCCTGGTCAGCTTGTTGCAACCGCACAGGCGATTGCCGCGGCCGGTGGAAACGTGATTGAGGTCACTCACACCCGCCACGGCAACGCCTTCCAGGTGAGCGCTGTGGAGCTGAACGTATCGGTTGAAACTGGCGGCCACGAGCACTCGCTGAGAGTTATAAAGGCCCTCAAGGAGGCCGGCCTGAGCCCGCGACTCAACGAAGCCCGTGTAGAGTAGGCGCCAGCCGCAGTCCATCCCAAGAATTCAAGAAGACCCGCCCTCGTTTGAGTGGCGGGTCTTCTTGGTTTGTAGTCCAAACTTGGTTGTTACAGACCTTCCATCGATGGACGGGCACCGGTAATCCAGCCCACAATCTCATCGTTGTTGGTCTTGGTTGTTTCAACGTCAGCAACCTTCTTGCTGCGGTTGAGAACCACCATGCGGTGTGCGGTGCTGAATGCCAGCGGCAAGTCGTGTGTGACCAGCACCACGGCGATGTTGTTGGCGATCATGCGCTTGATCATTTGCTCAACCATCACCTTCTGCTCGTATCCGAGGGCAGCGGTTGGTTCGTCCAGCAGGAGGATTCCCTCAGCTTGCTTGCCAACTCGAACCGCGGAACGAGCCAAGGCAACGCCCTGCCTCTGTCCACCGGAAAGCATTTCAACCGGGCGGGTGAGGGTGTCAATCTTCACGCCAAGGTGAGCTACCTCGCGCTTGGCTTCTTCCTTCATGGCCTTGCGGTCAAGGAAGCCCAGCATGCCAAGCAAGCCCTTTCGCAGAATCTCGCGGCCAAGCAGAAGGTTGGTTGCGGTGTCCTGTGCGTCAACTAGGGCAAGGTCCTGGTAAACCATCTCGATGCCAGCGTTGGCAGAATCCTTTGGGTTGTGGAACTCAACGTGCTTGCCGTGCACAGAAATGGTGCCATTGGTCGGCTTGTGTGCACCCGAAATCACCTTCAAGAGGGTCGACTTACCAGCACCATTGTCACCGAGCAATGCAACACATTCACCAGGGCGAACCTGCAGGTTGATCTCGTTCAGCGCACGAACGTATCCGTAGTAAAGGTCGATGCCTTTGAGTTCGAGAGCAAATTCTGAAGTCTTAGCCATGATTAGGCCTCCTTGCTTGGCTGGGCGGATTTGGCGGCAGCATCGGCGGCGTTATTGGCGGCAGATTTACTCTGCACAACGCGACGCGAAACCTGCTGCTGAATGGTGAGCTCCAGGTAGAGAGCGCCGATCAGAAGTGCTCCGGTGATTACGATTCCCCAGAATGGCTGAATGTTTTTGATGTTCAAAATGCTGGTGATTTCAGCGATAACCAGAGAGCCAACCAGCACCTTTGGAAGCGATCCGCGGCCACCTGCAAGTGAAATGCCCGAAAGCGCTACTGCGGTAAGACCGGTGAACAAAGATCCAGTAGCGGCTGCCGGGTTACCCTCGTTGGTGTAAGCGGTGGTTACGATGCCCGCAACACCTGCCAGACCTGCAGAAATTACGAAACCGAGAACCTTATAGACGTTTGCGTTCACGCCACTGCGGCGAAGTGCCTCGGCGTTACCTCCGGCTGCAAGGAAGCGAGTTCCACCACGTGTCTGAGTGAGGAAGATTGTGCCCACAATGAACACAACTGCAACAACATAAAACATTGCTGGCAAGCCAAAGTAAAGGTTGCTTCCGATGAAATCCATTGGAGTGAATCCGAATAGTGGCGGGCCGGTGGTAACCAGTGCTGCAATACCGCTGGTAACCGAGAGGCTTCCGATGGTTACGGCAAGTGGGTTCAGGCCCTTCAGTGTGAAGAACGCGTTTATCAGACCAAAGACAACTGAAACCGCGATGGAAAGTGCAAACGCCAGCCACATGTTGACTCCGCTAAGCAGGCACTTGGCCAAGACCACCGATGCAAGTGCGGCAACACCTGGCACGGATAGGTCAAGTACACCAGAGAAAACGCCCATTGCGATTGCGGCGGCAAAGATGGTGCCGATAGATGCGCCCTGGAGAATCACCGAAAAGTTGGTAAATGTGCCGAAAATTGGCATTCCCCAGATGCTGAAGGCCGCCCAGAGCGCGGCGAAAAGAATGACGATTCCCCAGCTGCGAGCAAAGATGAGGAACGAGAGTGAATCGAATTTGCGCATGTTTTCTGAACCTAAATTTTGTTTTGAAAATGGGAAGTGCCCCTAGGGGTTGAGGCCTAGGGGCACTGCCAACGGTTACTTACCCTGGTAGGCGAATTCCTTGACCGGGGTGTAAAGCAGGGTGCCAGGAGTGCCTGCTGGGTTCTTCATTGCCTTTACCAGCCAGTCGATGTTCTGGGTTAGGTCACCCTGGAAGTCAATCTTGCCAACAGTTGCAATAGCGTGCGAGTTGTAAGCAGCGATTGCTGGGTCGCCACCACCGATAGCGGTAACACAGGTAGCAGATGCCTTCTTGCCAGCTGCCTTCAAAGCGCCAGCTGCTCCAAGGCCCGACTCATCGCTGAGTCCAAGGAAGGAAAGCACCTTAGGGCGTGCCTGTAGCGAGGAAGCAACAGCAGTCTGTGCGGTTGCAAGAACGCCGTTACCAGCAACAGTTGCCACGATTGAAAGCTTCGACGAAACCTTCTTCAGCGCCTTCACTGCAGCTGCGTATTCGATCTTGTCTGCAGGTGCGCCAGGCTCACCAGCAACGTAGACGGCCTGAGTTTGCTTGTTTGCAAGCATGCACTTACCAAGGTTGCGTCCAACCATTTCACCGAGCTTGTCGTATGGCAGTGCACTGTATGCAATACCTGGAAGCGGAGTGCTGCGACCGGTAAGTGCTGGTGTGGTGTTGATGACGCCTGGGATGTGGTTCTGGCTGGCAAGCGAAAGAGCGGACGAAAGCTGAGTGCCGTCGGTGGTGATTGCCCAGAAGCTATTTACCTGGTGGTTGCGAATCCAGCCTGTGATCTGCTGATTTGCCAACGATGGGTCGAAGTTAGGGTCAGCCAGAATTGCCGATACGCCTTGCGACGCGCCGTAGCCCTGAACGCCACCCCAGATGCCACCCATAGCGGCAATCTGCATGGCGATAGGCGAGAAGCCGATTACTGGCTTGGTGTCGGCGCTTGCTGCGGTTGCGGTGGTGCAGCCTGCAACTAGTGCGATGGCACTGGCTGCTGCTGCTACGCGAGTGATGTGCTTCACGAATACTCCTTGTTTGCTGCCGCCATGCCTGTGGACAACTGTGTCCAGGCTGCCGGCAAAACTGAATGGTTACAAGGCAAAACTATGCGTGATTGGGCTGTGCGAGTCATACCTCAACCGAATAACAACTATTGTTAGGCATTTATACCTTTGTTATAAAGGCGTATCGGTCCGGAATCCCTTATTCAGCGCGGTTTTTAGATGCTCGAGTTGCGCTAAGGGCCAGCAGCGAAACAACCGACCAAAACGCCAGGTTTATGCTCAAAGGCCAAACTGCCTTTTCTCCTGCCATGCCGACTAGCGTGGCTACCACTCCGCCGAGGATGAATTGGATGGCGCCCATGAGTGCCAGGGCGGTCCCGGCAAGGTGTCGAACCTCTTTCAGGCCCAAAGCTGTGACGGGTCCGAACATGAAGCTTAGGCTGGCGGGGATAAGCGCGAAGGCTGTGAATACCGTGTAGGGGTTCACGTTATTGGTTAGAACTGCAGCAGCGAGAATGAGTGCTGCTGTGACCTGCATTGCCACGCCGATCTTGGCCTGCCTCCTCGGACCCACTTTTTCCATGAGCGCAGCTGAAATGGCGCCAGTGATGATCATCAGCACGCCGTTGAACGCGAAGTCGATGGTGTACCAGAAAGGCGGGATGCCCAGAAGTTTCTCAGCGATGAACGGGGATGCGCTGATGTAGCCAATCAACATGCTAAAAGAGCCCCAAAGCATTACCGCATGAAGAATGAAAGTTCGATTCCGGATGATCTGTCCAGATGCATTGAAAAGCTTCTTCAAACCTCCAGAATGGCGCTTTTCCTTCCCCAGGCTTTCTGGAACTTTGAATAGAGCTAAGACCGCCAATGCGGCGGCGAAGATTGCCATCGCAATGTAAATACCCCTCCAGTCGGTAACTCCCAGAAGAAGTCCTCCGCCAACTGGGCCAATTACGGGTCCGATTCCCGTCACGATTCCCATAATTGCGAATCCGCGTGCGGCAGCTCCATCGGTGGCGAGGTCGCTAATCTGGGCGCGTCCCACAACCATGCCGGCACAGGCGGCAATTCCAATCAGAGCACTCGAGAGAAGGAGAAGCGTCAGGCTGTTGGCGGATGCGCTCGCAATGCAAGCCGCTGCCATAAGGGTGGGGCCAGCGATGAGAAGCGGGCGGCGACCAATGGCATCGCTCAGCGGACCCATGATCAACTGGCCCACGGCCATGCCGATGCTAAAGGCGGTAATGACCAACTGAATTCCAGATGGCACTGTGTGCATAGCGTGTGCCATCTGGGGCATCGCTGGGAGGTAAACGTCAGTGCCAAATGGGCCAAGGATGGCCAAAAGGCCCAAGACCCAGAGCAGTGAGTTGGTTACAAGCATGACGCCAAACTATCGGCGGCTCCAGCGGAGAGGAAATAGGTTTCACTGCTAGCAGCTATCTGCCCCTAGCCCGAGTGGGGAAGCTGCCGTGGGGAAGGCGGGGATGGGAGGCTGGGGTGGCGAAGGCGGGGATGGCCGGCGGATTAGCCAGCGAAGTTCTTGATCTCCAGGATCTTGACGTCGATTGGCTTGCCGTTTGGTGCGTAGAACTTCACTTCGTCGCCAACTGCCTTACCCATGATGGCGTGGCCGATTGGGCTGCTAGGGCTGTAAACGGTCACGTCGGTGCCTTCAGCAATCTCGGCCGAACCAAGCAGGAACTCGGTTTCGTCGCCGCGCAGCAGCACCTTCACCATGACGCCCTGCTCAACGATTCCGTGCGACTTCGGTGCCTCACCAACGGTCGCGTTGGCCAGAATGTTCTCGATGCGGTCGATGCGGGACTCAATGCGGCCCTGCTCTTCCTTGGCAGCGTGGTAGCCGCCGTTCTCCTTCAAGTCGCCTTCTTCGCGGGCTTCCTGAATGCGCTTAGCAATATCGTGGCGACCGGTGGTGATTAGCTCTTCAAGCTCTGCGGCCAGGCGGTCGTATGCCGCTTGGGTCAGCCAAGTGGTCTGCGATTCGTTTGACATGGTCGGTCTCCAGATAAATAAAGCGCCCAGCCGGGTGGCTGGGCAGGGTGCGCTATCTTGCGCGTCTGCTTAAAGTTTATCTATTCCAGCAGGAATCCACCACGGCGCCCTCCGCAGGCTGCGTCGTGATGATGTTTATGTCCTGCACCGATGTCTGGTCCGCGGCCAGATTCACTTCCTTTGACCCCACCGATGACTGGTTGGCGTTGGTGGCGCTTACCTGGCAGCGGACGCTCTTGCCGGTCTTGTTATCCACCGCGATGGCCACCACTGCCAAGTGGTTGTTGGATGCGTTGAAGGTTGAAACAGTGCCGGTGACGGTGGCCTGGGTTCCGAAGGTTGCCCAAACGATGAATGCCACCAGAGCAACCAATAGCGCAGAACCTAAACCGATGACCATTTTGCGGTCGCGGTTAGCGCGGCGCTTTCGCCCGTATCGGGCTTCCATGAGGTCATTGGTCACCATTAAAGATTAGGCTTAACGCATGAACTTTGTTTTGGCATTGCTGGCGGGCGACCCGCTCAACCCAAACCCTTCGGCGTCTCCGGACCCAGCCAATACTTTCTACAGCCCTGGAATCATCGGATTCCTCGGAACCTTCATTCTCGTTATTGGTGCGATTCTGATTGTGTTCGACATGGTTCGCCGTATTCGCCGCGTGAACTACCGCGCGCAGATCAAGGAGCGCTTGGCCGCTGAGCAGGCCGAGTACGAAGGCAAGCAGGCTGGTTCTGGCCAGCCTGGTTCTGGCCAGTCGGGATCCGCCGCCAAGCCAGCGCGTAAGCGACCGGCGCCTCCGGCTCGCCCAAAGCGCGAGGACTAGGCGTAATAAGGGGCGGCCGCAACTAGGCGAGCCGAGCTCAACTATTTCAGCAGGCCGGCTGCGTGTGCGCGGCCAACTAGCTCTGCGCGCTTGTGGGTGCCCAGCTTTTTAGAAGCGTTCTGAAGGTGGAACTTCACCGTGCTTTCGGTGATGTACATCAAGACCGCAATCTGCTTATTGCTCATGCCTTTGGAAACTGCGCGGATCACATCCAGCTCGCGATCGGTTAGATGCTCCATTTGTCCGCGGACGGATCCCAGGCCGCGCGCAACAATGTTTCCCACACCCTTACCCAGCACGGTTTCGCCATCTTGAACTGCCTTCACGCCCTTGGATAGCTCATCGGCGCGCACTTCATCCTTGGATAGGTATCCGGTCACGCCACGGCGAAGGGCTTCAACGACAATCATTTCGTTAAGGGTGTTGGCCAGAACCATCACCTTGGTGCTGGGGTAGTTCTCCGTTATGTCATCGCAGATTTTCAGCCCGCGCGTAGTGTCATCGCCAAGGTCAAGGTCGATTATTAAGACATCGGGGCCGTGTTCATCAACGGCATCCATCACGGCCTCGTAAGTAGTGGCTTCAGCAACCACGGCGAAACCGGCGTTGCGTTCCAGGATGGAGCGAATTCCCACGCGGTTAATCACATTGCGGTCTGCCACCACTATGCGCGTGGAAGCCATCGGGGAGCGCCGCCCCAACGAAACATCTGGACGACCTTCGTTAGCCATAGTCCTGAAAATACTCCCTTCCTAGCCAAATGGCTAGGGGTTTACCTAACCGTTAGATTCGCAAAAGGATAGTCCGGGTGTTTGTGTAGTGAATCGTTATCAACTTGAGCGTACTTTTCAGAATGTTGGTCGGCAATGGTGCCGGCCCGAGAGGAAAAGTAATGACCGTTTATGCAGCACCTGGACAAGCAGGCAGCATTGTTGAATTCAGGCCTCGCTATGACCACTGGATCGGTGGCCAGTATGTGGCTCCATCGTCCGGGCAGTATTTCGAAAACGTCACCCCGGTAACCGGACGCGTTTTCACCGAAGTGGCTCGCGGTAACGCAGCCGACATCGACAAAGCACTCGACGCAGCACACGCAGCTGCCAAGGCATGGGGCCAGACCTCGCCAACCGAGCGCGCAATCATCCTGAACAAGATCGCTGACCGCATGGAGGCAAACCTCGAGAAGATCGCGGTTGCCGAGACCTGGGACAACGGAAAGCCTGTTCGCGAGACCCTCGCAGCCGACATCCCGCTGGCAATCGACCACTTCCGCTACTTCGCTGGCACAATCCGTGCCCAGGAAGGCACCCTCGGTGAGTTGAACCACAACACTGTGGCCTACCACTTCCACGAGCCTCTGGGCGTTGTTGGCCAGATCATCCCTTGGAACTTCCCAATCCTGATGGCTGTCTGGAAGCTTGCTCCAGCACTTGCCGCCGGTAACTGCGTTGTTCTGAAGCCAGCCGAGCAGACCCCGGCATCCATCCTGTACCTGATGGAGATCATCGGTGACCTGCTGCCTGCCGGTGTAGTAAACATCGTCAACGGCTTCGGTGTTGAGGCTGGAAAGCCACTGGCTTCCTCGCGCCGCATCGCTAAGATCGCGTTTACCGGTGAGACCACCACCGGTCGCCTCATTATGCAGTACGCATCGGAGAACATCATCCCGGTCACTCTGGAACTCGGTGGAAAGTCGCCAAACATCTTCTTCCGCGACATCGCCGACGAAAACGACGCTTTCTACAACAAGTGCATCGAGGGCTTCAACATGTTCGCACTCAACCAGGGTGAGGTTTGCACCTGTCCATCGCGCGCGCTCATCGATGCACCGATCTACGACAAGTTCCTTGCAGACGCCATCGTGCGCACCAAGCAGATCATCCAGGGCAACCCGCTGGACACCGCCACCATGATTGGTGCGCAGGCATCCAACGACCAGCTGGAGAAGATCCTGAGCTACATCGAGATTGGCAAGCAGGAAGGCGCCAAGTTGGTTCTTGGCGGCAAGCGCGCCGACCTCGGTGGCGACCTCTCGGGCGGCTTCTACGTGGAGCCAACCATCTTCGAGGGCACCAACAACATGCGAATCTTCCAGGAGGAGATCTTCGGCCCAGTTGTATCGGTGGCTAAGTTCGATGGCTTCGAGCAGGCAATGGAAATTGCGAACGACACCCTTTACGGCCTCGGCTCGGGCGTGTGGACTCGCAAGATCAACACCGCATACCGTGCGGGCCGCGAGATTCAGGCCGGCCGCGTGTGGACCAACTGCTACCACGACTACCCAGCCCACGCTGCATTCGGAGGCTACAAGTCGTCCGGTATTGGCCGCGAGACTCACAAGATGATGCTCGACCACTACCAGCAGACCAAGAACCTTTTGGTCAGCTACTCGGAAGACGCTCTCGGATTCTTCTAAACCGACGCTTCTTCGTTAGACACTGAAGGTGGGTGGGGTCTTTACGGCCCCGCCCACTTTCTTTTCGCCGCTTCAAATCAGGAGTAACCTGCAACTATGTCCACTGTTTACGGAACGCTTCCGAAGCGCATCGAAACCACGCCCGCGGCGGATGATCTGTTGCGCAAGCTGACGGCCGTGCACGGGCCCCTGATGTTCCATCAGTCCGGGGGTTGCTGCGATGGCAGTGCGCCAATGTGCTATCCGAAGGGTGAGTTCCGGGTCGGCGGGGCAGACGTGCTGCTGGGGGATCTTCCCATCGATGGCATTGCCGAAGCCATCCAGGTGTGGATCTCGCTGGAGCAGTTTGAATACTGGAGCCACACTTCAATCACTATCGATGTGGTGCCGGGCCGCGGCGGCGGTTTCTCGCTTGAAACCCCGGAAGGCTTCCGGTTCATTATTCGCTCGCGCGTCTTCACCGATGCCGAGGCGGCGGAACTTGCCGGTCACCCGGTTCTGCTGGGATCCGGCGAATACAAGCTGGTCTAGCCGAAGCTGCCTGCCGCCGGAGACAGCGAAATGAGAAGGATTCCAGTCCAGTGGCAAAGGAATGCGGCTACGGTGAATGCGTGGAAGA
>JBDLQA010000097.1:0-10755 GCA_039800845.1 Actinomycetota bacterium
AGAAGTACGAGTACAAACCGAGGGACTGGGAAGCCGCGGAGGCCGAAGGCAAGAGCATCGCCCCGTACATTGCCCGCTTGAACCAGATTCGTCACGAGAACCCTGCGCTGCACCAGCTACGCAACCTGCAGGTTCACACCACCGACGACTCCGCAATCCTCTGCTTCAGCAAGCATCTGAGCGCTGAACACTCCCCGACCGGAGTGGCCAGCACCATCATCGTGGTTGCAAACACAGACCCACACGCTGTCCGCGAGACCACCGTGCATCTGGACTTGACCAAGCTTGGTCTGAAGCCGGGAAGTAGCTTCCGCGTAACCGACTTGATCACCAGCTCTTCTTTCCAGTGGAGCGAGCACAACTACGTGAAGCTGGATGCCTTTGCTGAACCTGCACACATCCTGCGCATAGACCATTCCGCTTAGCAAAACTCCACTTGAATCAACGAACAAAACCGACAGGGACCAACATGGCAAAGAAGATCACCAGAGTCGAAGCCCCAGTGCTTGACAGTCAGGTTTTGTGGCGAGTGAGCGTGGGTTCGTACCACGACCCACACGCGGTACTCGGTGCGCACTATGTAGACGGTGGCATCGTGATTCGAACCCTGAAGCCACTCGCCTTGCGCGTAACCGCTCAGCTAGAAGGCGGCGTTGACCTTCCACTCGAACACCTGGAAAACGGAATCTGGCAGGGAACGATGGCTACATCCAAGCTCCCTGACTACCGCATTCGCGCCGAATACGAAGACGGCAACGATTGGATTGTGGACGACCCTTACCACTACGCGCCAACCCTGGGTGAGCTGGACCTCCATCTGATTGCGGAAGGCCGCCACGAAGAACTGTGGAAGGCACTTGGTTCGCACGTTATCGAGAAGAAGACCAAACTTGGCAAGTCTGCAGGTACGAAGTTTGCGGTTTGGGCACCAAACGCGCAGTCGGTGCGAGTTGTCGGTGACTTCAACCACTGGAACGGAACCGCACACTCCATGCGCGTTTTGGGTTCCAGCGGCGTTTGGGAAATCTTCATTCCAGGCGTTGGCGTTGGTGCTCACTACAAGTACGAGATCCTGACCAAAGACGGCCACTGGATCACCAAGATCGACCCACTAGCGCGCGCCACTGAGGTCCCTCCTTCCACGGCATCCATCGTGACCGAGAGCGACTACAAATGGAAAGACTCGGCATGGATCAAGGCACGCGCCAAGCGCGATGCCCTGAAAACCCCGATGAGCACCTACGAGGTTCACGCCGGTTCTTGGCGCCCTGGGCTGACCTACCGCCAGCTAGCCGATGAACTAATCCCTTATGTGACCGAGCTGGGCTTCACCCACATTGAACTGATGCCTATCGCTGAACACCCTTACGCTCCATCATGGGGTTACCAGGTGACCGGATACTACGCTCCAACCAGCCGCATGGGCTCGCCGGATGACTTCCGCTACTTTGTGGACCAGATGCACCAGGCGGGCATCGGGGTGATTTTGGACTGGGTTCCAGCCCACTTCCCCAAGGACGAATGGGCGCTTGGCCGCTACGACGGAGTGCCACTTTACGAGCACGATGACCCACGTCAGGGTGAACACCCGGACTGGGGCACATTCATCTTCAACTTTGGACGCCACGAGGTACGAAACTTCCTGGTTGCAAACGCCAACTACTGGATTGAAGAATTCCACATCGATGGCCTGCGAGTAGATGCAGTTGCCTCCATGCTCTACCTGGACTACTCCCGCAAGGCCGGCGAGTGGGTGCCAAACGAGCACGGCGGGCGTGAAAACCTAGATGCGATTCGCTTCATGCAGGAAACCAACGCAACTGTTTACCGCCGCAACCCTGGCATCATGATGATCGCGGAAGAAAGCACCAGCTGGGGTGGCGTAAGCGCCCCAACCGATGGCGGCGGCCTGGGCTTTGGCTTCAAGTGGAACATGGGTTGGATGCACGACAGCCTGCAGTACATCGAGAAAGACCCGATGTATCGCCGCTATCACCACGGCGAACTCACCTTCAGCATGCTCTACGCCTACGACGAGAAGTTCGTGCTTCCCATCAGCCACGATGAAGTGGTCCACGGCAAAGGTTCCCTGCTTGCCAAGATGCCTGGCGATCGCTGGCAGCAGCTTGCCAACCTGCGAGCCTTCCTGGCTTACATGTGGGGTCACCCGGGCAAGAAACTGCTCTTCATGGGTTCCGAGTTTGGCCAGCTAAGCGAGTGGTCGTCAGAGCGCGGGCTTGATTGGTGGATTCTGGAACAGCCAGCTCACCAGGGCATCCAGCGCCTGGTTAGCAGCCTGAACCGCATCTACGTTGATAACCCTGCCCTATGGCAACGCGACCACGACCACGGCGGTTTCCAGTGGATCGATGGCGGAAACTCAGACCAGAATGCGCTTTCATTCGTTCGCTATGACGATGCCGGCGAGCCTATCGTCGTCGTGGTCAACTTCGCGGGCCACCCGCATGGATTCTTCCGTGTTGGCTTCCCACGCGACGGCGAATGGATTGAGGTTCTAAACACCGATGCCGAGGAATTCGGTGGATCCGGTGTGGGCAACATGGGCAAAATTCAGGTTTCTGAGGCAGGCGTTCAAGGGCAGCACTACAGCGCCGAAATCACCCTGCCACCGCTAGCGGTGCTCTTCTTCAAGCCGGCAAAGCTAGCTGCTAAGTCGAAGAAGTAGCCAAACTGCGCCTAGATAGAGCGAATCTGCAAACCGCGCCAACTTGGCGCACGTCGGCTTAGTAAAGCAGGTTGGTTAGACGCGCGCGGGCCGCTGCTACATCGGGGTGGGAGTTTCCAGCCACTTTGAACAGCTCCAGCAAATGCGCGCGGAGAACTTCGCGGTCTTCCTTATTTGCTACCTCAAAGGTGTCCAATAGGGCTTCAAATGCCTTATCGAAACGTCCGATTACCGCCAAAACATCTGCCTTTTGCACTGCCGCATCGATGCTGCCAGCCGGCTCAGAAAGAACCGCCTCGAAATCTAGGCCATCGGTGCGGACCAGGAGCTTGGCCTGTGCCAGCCCAGTGTTTGCCATGACGTCCGCGGGCGAATCATTTAGCGCCGCCTCAAACTCTGCTACCGCTTGGGCATAGTTGCCAGCCTCGATGGCATCGTAGGCAGCCTGATGACGAGGCGGCAGGGTTGGCTGTGCGGGAACTTCCACGCTGCCGTCGGAAACCGCCTTTTCAGTCACACCATTTTCAGCCGCCAAAAGCAGCACTTTGTCCAACACCTGAGAAATGATCTCGGCCTCTTGATCGCCGTTGAACAGCACAATAGGCTGCCCGCGCAACAGAGCACCCACCGATGGCAGTCCGTTGATTTGGAAGGCCTGAAGTAGTTCGCCAGATTGGTCGCCGTCAAGGCGCAGCAGGATAAAAGCACCATCTCGCTTCAAAACCTCTGCGGCCAGCTTGGCGCTCAGGGTTGACGAGTTTTCAGCCCGCAAGGTATGGAACTCAACTAGAACTGGTACCTGCTCCGAGAGCTTCACAAACTTCGCGAGACCAGCTGGTGTGATGTCCATCACGAAACCGGCCACATTGACCTGCGAAGTCGAGGCTCCGGTCATCGAAGCGCCAGGATCTTGTGGAGATTGGCCCCCTGCAGACTGGGCTGCCGACGACTGGGCTGCGGCCGAGGCAGTCGAGGAGGCTGGCGCACCCTGCGCACGAGCCCGATTTGCAAGAGCTGAGAGGTCGTACGCCCCTCCTAGGCCGTTAGGAAGCGCGGCCATTACTGGGCCTTCACCGATAGCAGCTGCTGAGTGGCACCAAGGGTGACAATCTTGTCCTTGGACGCGATTGCTGGAACGTAGAACAGCAGCATGGTTCCATAAATACTCTTCACACCGGTGGTACTTCCGGCTGCTCCAAGCATCAGCTTTTCATCGCCGGCCACAGCAACGGCCTGGGTGTTGTTCTTCGGTTTGATCACGTACTTATCGTTCATGAACACCGCCACCAGGGCGCCGGAGTTAACGGTCGAAAGGCTAATCACATTCGGATCCGCCAAGAAGTGCTTGTTCTTGATTGTTGCATTGCTAAGGTTCGAGATTTGGCTCTGCTGCGATGCGTAAACCTGCTTGTAGTACTCATCGTTCGATACATCGAAACTGGCGGCACTTAGCGACGATGTGCCGTTGTCGATGAGGTCACCGAAAGCCGCGGGCAGGGCGTTAGGTGCAATTTTCAAGAACAGCGAATCCGATGCGATAGGGATAGCGCCAACAGCTGCGGTGTTCACGACCGGAAGTTTGGCTCCCGGCAGCATGTCGATGTCGTACCAAAGCTTGTACTGGGAACGCGGCGATTTCTGCTGAAGGACAAGCATCTGAGGCAGCGATTCCGATCCACCATTGCTGGTGATGACCATGATGCTGCGAGGCCACAGATTGCTTGCCGCAGGCAGCGTCAGAGAAAGAATCTTGGTTGGAATCGGCGGCAGTGCGTCAACTTTCTTCGATGCCTTCTGGAGGATGTAGTGCGCCTTCCTGGCCGCAAAGGCAGGACCGGCCGCACGCTCGTCCAGAGCCTTAGAGTCGTGGGAAGCATCCGCGGCAGCGATGGCGGTCGCCACTCGATTCACGATGTTCTTGACCTGACCCATGGTGGCAACCGGCGGCTGCTGAATGCTAGTTGCAGCGGTGGATGTTGAGCTTGCCTTCGCATCTGGGGCAACAGAACAACCCGCCAACGAAGCAACCATAAGTGCACCGGTCACGGCGACGCTCAGGTTACGAGCGCTTCGACGTCCCCTACCCGGAGCGGAAGACCTGGTGCTACGGCGACGACCAAGCCTCGGGCCCTGTGGAGCGCGAGGGGTGCGGCGACGAGGACCACGGAGCTTGCGCATGTTGTACCAAGCCCAAATATTCACAACGAGTGCGGCGAACATTAGAACGGCGCCGGCAATGATCAGTATGTTGCTTGGCACCGGATTGAAGCTGATTGGCCAGGTAATAGTGATCTGGTTTGGTGCGCTGGCAAAGCCATCGGAGGCAATCAAAACAGCTGCGCGCTGGGCCAAAGGAACCTTGATGGTGGCTGGGCCTGTTGCGGTGGTTTCCCGGCGCCAAAGGTCCGAACCAAGCGGAGAGCCCAGCTTTCCCGTGCCTGCAAAGGCCTTAGAAGTCAGCTTCAGGTCGTTTTCACTTCCAGAACTGGTGATTTCAACATGCTTAGTTGAACCAACCCAGGAATCGACATCGGCCTGACGACCGAAGCCGATGAAGCTCTTGTCAGAGCCCGAAACCGACACCACCGGGGTGCTGTCAAAATGGGCCAGAGCCTCGTGTTTGATGATGATCAACGGGGTTTTATCGGTGACAGAAATGGTCTGTGTGTGGCTTGGGGCAGGATGCCAAACGGTCTTCTGCGCAATGCCAACAAGAATGAGCATGGCAGAAACCACGAACAGAATGGCGGCAGTCAAAAAGCGCATCAAATATCCATTCGGGGTAAACTTGGGTGCAGGTCTAAAACCTCGATATAAGTCTACCGAAACCGTCAGGAGCGCCAGTTTTGTCAAGCACCGAAGACGATTTCCCTACCGCACTTCGCGGCTATGACAAGGGCGCTGTCGATGACGCACTGCGAGACCTCCGCAAGGAAATCCTCTCCCTCTCTGCCCAGAACTCACAGCTCGCAACCGAACTCCGTGAGTCTCAGGCGAAGCTGACCGAGGCCCTGAACCAGCTGAAAGAAGTTGGCGAACCTTCCTACGCCGGCGTTGGCGCCAAAGCGGCACTTGTACTTTCCACCTCTGAAGAGATGGCTGCACGACTCCTGGCAGAAGCGCGTGGCGAGCGTGAGCGCTTGCTCAACCTAACCCAGGCGGAGATTGAAGAACTTCGAAACGAAGCAAAGGGTTACTACGACGCACTTGTCGCGGAAGCACAGCGCCGATCTGAGCGAGTCATGGGTCAGGCGCGCGTTGACGCCGATGACCTCTTGAACGAAACCCGCAGCGAGGCTGCTCGTCTTACCAGCGAGGCTAACCGCGAGGCCGGCGCAACTCGTGGCGCCACCGCAACCGAGGTGGCCAAGCTTCGCGCCGCAGCCCGACGCGACACCGAATCCCTTAAGGCTCGCGTCGAGCGCGACCTCGCGGAACGCAAGCTTCTCGCCAACCGCGACCACACTCGCGAACTGGACATGACTCGCGCACAGGAACTGGTTTCCGAGCAGGCTCGAATCGACCTTGAACTTGAGCTGACAGCGCGCCGCCAGGAAGCCGAAGAGGAATACCTGCGCAAGCACCAAGAGGCAGTTGCCACCACCCAGAAGTACTTGGATGATGCCAACGCTCAACTCTCACTCGCGTTGGCACGCGTGAACGCCGCACGCCTCGAGGCCGAGACTCTCGAAGCTGCCGCTCGTTCCACCACCAAGAACCTGATCGATCAGGCTCGCGCGCGCGGCGAAGCGGCCATCGCTGCTGCTGAAGCGGAATCTCGCAGCATCATCAGCGAAGCTACCCTCAAGAGTGCCGTTCGCATTCGCGAGGCAGAGGCCCGCCTGAACCAGCTGTATGTAGAGCAGGAATCCGCAAGCATCTTCCTAAAGAACCTAAAGTCCCTGGTGGACGCCGCTTTCAAGGCCGACACCAACGGCACCATCGCCAACCTAGGCTCAGGCGGGAACTAGCTATGTCCGGTAAGTCGCTCAAGCTAACAAGTGCGTTCCAGTTCGGCTTACTTGGCGGCCTCGGCGTGCTGGTGGCTCTGCTCATCGGCAGCATGTTCATCAGCCTTGCTAGTGTTCTCACCTACATTTTTGCGGCCATCTTCATCGCGCTAGGCCTGGATCCAATCGTTCGCTGGCTAGAAACCAAGAACCTGAAGCGTCCGGCAGCCGTAGCAATCGTTGCGTGTACCATCGTGGCGATCTTCGTGCTGATCGGCACCGCATTCCTCCCAAACCTCATCACTCAGACCGCGCACTTCGTTGAAAGCGCCCCAAAGATAATCAACGGACTTGGCAAGATTCCGATGGTGAAGAGCCTTGATCACCGATTTGGCGGCGCCATCACCGACACCCTAACTAGCGCTGGAACCTTCATTTCCGACAGCGGAAACTGGCCAACCATGCTCGGTGGCGTAGTCAAGGTGGGTCTCAGCATCATCAATGGCATTACCGGCGGAATCATCATTCTGATCCTCAGCCTTTACTTCATGGCATCGCTGCGGTCTTTCAAGAGCTTCATTTATCAGCTGGTTCCTGCAAGCCGCCGTCAAAAGTTCCAGGACATCAGCGAACAGGTCTCGAATGCCGTTGGTCGCTACGTGATTGGGCAGGCAACAATCGCTGTGCTAAACGCAACCATTGGTTTCGTGTTCATGCTCATCGCGGGAATCCCATACGCGGGCGTTCTGGCAACCATTTCCTTCCTGTTGGCTCTGATTCCGCTGGTTGGCTCGCTCAGCGCTGCCGCCATTGTGTCCCTGGTTGCCCTGGGTCAGTCCCCATCGCTGGCGCTCATCGCGGTTGTTTACTACCTGGTTTACATGCAGGTGGAGGCTTACCTGATTAGCCCTCGCGTGATGAAGAAGGCAGTGGAAGTTCCGGGAGCCGTGGTGGTTGTAGCAGCCCTGGCTGGCGGAACCCTGCTCGGTGTGCTTGGTGCACTGGTGGCTATTCCGGTTGCGGCATCGGTGATCCTGATCCTGCGCCAAGTGGTTATGCCGCGCCAAGAACTCAACTAGTTCAAACCAAGGTCGCCAGGTTACGGTCTCTCTAGCCTGAACTTGCCCAGAACTTCCGGATTTACGGCAGCTCGACTGCCTGTGGCAGCGGATAGGCGCTCGGGTTCACAACCCTGACAATCTCGTTGAGAACGCGATAAACCTGATCCTCGCCAACCCAAAGGTGCTTTCCACCGTCAACGTTGACCTGCTCGAACCGGCGCAGGCCTGCAAAAGCGGCAGCGGCTTCGTCGGGCTTCAAGTAATCGTCGAACTCGGGCACAATGGCAACAAGCATCTTGTCCACGTGGTTCCAGCGCTCAAGGTCCTGCTGGGTAGCACGGTGAAGTGGCGGAGACAGCAGGATTCCTCCCAGAACCGGCTGATCAGTGCCGTACTTCAGGGTTAATTCGGTTCCGAAGGACCAGCCAAGCAGCCAAAGGTTTGGCAACTGCTGGGACACCGCCCAAGCAACTGCTGCCTGAAGGTCGAATTTTTCGGCCACTCCCCCGTCGAACGCGCCGGTGCTCTTGCCCTGAGGTGATTGGGTGCCACGAGTGTTGAAGCGCAAAACAGCTAGGTCCGCCAGATACGGCAGCCGATTGGACGCCTTGCGCATCACGTGGCTCTCCATGAAACCACCGTGAGTCGGCAGCGGATGTAAGCAAATCAATGTCGCAACGGGCGGCTTGCCTACTGGCAAAGCAAGCTCAGCAATCAGCTGTTCGCCATCCTCGGTGTGCAGAATGAATGGCCTGCGCTCAACCGGCAGTTCAACACCGGAACGGATTTCAACATGCGCCATATTCAGCCCAGGAATCCGTTATACATCTGCCAGCAGCGATTATGGAAGTGACGCCGAGTCTCGACATTCAGGTCAACCGGCCAAGCAACCAGGTGGCTGGTGCCCCAGCTAATCGGCACCGTGCAGTTTGGGCAGACCCAGGCCTTCTCTCTGTCCTCACTCCGGCCGTTAGTCGGCTGGACATAGCAAGGAACGCCGTTTTTCACTTCGGTGCGCTTTACACCGTTGCGGATTAGGTCCAGATTGAGTTCCAGTTCGGCCTCATCCGGCTTCCTGTAGCCCTTTGGGCGGTTGTTGCGCGGCATCTAGTACCAACCGATGTCGTTGGAGTGCACAAGGGCCGTACAGGGCGTCTGATAGCGACCCTGAATGTACTTAACGCCCCAGCGAATCTGAGTTTGAGGGTTCGTCTGCCAGTCCGCGCCCTCGCTGGCCATACGGGAACCCGGCAGCGCCTGAGGAATACCGTACGCGCCGGAACTGCTGTTACTGGCCAGGGCATTCCAGTGCGATTCGCGGTTCCAGAGCTTGACCAGACACGAATACTGGTCCTGACCCCAACCAAGCTGGGCCGACAGGTTACGAGCAAACTCCTGTGCCGTTCCAACATCCGGGATACCGGCATCGGCCACGAAGAGTTTGACTACCTTGTTGCCGGCAACGATGTCGAAGCCTCCGCGCGCGAACGAGACAGTAGTGGGCGTGATGATGTCCACCGCCTGACCTTCGGCAACGTTTGGAGCGAAGTCCTCCGCGTATGCGGCCGCCAGATTTCCGGCATAGGGATCCACCACGGTAACCAACACAAGGCCGGTCACGAAGAAGAATGAGAAGAATGGAAGAAGAGTCCCACGCGGCAAACGCGGCAGGCGCGGACGCCTTAGACCAATTTTGCCGAGGGCCTTATCAACGCCTGTACCGGCACGTTCGGTGAGCGTAGGCTGATACGCCTCATGACGACCCATGCCTACCTCGCTCTCCTAATTCTTTCGGCCGAAACCGGCCCAAAAGGCAACTTTAACCGAGAGTTCTTGAAAGTTGGCTGTACTGGATGACTCGGTCGATGAACGCATCCACCTGGGCCTCGTTGTAGCCCGACCATCGGAGACTGAAGGCGGCGGCGCGCAAAGTGGCCACCGATGGCAGCTGTGAACCTGACAACTCCGCCTCGATAACCGCCAGCAGGGCGTCCACCTGACGAACCGAATAGCCCTTTCGTACGAGCCCGGTTCGATCAAATACCTTGCGCTTACCGCGCTGGAGGCGCTGCTCTAGGACCTGGCGAATACCGGCCAGGTGCTCGGCGGCTCCTTGGTGGCCGCCGCGCACAAGCATACGATTCGCTTCCTGGGCCGCAAAGGCATCATCCAGGCGGTCCAACGCGGTGTCTACAGCGGCAATCTCGTAACCACCCTTCACCAAGGAGAACTCCGCACCGCGAAGACTGCGGGCGTCAAGCACGTGACTAGCGGGGTTAGCAAACTGCTCGCGGGCTCTTTCAACCCAGGCGTCTACATCGGCGGGGTTGTAGCCCTTTTCGTTCTCAGAAACCTTCTTGAAGTGCGCGCTCAATCTAATGCCTCGTTCTAGAAAGGAATTGGCAGGCTCACCAGCAGGTAAGCAATCAAAGTAGCGGGAAGAATCGAATCCAGGCGGTCCATGATTCCGCCGTGACCCGGCAGCCAAGAACTCATGTCCTTCACGCCGAGGTCACGCTTGATCAGGGATTCAGCGAGGTCTCCGAACACTGCAGCTAGCAGCATGGCAGCGGCAAAGATGAGGGCAAAGAGGATGCTGCGCTGAAGCACGATTGAACCGATGATGGCCGTCACAGAACCGGCAACGATGGAACCGATGAGGCCTTCCAACGACTTCTTTGGGCTAACTCCAGGTGCGATCTTGTGCTTGCCCAGCTTGCGGCCAACCAAATATCCGAAGGTGTCGATCATGGCCACTGTGGTGACGTATACAACCACCCAGCCTTGACCGTGCGGGTGGTGACGCAAAAGCAGCATCGCAAAGCTGGTCATCAGCGGAACATAGATAACCACAAACGCCGAAGCGCCGAAATCGGAGATGGTTTCAGTCACCGATCGGTTGCGAGCCTGCGGGTCCCAAACCAACTGGGCGGTGCGCCACAGAATCAGCGTGGCGACGATGATTAGAGCGCCAAGCCACTGGGCAGTGGAACCGAAGAAATAGGTAACAGGCATAAGCAAAACGCCGCCCACGGTAATGGGGATGCGCGGAACGTGC
>JBDLQA010000098.1:0-8578 GCA_039800845.1 Actinomycetota bacterium
CGGAACCGCCACCATTCTTCACCGTCACCACCGTGCCCGAAACTCCGGCAGGCACAACAAACGTAATGTGCTGTTTGTCCACGACCTTGAAGTTGGTAATGGCAGTGGTGCCGAGGGTGACATCGGTGGTGCCAGCGAAGTTATCACCCAGCAGATTCACCGAAGTTGTGGTTCCAGTTTTGGTCACAGTAGCGCTAGTGATCACCGGGGCTGGAATGCTCAGCACAACCACGTTGGACGCGTTGTCGCCCACGTTCAACTGAACGTAGCGTTCCTGGTAACGCGAGTTCGCATCTGGCGTCAGGTAGACATACGCTGAGCAAACCGCATTTGGCCTAACGTTCGGAACCATAGCCAAACCGGTGGAATCGGTGGTGGCAATGCCGCTCCAGCTGATGGATACAGGCGCATCGCCTGCGATAACGGTTGCCTTGGCGTCACATGGAATCATTCCGCCCGGCCCAGCGTTGAACGCCACTTTCACGTTCGCAATTCCCTTGCCGCTTGGGTCAACCACGCGGACCGGAACCTTGAAGGTCGGAATGGTGAGGTTGACAGTGGTGTCGGCATTGATGGTGTGGTTCGCGCTGACGAAACTCACGCACAGCGGATACACGTCCCGGTTGGCATTGAAGGGGCAAGACGCAGTGAAGAACGCGGTCATACCCTTCAAAACCGGCATGGAATATGCGCCAGTGGAATCGGTGTTGACCGCGCCACCGTTGAGGCCATCGCCGTTTTGGAACGAGACACTTCCACCGTCAATCTTTGTGCCATCGGTGTAGGTGAAAGTGCCCGAAACCTTGACCGTGGGCTTTTGCAAGGTAAGTGTGATTGCATTGCCCAGGCCAACGCGGGTTGGCAGGATCTCCACTGCATAGCTGGAGGTGCTTGGCGGCTGAACAGTGGCTGTGCCAACAACTTCGCTGTCCAACTTGGCCGTCTTGAGGCTGACAACTCCGGAGGAATCTGTGTATCCGGCAGCTTCGATGCCGCCACTGAACGCCGCCATACCCTGTGCCATCGTGACTTTTCCACTGTTAGCGGCGGCATTCGATAGGTCAACCCAGGCGTTTGAAACCGGCAGCCCCTTGGCATCCAAGACCCGCACCTTTGTTTGGGTGTAAGGGATGACCAGGTTGAGAGTTTTATCCGCGCTGGCAACGATTGGACCAGCGCTTGTGAAGCTAGCCAGGCTGCCAACGTTTGAACCCCAGTTGGATTTATCGGTGACAGAGAGCGTCGAGGATGTGCCCGGCGGCACTGACATCATGTAGCCACCATTTGCTCCCGTGGTGGTCCACGTTGGCGAAAAACTGAGTTGAATTCCCGGCACAGCGGCACCGGTGGAGTCCTTGACCGAACCCGTGATCAAAACGTTTGGGTTCACCAGAGTAAGCGTGACTGGCCCGGCGCCAAATGGCTTGGTGAAGTCTTGAGGCTGGAAACGCGAACCCGATGGCGGGCTGACTGTAAGCGAGCCGTTTGCCGCAGCGGTTGTCGCGATGGAATTCAACGTAACCCAACCGTTGGAGTCGGTGAACTGGCTGTCGTAGGTGGATGCCGTGAACGAACCCAGCCCCTCGATGGCCGGCGTGGTTGGCAAGACCGTGCTGTTGCCAGGGATGCCGCCGTAGACCTGCGCGTTGGCGATCGGGTTGCCCTGGGTGTCCACAACGCGAACCCGCTGAGTCGTGGCGGAGATGAGGAAGTTGGCCTGCACATCCTGGTTGATGGTTGCGCTGCTGGTGCCCTTGAGTTGGAAGCGGAAGTCGCCACCGCGCTGGAAGCCCTTGATGAGGTACGGGCTGCTGGTGCCCGCCGTTGGCATCATCCGGAAACCGCCGTTGTCATCCAAGTAACTGGATCCGAGGTCTCCCACCTGGATGTAACTGGACTTCTCCAACTTCACACCGTTGTTCAGGGCAACGGTTCCGGTGACAAAACTACGGCCAGGCGTTGGAACCGTGAGCATCACATTGAGAGCACTGCCGAACGGAGCCACAACATCGAATGCGTTGAGGGTGGCGTAGCCGGCCGTAGGCGGCACGTACTTGAGAGAGTACGCACCCGCAGGGGCGTTGAAAGCGTAACTGCCGTCGGACGATGTGGTCTGACTGCCGAGGGCTCTGCCATTCTGACTGAGCGTAACCACCGTGGATTGAAGAGGCGTGTTTTGCTGTGTCAGCACCTTGCCGTAAATCGTCTGACCGGCAGCTGCCCTAATTCCAGATCCAGTTCCCGCACCAACTGCCGCGCCAGCAGAAGTGATTGTTGAGCCACCGATCATTACGGAAAGTGCGATGGCAGCTAGTGAGCGAATCCCCCAAGATTTCATATTCCAAGGCTACAACCGGCCTGGGACATTATGGCTATGGGTTGTAGCGGAAAACTCTAGTGCTTAGCTGAAAACTTCAAGGCTTGGGCCGCCAACTGATGCACCGGCGCTGAAATGTCCAGGGTCACGCCCTTTTCATCGGCCTGGAGTGGCTCCAATATTTTCAGCTGCGAATCCAAAAGCGAGACCGGCATGAAGTGATTTTGCCGGGCAGACATGCGCTCCCAAAGCAGCTCACGAGTGCCGGTCAAGTGCACGAAAACAACATCCGGGGCGGCCGCGCGGATGCGGTCTCGATAGACCTTTTTGAGCGCGCTGCAGGCAACTACTGCCCCCTGCGGACTTGCCAAAACCTGGCCAACTTTATCAAGCCACGGCCAACGGTCCTCGTCATCGAGCGGGATGCCCGCACCCATTTTGGCTTTGTTGGCCTCAGTGTGCAGGTCATCGCCGTCGACAAATTGCACGGCAAGGGTGAGGGAGATTTCCTCGCCAACACTTGTCTTGCCGCATCCCGAGACGCCCATAACAACCATCCGCATAATCGTCATAGTAGTCTCAGAACTCTTTCGTTTAGTCAGCCGGTTTACCGGCCGGTTTGTTCGATTTACCAGTCATGCATCGTGCCATCAACCTTTAGTCGGTTGATTGGCAGATAAGCAGGCTCATACTCAAACTGGCTGGCTAGCTTTTCGTCGTAGCTAACGCCAAGACCAGGGCCATCGCCAGGGCGAATCAGGCCATCGCTGAACGTATACTCCGGCTGGAATACATCCATGGTGTCTGGCGAGTGCTGCATGTACTCACTGATGCCATAGTTATGGATTGCCATACCCAGGTGCAGGCTTGCCGCGTGACCGATTGGCGATACGTCGGTTGGACCGTGCACGCCACTCTTGATCTGGTAGACCGCCGCGTAGTCGAAGATCTTCTTTAGCGGGGTGATGCCACCACCGTGACTGACCGGGCTTCGAACATAGTCAATCAGCTGCTCTTCGAACAGATCCTTGTAGTCAAAGATGGTGTTGAAGATCTCACCGACGGCCAGCGGGGTTGTGGTGTGCTGACGGATGAGGCGGAACGCATCGGTGTTCTCTGCAGGGGTTAGGTCCTCCAGCCAGAACAGGTCGTATGGCTCCAGGCTCTTACCCAAGCGAGCAGCCTGGATTGGAGTGAGGCGATGGTGGCCGTCGTGCAACAGCGGCAGTTCCGGACCAAACTCATTACGCACGGCTTCAAACACCGATGGGATGTAGTTGAGGTAGGCACGAGTGTCCCACTCCTCCTCCACCGGAACGGTGCTGCGGCGCGCAGGTTCGTAGTCGTATCTCACACTGGATGCACCCTTGCCGGAACCCGCACCTGCCGATGCGTTTGCCGAGGCAGCCACACCGTAAACCGAGTTCAAACCTGGAATCGCGGTCTGCACACGAATGGCCTTGTAGCCCTTCTCCATGTGCGAGCGAATGCTGTCGAAGATCTCCTGTACGTCACGACCGGAAGCGTGGCCGTAAGCCAAGCAACCCTCGCGGCTCTTGCCACCAAGCAGCTGGTACAGCGGCATGTTGGCGGCCTTCGCCTTGATGTCCCAAAGCGCCATGTCGATAGCCGCGATGGCGGTCATGGTGATAGGACCGCGACGCCAGTAGGAACCGCGGTAGAAGTACTGCCAGGTGTCCTCGATGTTGTGGGCATCGCGGCCAATCAACATCGGGGCCAGGTGGTCACGAAGGTAGGCGGCAACCGCCAGTTCGCGACCGTTCACGGTTGCATCGCCGTAACCAACCAGGCCGCTCTTGGTGGTGACCTTGAGGGTCACAAAGTTGCGTCCAGGCGAGTGTACGAAGACTTCTGCCTTTTCGATAATCATTACATTGCCTTTCGGTTGTTCAGCTTGGTCCAACGTGCGCGCAGCACGTGGGCGGCGTTCTTTGGCTGGCGATCGCGGGTGAATGCACCCTTCTTGTTGCCAAGCACGCGGAAGATTCCCGGCTTGGTCTGGAAGTCAGCGAAGTTCCAAACGTGTTCGCCCACGATTCCAGGGAACTTGTCGAAGATTTCGTGGTTGGCTTCCAGGTAAGCGCTCTGGTATTCCTCACTCCATGGCAGCGAGTGGATGCTGTGACCGCCGGCCAGGGTGTCGGCACCGTATTCAGTGATGAAGATTGGCACGTTGTACTTGTCGGTCCAGCCCTTGAGTTCGGCCTCCAAGTGCAGCTTGGCGTTGTCCAGGTCTGCGTGGTCTTCATACCAACCCCAGTAACGGTTGAGGCAGATCACATCAACCATCGGAGCCACTAGGCACTTGCCAAAAGGCTCAGTCATCACGTTGATGTAGGTGACCGGGCGGGAATCTAGTTCACGCGCCAAGTCAATGACTGGCTTGAAGAAATCGACCGCCTCCGGAACACCAGTTTCGGCCTCGTTGGTGATGGACCACATGACCACCGATGGGTGGTTCTTGTCGCGCACGATCAGCTCGCGCACAGCCTGCAGCAGGTTCGCCTGAGTCTTCTCATTGCCGGTTTCAGGTCCAAAGGTTGGCAGCTTCGGGCCACCAAACATTCCGGCAAAGTTCTGGTTCAGACCAACGGCCGCGGTTTCATCGATGATGACAATTCCGTGGCGGTCCGCATAGTCCATGACCTCTTCCGCGTAAGGGTAGTGGCTGGTTCGGAAGCTGTTAGCGCCAACCCACTTCAGCAACTCAAAGTCGTTCACCAAGAAGGCGTTGTCGTGGCCCTTGCCCTTCACAACGTGGTCTTCGTGCATGCCGAAACCGGTGAAGTAGAACGGCTCGTTGTTGATGAGGAACTGGTTGCCCTCAACGCGCACGGTACGAATACCGACGTTCACGGAGTACTCGTCAACGATGTTGCCACCGTTGTGCGCCTGAACCACCAGCTGGTATAAGTAGGCGTTGCCCGGCTGCCACAGCTTCACATCCGGCACCGATAGCGCACACTGCGTGCCACTTCCGGTTGCGACAACCGCACCGGATTCGTCCTTCAAAACCACCGCGATCTCCGCCGCCGCATTTAGATCAACGCTGTAGCTGACGGTTCCAGTGGAGCCCGAGTAGTCGGTGTTGACGGTGACGTCGGTAACGTGAACGGCAGGCACCGAGTAGAGCCAGACGCTGCGAGCCAGGCCCGCGTAGTTGTAGAAATCGTGCAGGTAGGTCTGCTGCTTTACGCCGTTGTCGCGAGTGACTACGCGGCCGGGTGGGATGGTCTCGTTGGTCAGCACATTGCTAACCGCGATGGTCAGCAGAACCTCGGTTCCGGCCGCCGCTACATCGGTGATGTCGGCCTGGAATGGCATGTAACCACCAACGTGTTCGGCCACCTTCGCGCCGTTCACAAAGACAACGCCGGCGTGAGTTGCGGCATCGATGCGAACGAAGATGCGCTCACCGGCCCAGCCGCGCGGGATGCGCACAGTGCGCTGGTACCAGACCCAGCCCACGTGCTCGCGGATGGTGTTGTCGGTGAAAAGGTCGTTGAAACTTGAAGGCACAGCGACGTCCAACTTGGTGTCGAGCTTGCTTGCCGCCCAGTTGGAGGTGAAGCCCTGATCCTGGGTGTCGACCTTGAACGCCCAGATGCCATCCAGGTTTTGCAGCTCTCTGGTGGCCGTGTTTTGAGGCTTTAGCATTTGGTGCCTTTCTTGTTCTTGGGTTCAGTAAACCACAGTTTTGGTCATTCTGGCAATCGGTTGCCAATATGTGATAAAAATTATTGGAGTTGCTTTATTTCGCTCAAAAAGCCCGGATTTTCAGCCAATTTCGGGCTGACGATGGCAACCAAAGCCTTCACCGAATCCTCCCCCGGCGTGCTGGCGAGCGCCTTTGCCGCTTCGATCTCGGATGCTCGAGCGTCAACGTAATCGGCGGTGCGGGAAATCCAGTGCACCCAGGCCGCGATGGTAAACGCTGAAGCCGAGGCCGGCTTACCCAGGGCAAGCTGAGCCAACGCAGTTGGCGCGATGCGCACCCGCAGCTTGGTCGCACCTTCGTTTGCAATCTGCGCTAGGTTGTGACGAATGCGAGGGTTGCGGAAGCGCTCCAAAAGAGCATCCCGGTACTCCTGCAAAGAAAGCGTTGCGGTATCGGCAGTGGAAGAAGTCAGCAACTGACAGGCTTCATTCCAGAAACCGACAACCTCGGTGAGCAAAGATTCATCGGCGATTGCCTGGCTGACAGTCTGGTGACCCGCAATCAATCCGGCGTATGCCAGTAGCGAGTGTGCGCCATTGAGCAACCACAGTTTGCGGTTCTCCCATGGCTCGATGTCCGCCACAAACCGCGCTCCCGCGTTTTCCCACTCTGGACGCCCAGCCGGGAAGTCACCGCTTAGCACCCAGTCGCGGAATGGCTCGGTAACTACTGGTGAGGCATCGTTCCAGCCGGTCTGACTCAGCACGAATGCCTTGTCTTCATCGGTGGTTTTCGGGGTGATTCTGTCAATGCTGGTGGTCACATAGCTGACCTGATTCTGGAAGTATCCGATGGTCTGCGCACCCATCACAGCGGCAAATCCCTCCAGCGCGTTACGAACTACAGTGCCGTTCTCCGGCATGTTGTCGCAGCTGACCACAGCGATTGGCCCAGCGCCTGCCTTGCGGCGTTCGTCCAGGGCCAACGCCAATCGGCCAATCACCGTGGATGGAACTCCCGGCAAATCGCCAGCCAAAATAGCTAGGTCGGTGGCCACCTCAGCATCGGTAGTGTCCAGTGTTAGATCGGTCTTCACGCGGTAGCCGGCCTCGGTGATGGTCATTGTCACCAGCGCGATTTCCGGCTTTGAAACCGTGCGCACAAGGTCCGCCACATTCGCGCCATCCTCAACGCGCACCAGCGATTCAATGACCTGCAGGTGATCACCGTCGGCATCGCGGCTAATCAACGTGTACTTGCAGTCCTGCGGCGCAAGCTCCTGCGCCACTGTTGCACTACGACCGGTGTAGCCAACAATGCCCCACTCGCCATCGACATCAACCTGGTTGGTGTACCAGGCCTGGTGGGCGCGGAAGAACGCACCTACTCCCAGGTGAACGATGCGCTCGGGACGGCGGCTCACAGCTTGAATGCCTTACGCGGAATCACGGTGACCAGATCCTGGATTATCTGCTGAGCCTGAGCCAGCGAGACGCGACCCTCAACCACTAGGCGGGCCAAGAAGGCGGCATCGACTCTGCGCGACATATCGTGACGGGCCGGGATGGAAAGGAACGCGCGGGTGTCATCGATGAAACCACTGCCGCGATAGAAACCGGCGGTCTCCACGGTTGCAGCGCGGAAGCGCATGGCGGCATCCGGGGCATCCAGGAACCACCATGGGGCACCGATGAAAACGCTCGGGTAGAAGCCGGCCAGCGGAGCGATCTCTCGCGACCAGTTGGTCTCATCCAAGCTGAACAAAATCAGGTGCAGGCGAGGGTTTAGGCCGTGCTTCTCAAGCAGTGGCCGCAGGTTTTGAGTGAACTCGCAGGCCACCGGAATGTCGTGACCGGTGTCCGGTCCGAAGGCGGCCTTGGTTGCGCTGGAGTGATTGCGCACAACTCCCGCGTGCAGCGTCATAACTAGGCCGTCTTCGCAGCTCTGGCCGGCACTGACGGTGAGCATGTGGCCGGCAAACTCGCGGGCATCGGAGCTGCTGATGGTTCCGGCGATGGCCGAATCGAATAGCGTGCTGGCAACCTCATCGGTGAGGTCTGCGGTGTAGGGCTCAAACACACCGAAGTCTGCGCTGAAAGCCCCGTTTGCCGCGAAGTAGGCGCGGCGAAGGCGAAGTGCTTCAACGAAATTCTTGTAGTTCACTTCGCTCAGACCGGCGGAATCCAGCAGGCGGCGGACGTTGCCGGCCCAGCCATCAACGCGAGGATCCAGGTAAAGGTCCGGGCGGAATGTGGGCGCAACCCTGCCCTTGAAACTCGAGTCGGCCGCCAGCGCCTTGTGGGCCGCCAGGTCATCGGTGGGGTCATCGGTGGTTGCCAACACCGAGATGTTGAAACGCTCGAAAAGCGCGCGCGGCAGGAACTCCGGGGTCTGAAGCTTGATGGAGATGCTGTCGTAGAGGGCGTCCGCGTTGGCCGCCGATGGCAGCTCATCGATGCCAAACAGTGTGGAAAGTTCGTGTGCCAGCCAGTAGCCGCTGCTGGTGCCGGCAAGCAGGTGCCAGTTTTGGCAGAGCAGGTGCCAAGCCTCGCGGGCCTGGACATCGGTGCCTGAACGCTTCA
>JBDLQA010000099.1:0-6183 GCA_039800845.1 Actinomycetota bacterium
TTCTGTTAAGTATTAGATTTGGTTTACCCAAAGCGGAGTCGCTGTTGGTTCGAGTTCTCTCGGAGTGATGGTGGCGATGCTGCGACAAAACAAGGAGAGAAATATGAAGGCAAAGCGCACCGCTCGCTCGGTTGCACTTATTGTCGCTGGACTGCTGGCTACGTCAACCGCCGTAAGCTTCGCCGCAACTAGCGCAACTGCAGCCTCCAAGTCGACTGTGATTATCAACGAGACCACGGCAATGACGTCGTTGAACTCGGGTACTCCAGACACGAACTTGGTCACCAACAGCGACATCGGCTACCTAACCAGCGCCGGTTTCTGGTACTACGACAGCGGACCAAACCTGATCCGTAACACTAAGTTCGGTACCTTCGCTATCACCAAGAACGCAAAGAATGACTTCCAGGTCACTTACCGCGTTAACAAGGGCCAGGTCTGGTCGGACGGCGCTGACATCACCGCTGCCGACCTGCTACTGAGCCACATCCTCGGCAGCAGCGCCTACTCGAAGAAGGCCGGTCTGGGTGACCCAGCCAAGGATGCTCCAGTATTCAACTCGGGCAACTACGGTGGCCCATACGACAGCCACGTAAAGTCAGTTGCACTTAGCTCGGACGGCTACTCGCTGACCGTAAAGTACGACGGCTTCCAGCCTGACTGGCAGATCCTGGGCCCTGGCCCAGCGCCAGTTCACGCACTTGAGCTGATGGCTGCAGGCAAGACCGACCTGGTTTCGGCATCGGTTGCAAACGCGGCCACCGACCAGTTCGTAGCAGACTTCAACGCTGGTCTGAAGGGCAAGAACGCCAACCTGACCAAGATGGGTAAGATCTGGTCCGAGGACTACAACATCCAGGACATCAACTCGAAGACCAACCCTCTGCTGCTTGTCAGCAACGGTGGCTTTATCGTTGACAGCGCAGTAAAGAACACCTCGGTGACTCTGGTTCGTAACGCCAAGTACACCTCGGGCCCAGCGCTGTCCACCAAGAACCCAATCAACAAGGTGATCTTCACCTTCGTTACCGACGGTGCTCCAGCGGCTCAGGCTCTGGGCAACGGCGAGATTGACGTTTATGAGGGCCAGCCTGACACCGCAACCTTCCAGCAGCTGAAGCAGCTGCAGGGTGTTAAGGTCGAGCTGAGCAGCACTGCTACCTTCGAGCACGTTGACCTACGTACCGGAAACAACCCAGGTTCGGAAGACAAGAACGAGGCTAAGTACGACGGTCCATTCGCCGACAGCCACGGCCAGAAGGCACAGGACCTGCGTCGCGCATTCCTGTTGGCTCTGCCACGCCAGACCATCGTAAACAAGATGGTTTCGCAGGCTTACGACCCAAGCAACCAGGCTGACGCTGTTGTTATGAACTCCAGCTTCGTGCTTCCTGGTGGCGACGGTTACAGCACCATCGTCAACGGCAGCGGAGTCAAGGACTTCACCGAAGGAACTCAGGCTGAGCGCACTGCTAAGGCACTCAAGTTGGTTCAGAAGTGGTATCCAAAGGCTGCAGCTGGCTCGAACAGCGTTGAAATCAACATGCTGTTCAAGAACAACGCTCGTCGTATCGGCGAGAACCTGCTGATTGCTGCTGAAGAGGCCAAGGCCGGATTCAAGGTTTCGACTGTTGGTAACGCCAGCTGGTCGATCCTGCTGGACGACCCACGCTACGACGTAGCCATGTTCGCATGGGCTCCTTCGTCGGTCAGCCAGACGGGTACCAACGCTAACTTCGCTAGCGATGGTTCGAACAACCACTACGGCTGGAACAACGCGGCACTGGACAAGATCTTGAAGAGCCTCGAGGCTCCACTGTCGAACTCGGCAATCACTGCCAAGTACCTGGCAGCTGAGAAGATCATCAACGCCAATGCATGGACCCTGCCGCTGTACCAGTGGCCTGCGGTTTCGGCTTACAACGAAAACCTTGTTGGTGTAAAGCCAAGCCCGCTGATTCCAAACTTGGTTTGGAACTACTGGCAGTGGCACTTCTAAGAGCGATTTAGTTCACTCTTAGAAACGGCTCAAGAGTTGGGGGCATCCAAACCGGGTGCCCCCAACTTTGAGCGATACAGGGCTTCCCCAGAAACGGATTCACATTGATCGGCTTTATCGGACGTCGCATCGGCACCGTCCTTCTCATTCTTTTCGGCTCCTCGTTTATCGTCTACAACCTGGAGGCTATTGCGGGCGATCCGCTAGCAGAACTGCGAACCAGCACCGCGAAAAACAAAGAGTTCCTTATCGCGCATCTGACGCGCGAGCTACAGCTGGACGTGCCGCCACCGGTGCGTTACTTCAGCTGGTTAAAGGGAGTACTCGGTTTCTTCACCGGTAACGCAGACTTAGGCAAGACTCGTGACGGCCTGTACGTGGTTAACGAGATTTCGGCTGCGATTCCCGTCACCTTCCGCCTGGTCATTGGCGCAACCATCCTGGCCATCCTGCTTGGTATCACCGTTGGCGTTATCACCGCTATCCGCCAGTACAGCCGCCTTGACTACACCATGACTTTTGCATCGTTCTTGATGTTCTCCCTGCCGGTTTTCTGGGTCGCGGTTCTGCTGAAGCAGTACATGGCCATCGAGTTCAACAACTTCCTGGCCGTCGGACAGATAGCGCCACCCTGGATATTGGGGGCGGCGGCAATCGTCGGCCTCATCGTCGCTGGCTTGATCGGCGGTGACCGCAAACGCGTCTGGTCGATCTTCGGATTTGCCGCTGCTGGTACTGCTGTCTTGCTGGTTCTGGTCAACATTTCTAACTGGATTCTGACTCCAGGTCTGGGCATCGTCGGCGTAGGTCTGATCGCAGCAGCAATCGCGGTTGGTCTGACCTCGCTGATTGTGGGCTTTGAGAACAAGCGTGTGCTGTATGCAAGCCTGACTGTAGCCGCGGCTGCAATCATCGCCTATTACCCGGTCAATGCCCTTTGGCACACCAAGCACCTGAATGCAGGACTGATGCTTCTACCAATCCTTGGATTGGTTGCAGTTGCGGTAGCAGCTGCTTACGGCTTCACCAAGGTTGACCGCGGTTCTGCCGTTCGCACCACCGTAATCACCTCCGTTTTCGCATTCCTTTTCCTGCTGATCGACAAGCTGATGCAGACCTGGGGAACCTACATTCAGACCGATGGAATCGACATGCGTCCGATCCCAACCATCGGTGAGGTCAGCGTTCGTCTGGAAAGCCACAACTTCTGGATTGGCTTTATGGACAGCCTTGTACATGTTCTGCTGCCAACCATTGCGCTGACTCTGATCTCCTTTGCCGGTTACGTACGTTATTCGCGCGCCAGTTTGCTGGAGGTCATGAACATGGACTACATCCGCACTGCCCGCGCTAAAGGCCTCAGCGAGCGAACTGTGATCGTGCGTCACGCCCTTCGCAACGCGATGATTCCGCTGACCACACTGATGGCGTTTGACTTCGCCGGAATCCTTGGCGGAGCAATCATCACCGAGTCGGTCTTTGGCTGGCACGGTATGGGAACCCTGTTCCGCGCTGCAATTAGCGGACAGGACCTGAACCTTTTGATGGGTGTCTTCGCCATCACCTCCTTCATGGCTGTAATGGCAAACCTGATCGCCGACCTTCTGTACTCGGCCCTTGATCCACGAATTCGAGTTGGTAAGTAACATGGCCAAGAAAAATGCAGCGGTAGAGACTGCCGCCGAGAGCAGCGAAAACGCGATCGCACTGCACGAGACCGAGGGTCTCAGCCAGGGTCAGATCATTCGTAAGCGCTTCTTCCGTCACAAGCCAGCGGTAATCTCGCTGGTCGCGCTCGTGCTGATCACCATCTTTGTGTTCAGCGCCTCGGGTATTCACCTAGGCACCGAGAAGAACCCAATCACCATCGCCGGATGGTGGAAGTACACCATCACAGACATTCCAGAATCAAACTTCTGCGAGACCTCGGTGGGTTGTCCTTCGGCCGAGCACCCTTTCGGTCAGGACCCAATCGGTCGTGACTACTTTGCGCTGGTAATGCGCGGAGCTGAGCAGTCAATCATGGTGATGCTTATCGTCGGTCTGATTGGTGGAGTATTGGGAACCGTCATCGGTGCTGTCTCCGGCTTCTTCCGTGGCTGGGTTGATGCAGTGCTGATGCGTTTCACCGACTTCATCATCACCATCCCGTCGATCATCATCGGCGCCGTTATCGGCTTCAAGTTTGGAAACCTGGGTGTGGCTGCTCTGGCCGTCTACCTTGGCTTGTTCAGTTGGACCGGTCTTTCGCGACTGGTCCGAGGCGAGTTCCTCTCGCTACGCGAACGAGAGTTCGTGGACGCTGCCCGCGTGGCCGGTGCGTCTAACAGCCGCATCATCTTCAAGCACATCCTGCCAAACGCGATGGGTGTAATCATCGTGTCTGTCACGCTGATGCTGGCTGGTGCGATCCTGCTGGAAACTGCGCTTTCCTACATCGGTTTCGGTGTACAGGCTCCGGATGTTTCGCTGGGTTCTCTGATCAGTGAGTATCAGGACTCGTTCACCGTCAGCCCTTGGCTGTTCTACTGGCCGGGTGTTCTGATCATCAGCATCGCCCTGTGTGTGAACTTCATCGGTGATGGTCTGCGTGACGCTTTCGACCCACGTCAGCGTCGGCGAATCACTCGTCGCGACTTGGTCAAGGCAACCTTCAAGAAGCCTTCGAGCGAAGCATAGAGATAGTTAGAGACTGGAATTTTTAAAATGACTATTTCGAATGAAGTAATCCTCAAGGTTGAGAACTACAACGTCGAGTTCTGGGTAGATGGCGAATGGTATCCGGCAGCTATCGACATGAACTACGAGGTCCGTGCAGGCCAGGTGCTAGCCATCGTTGGTGAGTCTGGTTCCGGTAAGTCCTCGTCATCGATGGGTCTGATGGGCTTGCTGGCATCCAATGCCCGCACAACCGGATCGGTTTCCGTCAAGGGCACCCAGATGCTGGCTGCTAACCACTCGGTGCTGCGTAAGTTCCGCGGCAAGGAAGTTGCCTACATCTTCCAGGAGCCGATGACAGCGCTGAACCCGGTTTACACCGTCGGTTTCCAGATCATCGAGACCATTCGCACCCACTTCAATGTGGGCCCAGCCGAGGCACGCAAGCGCGCCATCGAGCTGCTGACTCTGGTTGAAATTCCTAACCCGGAGAAGTCGGTTGACAAGTTCCCACACCAGCTTTCGGGTGGTCAGCGCCAGCGTGCGATGATCGCTCAGGCGCTTGCCTGTGACCCGGCGCTGCTGATTGCGGACGAACCAACCACCGCGTTGGATGTCACCGTTCAGGCCGAGATCATCGAACTGATGCGTAACCTGAAGGACAAGCTGAACTCGGCTGTTCTGCTGATTACTCACGACATGGGTGTGGTCGCCGACTTGGCGGATGACATCCTGGTCATGAAGGACGGGCTGACGGTCGAAAAAGGCACTGCAGACCAGATCTTCAACCGCCCTCAGCACCCCTACACCCAGCAGCTGCTTGCCGCAGTTCCAAAGCTTGGGTTCGCTGCCACGCGCACCCTGCAGGGTGAGGCCGCTCCCACTCCGGTTTTGAAGCTGGAGAACGTAGTCATCGAGTACCCGAAGCGCGGTCGCATTCCTGCCTTCACCGCGGTCAAAGACTTCAATCTGGAAATCTTCCCTGGTGAAATCGTTGGTCTGGTGGGCGAGTCTGGTTCAGGAAAGACCACCGTCGGCCGCGCCGCCATCGGTCTGCTGCCGGTGAAGAGCGGCTCGATTCAGGTGGTAGGTCAAGAAATCGCTGGCGCAAGTCAGCGCGACCTGAAGAGTATTCGTCGCAACACCGGAATCGTGTTCCAGGATCCTGCATCGTCGTTGAACCCACGTCTTCCGATTGGTGAGTCGATTGGCGAGCCGATCCTGCTGGCTGGGATTGCCAAGGGCGCAGAGCTGAACCGCATGGTTGAGGATGCCCTGGCTTCGGTTGAGCTTCCACGCAGCTACCGCAACCGCTACCCACACGAGCTATCGGGTGGTCAGCGTCAGCGCGTAGGTATCGCACGTGCCCTGGCGCTGGCGCCAGATCTGCTGATCGCGGATGAGCCAACCAGCGCGCTGGATGTATCGGTGCAGGCGCGCTTCCTGGACTTGCTGCTTGAACTGCAGGACAAGCTTAAGTTCGCCTGTCTGTTCATCAGCCACGACCTTGCGGTTGTCGACATCCT
>JBDLQA010000100.1:0-5431 GCA_039800845.1 Actinomycetota bacterium
AGCAGCGCTTGGATGCTCAATCCGATGTTTTCTCGCGCAGCCAGCTTTTGGACAGCCAGATGGCCATTTTCGACCCGCTCACAAAGCATGAACCGGGTGCTCGATTCGACGCAACGCGATCGGTTGACGAACTAGCCAGTGCAATCGTTCGCGAGATTCGCAGCGAGTTGGCGGAAGCTAACTAGGCAATTGGCACGCGGGCGTGCCACCGGGGAGTTTGTGTCGATACCTGGCCACCAGGAGGTATCCAAGGCTCGCCAGCCAACTGATGGGCGGTACGCACATTAGGTGCCCGAGCGCGGTCAGTAGGGGATTGCCCTGAACTATCAGAATCCGGGCAAACGCCTCGTGGCCACCGTATCTTTGCCCTCCGGCCACCACCCAAACTTTTGCCGCTGTTTCGGCTTCGGTAAGGCCGTATTCGGCCACATCGATGAATTGCCAAGGCAGAGCCTGGATTGGATGTTTGGAGTGTTTGACAACGTAATTCGCGGCGGTGGTGCAGAAACCACAATCGCCGTCGAAGATCAACGTCGTTTCATTCATTGGTGCCGAAGGCGGGACTCGAACCCGCACTCCTTTCGGAAAAGCATTTTGAGTGCTCCGCGTCTGCCATTTCGCCACTTCGGCTAAGTAACTTCGATTAGTTTACCGCAAAGCGGAGAGACCCGAGACGCTGCACCTACGGACAGATTTAGTTCAGATACCCAACCCACGGGTGTCTTTTTGCATTAAAGTGGAGCGCATGTCCGAAGAAATTACTGCACGCCGAGTTCTCATCGCCGAGGACGAAGCCCTCATCCGCATGGACCTCGCTGAGACCCTCGCGGATCTTGGCTACGACGTGGTGGCACAGGCCGCCGACGGCGAAGAGGCGGTAGCCCTGGCGACCGAGCACAAGCCGGACATCTGCATCCTGGACGTAAAAATGCCGAAGCTCGATGGCATTTCCGCGGCCGAGAAGATCGGTGAGCTGCGCATCCCAGTTGTACTACTCACCGCATTTAGCCAGAAGGAACTGGTGCAGCGCGCAAGCGAAGCCGGCGCCATGGCATATCTGGTGAAGCCTTGGACCCAGAGCGACCTACAACCAGCCATCGACATCGCGCTCAGCCGCTTTGAGCAGATCACGGCTTTGGAAGCAGACATCGCCGACCTCAACGAGCGCTTTGAGACCCGCAAGCTGATTGACCGCGCCAAGGGTCTTTTGAACGAGAAGATGAACCTGACCGAGCCAGAGGCATTCCGCTGGATTCAGAAGGCATCTATGGACCGCCGCCTAACCATGCAGGAAGTGGCGAAGACCATCATCGAGCAGCTTGGCGCTCCAAAGGAAGAAACCCCTAAGGCCTAATCGCGGCGACGCGGGCGAATCAGGTTTGTGATGCGGATGGTCGACAGGCGTCGGCCGGCATCATCGGTGCAAACAATTTCGTGAACGGTCAGTGTCTTGCCAAGGCTCAATGCCGTGCAAGTTGCCGTGACCAAGCCCTCGCGGGCCGAACCGCTGTGCGAAGCGTTGATCTCGATTCCAACGGCGAAGCCATCGGGGGCCGCCCAAACATTCGCCGCGAACGAACCCAACGATTCCGCAATCACAACATAGGCCCCGCCGTGCACTAGGCCGAGCGGCTGGGTGTTGCCCTCAACCGGCATGGTAGCAACAGCGCGTTCGGCACTGAGCTCCAGAAGTTTGATGCCCATGCGGTCGGAAAGGGCGCCCATCTGGCGTTCCTTCCAGAGTTCGGCGGCCTGCGGGCTGAGTTTTGGTTCGGTCATGGTCTGAGCACTCCAAAAAATGACTGTGGGAGCGTTTAGGCTTAATGCCATGGACGCTACGCAAAAGCCTACTCTGCTGCTCATCGATGGCCACTCGTTGGCGTTCCGTGCCTTCTATGCGTTGAATCCGGATTCATTCCGCACCACCGATGGCCAGCACACCAATGCGGTCCACGGCTTCATCAGCATGATGCTGGAAATTTTGAAGGCTGAAAAACCTACCCACCTCGCAGTTGCGTTCGATCTTTCGCGTTCTTCTTTCCGCACCGAGGAATACCCGGAGTACAAGGGAACCCGCGGCGAGACCCCGCCGGAATTCGGTGGCCAGACCGAGCTCCTCGCCGAGGCGCTTGATGCCATGAATATCCGCACCTTGACCCGCACTAACTACGAGGCGGATGACATCATTGCATCTCTGGCCGACCAAGGCGCAGATGCGGGATTCCAGGTGTTTGTGGTGAGCGGAGACCGCGATACCTTCCAGCTGATTCGTGAAGAAACCACCATCCTTTACCCGGTCAAGGGCGTTCTCAACATGGCCCGCATGACGGATGAAGCCGTGTACGAAAAGTACGGCGTGAGGGCCAAGCAGTACCCGGACTTAGCCGCACTGGTTGGCGAAACCAGCGACAACCTTCCTGGCATTCCGGGAGTTGGACCCAAGACCGCAGCCAAGTGGTTGCAGGCTTACGGCAGCCTGCAAGGAGTTCTGGATGCAGCCGATGAAATCACCGGCAAGGTGGGGGAGAACCTGCGTGAGCACAAGGAACTGGCGGTCCGAAACCGTCGCCTGAACCACCTGGTTCGAGACCTAGATTTCGATTTCGATATGCACGAGGCACTCACCCTCGGTCCGGTTGACGAAGGCAAAGTTCGTCAGGTGTTCGGCAAGCTACAGTTCAAGTCGCTCACCGAACGCGTCCTTCGCCAACGTGGTGTCGTCGCCGGTTCGGCTGGCGCGGTCAGCACGAGTACAACTGGCGCTGGTGCAACCGGTGCTGGCGCAACAGACTCCGATGTAGCCGCTGAAAATGGCGAGGCTTCGACTCAAGCTTCAGAGCCGGTAGAAATGCTAGAACTGCCGGTCAGCACCCCGATCAACGACTCCGAGGCTGCTGCGTGGCTGTCATCGCAGCACGGCACCGTGGGCGTTGCCTTTGAATTTGCGGGTGATGACCCAGAGCACGCGCAGCTCATCGGAGTTGGTCTTGCCACCGAGACCGCTCGCGTAAGTTTCTCGGTTCAAAACCTCGAGGGCGCCATGGGCGCCATCGGTGCCTGGTTGCTGGATTCCAGCTGTCAGAAGGCGTGCTTTGACAGCAAGAACACGCTTCGTCGCATTCTGGGTGCGGCGGATCAGCGCTACGTCACCGATGTCGCATCGGGCTTCGACTACGACCCACTATTGCTGTCGTATTTGCTGAATCCGGTTCGTCGCGGCTACGCCCTTGATGATCTTGCAGCAGAGTACCTTGGCCTGGAGGTTGAGCGCGGAGACCCATCGGCGCTGATTCAGGACGTTGCAAACGACCCAAGCTTGGACGCTTGGCTCTCCCTGGTGCTAGCGGAACGCCTGCACAAGCAGGTTAAGCAGCAAAACCAGTTGAACGTTTACACCCAGGTGGAACTTCCCTCGAGCGCTGTTCTCGCGCAGATGGAACACCTTGGAATTAAGGTGAATCGGGAATCCCTGGAGACCCAGTTCGAGAGCCTGGGTACGGAGGTAAACAAAATCGCCGCCGAGGCCTATGAGATCATCGGTGAAGAAATCAATCTGGCCTCGCCAAAGCAGCTCCAGACAATCCTTTTCGACAAACTGGGCATGCAGGGCACCAAGACCGTCAAGACTGGCTTCAGCACCAATGCAGCCGCGCTAAACGAGCTCTACGAGCAGACAGAACACCCGTTCTTGGAGAAACTGCTTGCCCACCGCGAAGCATCCAAAATCCGACAGATGGTCGAAATCGTTCTGAAAGCCATCGGCACTGATGGCCGCGTACACACGTCCTACGGCCAGACCGGAACCAGCACTGGTCGCCTATCGAGCGACAGCCCAAACCTTCAGAACATCCCAATCAAGACCGAGCGCGGCAGACAAATTCGCGCCGCTTTCGAGGTTGGCGAAGGCTTCGAAACGCTTCTGACAGCCGACTACTCGCAGATCGAAATGCGAATCATGGCGCACCTGTCCGAGGACGAAGGCCTGATCGAAGCATTCAAGTCGGGCGAAGACCTGCACCGTTTCGTGGGTTCGCGCATTTTCGGGGTAACGCCTGCTGAGGTAACGCCGGCAATGCGTTCCAAAGTGAAGGCAATGTCCTATGGCTTGGTTTACGGCCTGAGCGAATACGGTCTGGCAAAGCAGCTGCGCATCAGCAACGCTGAAGCAAAGCAACTTATGGCCGACTATTTCGCTCGTTTCGGGGGAGTGAAGCGCTACCTTGCGCGGGTCGTGGACATCGCCAAAACCGAGGGATTCACCACTACAACCTTTGGTCGCCGCAGGCCTTTCGAAGACCTCAACTCGAAGATTTTCCAGATCCGTGAAAATGCTCGCCGCGCCGCCCTAAACGCGCCAATCCAGGGAACCGCAGCGGACATCATGAAGCTGGCGATGAACCAGATTTCGCAGCAAATGCAGGAGCGCGGCATGAAGAGCCGAATGCTGCTTCAGGTTCACGACGAACTGGTGTTCGAGGTAGCTGCGGGCGAGCTTGAGACGTTAAAAACCTTGGTCACTGAGCGAATGGACAAAGTGGTGGAGCTTTCCGTGCCGCTAGAAGTCCACGTTGGAATTGGCACAAACTGGGACCTAGCTGGTCACTAGTAACGAACCGAACCCAGGCAAAGACCCAGGCACAGGAAATGATTACACTCACCGCAACCGTAACCATCCAGCAGGAAGACGGCTGGCACGCCCGGCCTGCCACGGAATTCGCCCGAATTGTGGGGGAAGCCGGCCTGGAAACCACCATCGGCCGAGCCGGATCTGAGCCGACTCGTGGCGATTCCGTGCTGTCGCTTCTGACCATGGGGGCAAGGTTCGGCGAGACCCTGGAAATCAAGATTTCTTACAGCGAAGAGGACCTGCCACAGGCACAACAGCTGCTGACCCAACTTACCCAGTTGTTCTAGGCCAAGTTCCTTGATTTGACGCGCAATTCTGCGCTAGTCTAAGTAAGCACACTTGTGCAATCAACCGTAAATCGTCTCGGTGAAGTCACGCCTGTTTCGTACAGGCTTTCGCCGCGACCCGAGTAAAACCCAAATCGAGAACAAACTACATGACCACCAACAAGGCAACCCAGGTTGCTGTAAACGACATCGGCTCGGCTGAGGACTTCCTCGCTGCAGTCGAAGCAACCCTCAAGTTCTTCAACGACGGCGACCTCATCGAGGGTACCGTTGTCAAGATTGACCGCGACGAGGTTCTCCTCGACGTCGGTTACAAGACCGAGGGTGTCATCCCATCGCGCGAACTTTCGATTCGCCACGACGCCGACCCAAGCGAGATCGTCGCTGTCGGCGACACCGTAGAGGCTTTGGTTCTTCAGAAGGAAGACAAGGAAGGCCGTCTCATCCTGTCCAAGAAGCGTGCACAGTACGAGCGCGCTTGGGGCGATGTTGAGAAGATCAAGGAAGCCGACGGCAC
>JBDLQA010000101.1:0-3097 GCA_039800845.1 Actinomycetota bacterium
CTGGAGGCCAACGGCTCCAAGCGTCTGGCTTTCACCGCACACCAGAAGCTGGTTGTGCTGGATGTTCCAGCGGAGAACCTGCAGACCGTGGTTGACGGACTTGAGGCCCTTGGTCTGCAGAGCAACCCTGGCAACTTCCGCCGCAACACCATCGCCTGCACTGGAATCGAATACTGCAAGCTGGCAATCGTGGAGACCAAGGGTCTGGCCGCGCGTTCCATCCCGATCCTGGACAACTCCACCGCTGACCTAAAGCTGGATCAGCCCATCAAGCTGCACATAAACGGTTGCCCAAACAGCTGTGCCCGCATCCAGACCGCCGACATCGGCCTGAAGGGGCAGCTGCTTCCGGATGGCAACGGCGGCCAGGAGCCGGGCTTCCAGGTTCACCTCGGTGGTGGCCTTGCAAGCCGTGACCGCGACGAAGCCGGACTCGGACGCACCGTCCGCGGCCTGAAGGTGACCGCAGCCAACCTGACCGAATACGTGGACCGCGTTGTTCGCACCTACGATGCCAACAAGGAAGTCGGCGAGACCTTTGCCGAATGGGCACACCGCGCCGATGAGGAGCTGCTGAAATGACCATCGCACTGACCGCACAGCGCACCGATGAAGAGCTCCAGGCGCTCGCCGAAGCCGGCGCTGCCGAGCTCAACTCGTTGCGCGAAGCCAACCCTGACGCACCGGAGGCAACCGCCGAGGCCGTCATCGAATGGGTAGCCAAGAACTTCTCTGTGGATGCCGCTGCAGTGGCTTGCTCCATGGCCGATTCGGTATTGCCAGCCATCGTTGCAACCAAACTGCCAAACGTTGAGGTTTTGTTCCTGGACACCGGCTACCACTTTGTGGAGACCTACGGCACTCGCAACGAGGTAGAGCGTGCGCTGCCTGTGCGCATCCTGGACATCAAGCCAAAGCAGACCGTTGCCGAGCAGGATGCCCAGTACGGCGAGAAGCTATACCAGCGCGACCCTAACCTGTGCTGCCAGCTGCGCAAGGTGGAGCCACTGACAAACCAGCTTCAGCAGTTCGAAGTATGGTTCACCGGTGTTCGCCGCGATGAAGCGGAAACTCGCGCCAACACCCCGCTGGTTCAGTGGGATGCCAAGAACGGTTTGGTCAAGGTGAACCCGCTGGCGGCGTGGACCTTCGACCAGCTGATCGACTATGCCAACGAGCACAAGGTTCCAGTCAACCTGCTGCTTTCCAACGGTTACCCATCCATCGGATGTGAACCTTGCACCAAGCCGGTTGCACCCGGCGAAGACCCTCGTTCCGGCCGCTGGGCTGGTTCGGGCAAAGTGGAGTGTGGACTACACCTATGAGCAGTTCCCAAATCGAAAACCAGAGCCAGCTGAGCCTGCTGGACACACTCGAAAGCGAGTCCATCCACATCATTCGTGAAGTGGTGGCCGAGTTCGAGCGCCCTGTCCTGCTTTTCTCCGGCGGCAAGGACTCCGTGGTGGTCCTGCACCTTGCGGCCAAGGCCTTCTACCCGGGCAAGGTTCCCTTCCCTGTGCTGCACGTGGACACCGGACACAACTTCCCAGAGGTAATCGAGTTCCGCGACGCAACCGTTGAGCGCTTGGGCTTGAAGCTGGTTGTTGCCAGCGTTCAGGACTACATCGACCGCGGCATTTTGCAGGAACGCCCAGACGGCACGCGCAACCCGCTGCAGACCATGCCGCTACTGGACGCCATCACCGATGGCAAGTACGACGCCGTCTTCGGTGGCGCCCGTCGAGACGAGGACAAGGCCCGCGCCAAGGAGCGCATCATTAGCTTGCGTGACGAGTTTGGTCAGTGGGACCCTCGCAACCAGCGCCCAGAGCTGTGGAACCTTTACAACGGACGCCACCTGCCGGGACAGCATGTGCGCGCCTTCCCGATTTCCAACTGGACCGAACTGGACATCTGGCGCTACATCGAGCGTGAAAACATTCAGTTGCCACCGCTTTACCTGGCGCACGAGCGCGAGGTCTACAGCCGCGATGGCATGTGGCGCGCGGTTGGCCCGGTTTCCATGCCCGAACCGCACGAGGTTGTTGAGACCCGTCTTGTCCGCTACCGCACCGTTGGAGACATGAGCTGCACCGGTGCTGTGGAATCCAACGCCGTGAGCATCTCGGACGTTGTGGTTGAGGTGGCAGCTTCCACACTCACCGAACGCGGTGCAACCCGCGCCGATGACCGCATCAGCGAAGCCGCGATGGAAGACCGCAAGAAGGAGGGCTACTTCTAATGAGTACCCAGACTCCAAATCAGACCGGCGCGGCAACCCTCGAGGCAACTCGTGGACTTTTCCGCTTTGCAACCGCTGGATCCGTGGATGACGGCAAGAGCACCCTCGTGGGTCGCTTGCTTCACGACAGCAAGAGCATTTTGGTAGACCAGCTGGAATCGGTTGCCCGCACCAGCGCTGAGCGCGGCTTCGGCGGCGACGCCGGTGGCCTAGACCTAGCATTGCTCACCGATGGCCTTCGTGCCGAGCGCGAGCAGGGCATCACCATCGATGTGGCCTACCGCTACTTCAGCACCGCCGTGCGTTCGTTCATCCTGGCGGACTGCCCGGGTCACGTGCAGTACACCCGCAACATGGTTACCGGTTCGGCAACCGCAGATGCCGTCATCGTTCTCATCGATGCCCGCAATGGCGTGCTTGAACAGACCCGACGCCATATGTCCGTTGTGCAGTTGCTTCGCGTTCCGAACGTGATTGTGGCTGTCAACAAGATTGACCTAGTGGACTACAGCCAGGAAGTTTTCAACTATGTTCTGGCTCAGCTTGAGCAAATCACTTCCGAGCTAAACCTGCAGGGCGTGCACGCAATTCCGGTTTCGGCTCTGGTCGGCGACAACGTGGTTGAGCGTTCCGCGCACACCGACTGGTACCAGGGCCCAACCCTGTTGGAACTGTTGGAATCGCTCCCAGCCATTGATGACCTGCAGCGCAAGGATGACCCGTTCCGCCTGCCCGTTCAGTACGTGCTGCGTCCGCAGGGCGGCCTTTCGCCAGAGCTTGCCGACAGCGCCGATGAGTACCGCGATTACCGCGGATACCTGGGCCAGATCAGCAGCGGATCGATCAGCGTTGGCG
>JBDLQA010000102.1:0-3495 GCA_039800845.1 Actinomycetota bacterium
CAGAATCTTCAAGCACCGCCAGAAGGATGAACATTATGGTCATTACAGGCATGAATGTAAGAAGCGTGCCAACGCCGCTAACCAGCCCATCAACAAGAACAATGCGCAACCATGTCAGGTCTGGGAATGAGCCACTCAGATAGGAGCGCAGCCATCCACCAAACTCCCGGTTTATTACCCAGTCGAGGAAATCCTGAATCGGCGCAGCCACGGCAGTTGTGCCTTCGAACACACCCCAAAGCACAATCAAGAGAGTCAAAACACCCGCAAGCGGAGCCGTGACAATTCGATCGATTCTGTCGGTCATGGATGGGCGCTCAGGCTTACGGGTAATGACCTTAGCCATAACATTTGCCGACCAATTGAGGCGCCTGGTTAGTTCTTCTCTATCGCTGAAGTCGCGGACCACTCGCTCAATCTCGGGGCGTTCAATTTGCTGCACGAGAGCATCTTTCAGCTCCGCTATTCCACTGCCGGTTCGAGGATTCACAACGACAACAGGCGCACCCAAGAGTTCTTCAAGCGCGGCGACATCGATAGTGATGCCGCGTTTCTTAGCTATGTCGTTCATAGTCAAGGCAACGACAGCTCGCAGTCCAAGGTCCTTGATCTGAGACATCAGATAAAGGCAGCGCGCAATGTTCGAGGCATCAAGGAAAGCGACAACTACGTCAACGCCGTCTGGTTTCAGAATGCGATTGCAAGTGATCTGTTCGTCCGGAGAATTTGGCGACAAACTGCTGGTACCTGGCAAATCCTGGAGTTCCACCTCGTGGTCGCCAAGGTTGATGGTTGCAGTTCGCACCTCGACCGTGGTAGCCGCCCAGTTGCCAGTCTTCTGGTAAACGCCAGCAATGCGAGTAAACAGCGTGGATTTACCCACATTTGGGCGGCCAACAAAGCCGACAACCGGCCGGGTCACAGACTGAGAAACCGTAGCCATTAGCGGGTACCTCTCAGCGGAAGGTCAACCTGGATGCTCTTTGAGATTTCACCGGCGATGCAAACTCGGGCATCGCCCACCCTAACGATGAAGGCTCGGCCTGCGGCTTTGGAAATCTTTGTGATTGTGGAACCAGAGCGAATGCCCATGACCTCGAGCCCAGCTACAAACTGAGGGTTTCGGATGCTGGACACACGTCCTACAACCCCGATTTCCATCGAGTGAAGAGTGTTTGCCATGGAGCTCCGAACTTAGGTTTACCTAACTAAGGTAAGCCTAACTTCGCTGGGTGCTTTAGTCAATCCCCTGAAGTAACTTTTCAGTGGTCACCACTCGGGCGAATTCACCGTCCAGATTGATTGCGGTAATTTTGGAAAGTACGGCCGCGGGCACCACGTTGCCGTCACCATCGGTCAGGTCAAAAGTTCGTGTCGCGTCTATGACGAAGTCAACGTCGTAGCCCAGATTTCCAGCCATTCGCGCAGTGGTTTCGCAGCAGTAGTTGGTCTGGATGCCACAGATCACGATGCGTCGGAAATCACCGGCGTAAAGCCACTTGTGAAGGTCCGGCTCCCCGTAAAACGCAGAGTTGACGCTCTTGGTCACCAGCAAGCTTTTTGGGCCGTCGATGCCCGGCTGAAGCTCATTGCCTGCCTGCCCCGGGCGCAGAACCGAGGTTGGACTCTTGGAATCATGGCGCACCAACACAATCGGCCACTCACGCTGACGCCAGGTGTTCAACAGGCGCTTCACGTTTGCTTCGCAGGCCGGGTTATTGCTGGCGGGCATCGAAGGGTGCTTGAAGCCGTTCTGGACATCGATGACTACCAGGACCGGTGGCTTGGCCATTGTTAAAGAACCTTCTTGACCACGGAGGACTTCAACATCATCTGCCCAAATCCGTCCACCTTAGCCTCGATGTCGTGTCCATCGGCGCCATTTACAAGGCGGATGTTGCGAACCTTGGTTCCCACCTTGATGCTGCTGGATGCGCCTTTCACCTTGAGATCTTTGGCAATAGTCACGGTATCGCCATCGGCAAGGACATTACCGGAAACGTCTTTGATCTCCTTGGAGCCTTGCTCGCCCCAGTTGTCATCCGCGGCCTCCGCCGGATTCCATTCGTGTGCACACTCCGGGCAGACCAATAAGTCACCCATTTCGTAGGTGTATTCGCAGTTACATTGTGGGCACGGAGCCAAGCTGTCAGACATGTTTACAGCCTAGCCATTGCGGCGGCGCAAAAGCGTGCGGCGGTAGGCACCCAGACCGTGCCCAACAACCAAGAAAGCGGCCATCGCCAGCATTTCACCACCGATGCGCGCGGCGAAATCGCCTGCCGAATAGTAACCGGCCAACCCACGCGCGATGGTTACCGCCGGGTTCATATCGGCGCCACCGAATAGGTTTAGCTGCATCAGGCATAGAAAAACTGGCACACCCGCGATGGTCCATCTAGGGATTCCAAGCAGGATGAAGACCGCGATGTAACTTAGCAGCAGGAATGTTGCGACTGCCTCCTTGATCCAGAACCAAGCCGGGTCGGCCGGAACTACCAGTACCGGCCGCAGCAATCCTTGGGTGCGCAAAACGGCCGCCAATCCGGCTCCCACCAGTGCGGCCGCCACCTCGGCAATCAGGTATACCGCGAGTCTTGACTTACGGATTTTCACGAAGACGGTCAGATAGCCGGTTACCGCCGGGTTTAGGTGCGCCCCGGTGCGGTAGAAAGTCAAAACCATCGACAAGCCAACAACCATCGGCACCAAAACAACAACAGGGCCGCGCGGATTCAGGCTCGGCGTGACAAGGTTGGCAACGATGATCAGAAATGTGCCGAGGAACTCCCAGAGGAGAATCTGTCGTTTACTGTGCACGGCCAACCCAAAATCTTGTGGCCGCCAAATGCTGCCTAATAAAAGCCTAAGTGGAACAATGCATGGAATCGTTTCGGACGCAGCTTAAGCTGCGCAACACCTGCCAAACTTGTAACCATGAGCAACTCAGTGAAGATCGCATTCCTAGGCCTAGGCGAGGATTCCTGCCTGCTGGCCGCTGGATTAGCCGCTACAGGCGCTCAGGTGATTGGCTACGATTCGGGCAAGGTGAAGCGCCCACCCCTTCAACTCGCGGAGTCCATCGACGCCGCCGTGGCGGATGCCGACGTTGTGGTGTCGCTCAACTCATCGCTGATTGCAAGCCGCACCGCTGAGGCAGCAGCCCGGGCCATGAAGCCAGGTGCCATTTACGTTGACTTAAACACTGGCAGCCCTGAACTCAAGAAGAAGTTGGCGGCACTATTCGCTGCTGGAACATTCGTTGACGCAGCTCCGATGAAGGCGATTTCCGAACTCGCTCACAAAACGCCGCTCATTCTGTCGGGTGAAGGCGCAAACGCGCTTCAAAGCATCCTCGCCCCGTTGGGTATGAGCATCCAGGTTGTGGGCGACAGCGCGGGAGACGCCGCTGCACGCAGATTGCTTTTCAGCCTGTTCACAGAGGGGCTGACCGCAACCATTGCAGACACGCTTTGGGCAGCGAAAAGCATGGGA
>JBDLQA010000103.1:0-9523 GCA_039800845.1 Actinomycetota bacterium
GCAACGGTCTTGCCGAAGGCGTTCTGCTCTGCTCGCAGAGTCTCGAACTCGCGCAGGGCTGCGCGGTAGGTCACATCGGCGGCAGCGGCCTGGTCAACCAGTTCTTCACTGGCACCGCGGGCACGCTGGCTGGCCTTGATGGCGTCTGGGTTATCACGAAGCAGATTTAGGTCAATCACTCTTCAAGGTTACCGTTTCGGGTTTGGGTATTCGGTTAGTCTGAAGGCATGGGTACTACCGCGGTCATTTACAACCCGCAAAAGGTTGAAAAGTCGCGGCTGCAGCCCGCCGTGGATAAAGCCCTGGCGCGCGCTGGAATGCGCAAGGCCCACTACTTTGAGACCACCGAAACCCAGACTGGCGCAGCCCAGGCCAAGCAGGCCCTGGCGGAAGGCCACACCCTAATTTTGGTGGCCGGCGGTGACGGCACGCTCCGCTGCGTTGCCCAAGAACTTGCCTACACCGATGCCGAAATCGGCCTGATTCCCCTGGGCACCGGAAACGTTTTGGCCCGCAACCTCAGTGTGCCGCTGGGAAGCATCGAACGCGCCGCCCTAAAAGCTGCCGTTGGTGAGAGTCACCGAATCGACCTTGGTCGGGTCACTCTTAAATTCGCAGATGACCACCCCGAGGAGAGTCACGCATTTGCCGTGATGGCCGGAATCGGTCTGGATGCCAAGATCATCATGAACACCGATTCCGAGCGAAAGCGCCGAATCGGATGGGTGGCATACGTGGAAGGTGGGCTGAAGAGCCTGCCGGTTCGGTTCGAACGCGTGACCGTCAGCGTCAATGGACGCCCAGCTAAGGCCTTGAAACTTCACACCTTGCTTGTGGGCAACTGCGGCTTCCTGCCCGGCAACATCAACCTGATGCCGGACGCCCAACTGGACGACGGCCTTTTGGATGTTGCCGCCGTTGGACCGCGGAGGTTCTGGAACTGGATCGATTTCTGGAACCGAGTGACCTGGGTTAACTTCCTGCGCGGAAAGGTTGTGGGCGCGGCCGAACTCGCCGATTCCACAGCAAACGTGAAGACACTTGGCAACATGGCTGGGCAGTCCATCGAAGTGGTGGCAGAAAACCCGGTTGCCGCTCAGTTAGATGGCGACGGCTTTGGCAGGGTCCTAAGCGCCAAGTTTGAGGTTATGCCTCAGGCACTTCGCATCCGCCTCTGACTGCTTCGAATCAGTGACCCTCGCGCAGCGCGGCTAGCCACGCACTTGCATCCGCGTACTCGGCGTTGGAGTTGTTGCCGTTCGGCTTGCTCTCCTTCTTGTCCGCGCGCGGGTACGACCCCAGGAAGGTCACCTTTGGGCTGAATCGGTAAAGGCCGGAAAGCGCTTCTCCAAGACCCTGATCCTGGATGTGCCCTTCGGCATCGATGTTGAAGCGGTAGCGTCCCAGGCGGTCGCCAATCGGTCGGCTTTCGATGCGGGTCAGGTTCACTCCGCGAGCCGCGAACTGCTCCAGCATTTCAAGAAGCGCACCTGGGCGGTCGCTTGGAAGTTCAACAATCACAGAGGTCTTATCGGCTCCGGTTGCCACCGGCTGCACATCTGGCAGGCCCACCTGAATGAAGCGGGTCTGGGCGTGCGCGTTGTCCGCGATGTTCTTGGCAATCACCGAAACTGCGTAGTGGTCGGTGATGTGGGTGGTGGATACCGCGGCATCGGCGGCATCGGAGTTTAGAAGGTCTGCGGCAGCGGCAGCATTGCTGGTGGCCGGCAAGTGCACAGAGTTTGGCAGGTTGGCACGCAGCCAAGCCTGAACCTGGGCGTAAGCAACCGGGTGGGCTGCAACGGTCTTGATGTCCGCCAGCTTGGTTCCCTCACGGGCAACCAGGTTGAAGTTGACCGGAACAAGGTACTCGCCGTAAATGCGCAGCTCACCGATGGTGGCCAGCGCATCCAGAGTCGCGCTTACGCCACCCTCTACTGACGACTCAACCGGAACCACTGCGCGGTGTGCCGAACCATCCAGAACTGCGGCGAGCGCCTCCGGCACAGTGTTGACGGCATGCCAAATCGCTCCCTGGGCCTGTGGCACCTGGGCAAGGGCTAGCTCGGTGAAAGTGCCAACCGGACCAAGGAATGCAAATACCTTGTTCTGGTTGGAAGATGCCGAAGTGTTACCGGTTTGCGATGACATACCTTAAGGCTAAGGGGCAAAATAGAAAAATGAGCGTGCGTGCAGGACTTAAAGCCCAAGAATCCGACCTAATCAACATCGATGCCCTAATCGGGGATTACTTCGACATCCACCCGGATGTGACCAACCTTGAGCAGAAGGTGGTCTTCGGTACCAGCGGCCACCGCGGTACTTCCATTAATGGTTCCTTCAACGAGGACCACATCGCGGCCATCACCCAGGCGATTGTGGAGTACCGTGCCGGCCAGAACATCCACGGCCCGATCTATGTTGGCAAGGACACCCACGCACTCAGCCGGCCAGCGGAGGTAACCGCGCTAGAGGTTCTCGCGGGCAACGGCATCGCTGCGCTGGTTGCCAGCAACGATGGCTACACACCCACCCCGGCGGTATCGGTGGCCATCATCAATCACAATCTTGGAAAGGCTGCGGGCGATGCATCGCTGGCCGATGGCCTGGTAATCACACCAAGCCACAACCCACCAACCGATGGCGGCTTCAAGTACAACCCGCCTCACGGTGGCCCTGCCGACAGCGATGCCACCAACTGGATTGCTGCCCGCGCAAACGAGATTATCCTGGGTGGTCTGCGCGAGGTGAAGCGCGCTAAGCCAAATGCGTCCGAGTTCGACTTCCGCGAAAACTACGTGGCCCAGCTGGGTGACGTCCTCAACATGGCGGCTATTCGCGATGCCAAGGTCTCCATCGGTGCCGACCCAATGGGTGGCGCATCGGTTGAATACTGGGGCGCGATCGGCGAGCGCTACGGCCTGAACCTGACCGTGGTGAACCCGTCGGTGGACTTCCAGTTTGGCTTCATGACCCTGGACTGGGACGGCAAGATTCGTATGGACTGCAGCAGCCCATACGCCATGGCCAGCCTGATTGAGGGCCGCAGCCGCTACGACATCTCCACCGGTAACGACGCCGATGCGGACCGCCACGGCATTGTGACCAGCGACCACGGTTTGATGAACCCAAACCACTTCCTTGCCGTGTGTATTGACTACCTGTACCGCAACCGTTCTGGCTGGGCCGCCGATGCCGCGGTTGGCAAGACCATGGTTTCTTCGTCCATCATCGACCGCGTGGTTGGTTCGCTTGGTCGCAAGTTGATCGAGGTTCCTGTGGGATTCAAGTGGTTTGTGCCTGGCCTCATCGATGGCTCGGTTGGTTTCGGCGGTGAAGAGTCCGCTGGTGCATCATTCCTTCGCCTGGATGGCAAGGCTTGGAGCACAGACAAGGATGGCCTGATTCTGGCGCTCTTGGCATCGGAGATTCAGGCTGTGACCGGCAAGAGCCCTAGCCAGCATTACGCCGACCTAACCGCCAAGTTTGGGGCTCCGGCCTATGAGCGCATCGATGCCCCCGCCACCCTGGAGCAGAAGAGCAAGCTGGGCAAGCTGAGTGCTAATGACGTCTCGGCTAAATCGTTGGCCGGCGAATCAATCAACAAGATTGAGACTCACGCTGCAGGAAATGGCGCTGCCCTGGGCGGCCTAAAGGTGAGCACAGAGAGCGCGTGGTTCGCGGCTCGTCCATCCGGCACCGAGAACGTCTACAAGATTTACGGGGAGTCGTTCCTGGGCGCTGAGCACCTGAAGCAGGTGCAGGTGGAGGCTAAGTCTCTGGTGGACGGCGTCCTCGGCTAGGGCAAAATACAACTCTTGAGTTTTATAACTTTCGGGTTATAAAATCTCCCCAAAAGGGGATTGCTGATGAGTAAAACAACAAGCTGGTCCGAATACAAGGTCGGATCAAATATCGATGCCGCGTTGATTGACGCAGCTCAGATTGAACTTGAAACGCGCCTCAGGAATTACAACCTGAAGGAGCTTCGAGCTAAGCGTGAATACACTCAGGCAACGCTCTCGGCAAACATAAACGTAAGCCAGGCAATGATTTCGAAACTAGAGCGCGGTGACCTTTCTTCACTGCAGCTTTCCACGCTTCAGAAGTACATCGAGGCCCTGGGCGGGAAGATGCGGATTAGCGCAGACTTCGGGGACACTAGCTACTTCTTGATGTAGCAGTTAAAGGCAAAGCCGAGCGAGAAACAGCACTAGTAGGTGGGGGCAGCCGGCAAGCCCCAGAACTTCTCCAACACCGTGATGCCCGTGTTGTGCATCTGGGTGCTCAACTCGGTGCCAACGTAGCGGTAGTGCCACGGCTCAAACTGATACCCCGTGTACGGGGTCTGTCCATTCGGATAGCGCAGGATGAAACCGTACTGCCACGCGTTGGCAGCCAACCACTTGCCGGCCTTAGTGCTGGCAAAACACACTTGAACCACGCAGCCCTGCCCCACAGCGGACAAGTCCGCTGCCAGGCCGGTTTGGTGTTCCGAGTAGCCGGGACGTGCAGCAAGTTTTTCTCCCGCAGCCAAACCCAGAGCGGCAACATCCTTGCTGTGCACACCAACCTGCGTTGTGTAAGAACGGTAGGTGCTGGAAAGCACTAGAGTTCCTGCACCCGCGGTCTTCATCGCGGTGGCCATCACCTTTATCGCTTTTGCCGCCGGCTTTGCCAGCTGCAGGCCGTTCGGGTTTACTCCAGCACCGTCATCAAATTTTGGCTTCACCAGATTGCCGGGCACAAAGCTAAGCGGGTTCAAAGGACGCTTCTTGTCCACGACAACCCAGAGTGAATCCGGGGCATCGATGGAATAGAGCTTGGGGTTCCAAGGCGCAACCGTTGGAGTGACACTTGGGCTGGGAGCAGGAGTGCTGGTTGGAGCTACGGTAGGCGCTGCGGTTGGAGAAGTGCCGCCTGAACCGGAAGGGCTCGGCGATGGGCTGCCAGTAGGCGAGACAGTTGGCGATAAACTTGGGGATATCGTGGGAGTCGGTGTGGAAACGCCGGTAGCCCAGCTGCCGTCTGGCAGACTCAAAAATGTCGGAATAAATATCGCGCAAGCGACTGTTAGAAAACTGAAACGTTTTCTAGTTTTCGAAACTCCAGGCTTATGCACACATCAAGCCTAAACAATAAAAGAAAGAGTGCCTCTATGTCTCGTGAAGCACGCAAGGCCGCCGCTGCGGAATCCGCACGCACTGGCGTTATGACTCACCGTCAAATCATGATGGTTCTATTCGGTTTGATGTCGGGCATGTTCCTGTCGTCGCTAGACCAGAGCATCGTCGGTAGCGCAATGCGCACCATCGCCGATGACCTGCACGGTCTGGACGCACAGGCTTGGGTGACCACCGCCTACATGATCACATCAACCATCACCACCCCTATCTACGGCAAGCTCGGTGACATCTTCGGTCGCCGCCGCCTGTTCATCTTCGCCATCAGCGTGTTCGTATTGGCGTCGCTGGGTTCCTCGTTCTCTCACACCATGTACGAGCTCGCCGCTTGGCGTGCGCTGCAGGGCATCGGTGCCGGTGGTCTGTTCACCCTTGCGCTTACCGTGATGGCGGACATAGTGCCTCCTCGCGAGCGTGCCCGCTACATGGGTATGTTCATGGCCGTATTCGGCACCTCGTCGGTCATCGGCCCGCTGGTGGGCGGTCTCTTCGCGGGTGCGGACCAGATCCTTTGGATCACCGGTTGGCGTTGGGTATTCCTCATCAACCTTCCAATCGGTGTTCTGGCCATGTTCATGGTTGTCAACTTCCTGCACATCCCGCACACCAAGAAGTCCGGCCGCATCGACTGGTGGGGCGCAGTCGCAATCGTCATTGCCGTTGTTCCACTGCTGATCGTCGCCGAAAAGGGCCAGGACTGGGGCTGGGATTCAGCTAGCGCAATCACCTGCTACGCCATCGGTGCAATCGGCACCCTGTTGTTCATCCTCATTGAGCGCAAGATGGGCGCCAACGCTCTGCTTCCACTTCACATCTTCAAGAGCCGCGGATTCACCTTCAGCAGTGTGATCGGTGTAATCGTTGGTGTTGGAATGTTCGGCGGAATGATGACCATTCCACTGATCCTCCAGATTGTTTACGGCGCAACCCCAACCGAGTCTGGCCTGCTGATGCTGCCGATGGTCTTGGGCATGATGACCGCATCGATCTTCAGTGGTCGCTACACCGGTAAGACCGGCAAGTACAAGGTGTTCCTTGTGTTCGGTGCCGCCTGCATGGGAGCTTCTTACCTGTACCTCAGCACCTTGACCTACAAGTGGGAAATCTGGCAGATCTCCATCGGTATGGTGTTCATCGGTTTCGGCCTCGGCCAGCTGATGCAGACCCTCAACATCGTGGCTCAGAACTCGGTTGAGGCAAAGGACATCGGTGTTGCCACTTCGTCCGCCACCTTCTTCCGCCAGATGGGCGGTACCGCTGGTGTTGCCATCTTCATCTCCATCCTGTTCAGCACACTGAAGGACAAGGGTCCGCAGATTGGTAAGGGAATCCAGGCAGCGATTATGAAGGACCCATCGCTGCTGGCGAAGCCTGAGAACGCAGTCTTCAAGACCGCGGGAACCAAGCTGGGCGACATGATCAGCACTGACTCTTCGTTCCTGAAGACCGTCAGCCCGCAGCTTGGCAACCCGATCAAGCAGGCGTTCGCGGAGTCTTCCACCCTGGTGTTCAGCACCGCGGCTTTCGTAGTTGCGCTTGCGTTCATCCTCACCTGGTTCGTCAAGGAGACCAAGCTGCGAACCAAGAGTGGCGTGCAGGAGCAGGCTGAGGCCCGCGAGGCAGCAGCTGCAGCAATGCATTAACAGTTCAAGGCAGAGCGCCCCGATTTGGCTTAGGCCAGGTGGGGGCGTTCTTCTTTAAAGAGCACTCCCTTGTCAGCGAATCGCTGGCGCATCACCTGGATGGCTTCCGGGTTTTGATCCATCAGCACGAAACGACGCCCAAGCTCCAGCGCAGCCGCGCCAGTGGTGCCGGAACCGCCGAAGAAGTCCATAACCAGGTCACCTTCGGAACTTGATGCCTGAATGATGCGACGCAAAATGCCAAGCGGCTTCTGCGTTGGGTAGCCGGTTTTTTCCTTGCCTGTTGGGCTGACGATGGTGTGCCACCAGACATCGGTGGGCAACTTGCCCTTTGCCACCTTTTCAGGGGTAACCAGGCCAGGCGCCATGTACGGCTCGCGGTCAACCGCAGCGGAGTTGAAGAAGTACTTCTTGGGGTCCTTCACGTAAACCAAAATGGTGTCGTGCTTGGCCGGCCATCGGTTTTTAGCCTTGCCACCGTAGTCGTAGGCCCAGATGATTTCATTCAAGAAACAGTCGCGGCCGAACAGCGCATCCAGCAGCACTTTCGCGTAGTGCGCTTCGCGGTAGTCCAGGTGCAGATAGAGAGTGCCGGTCTCGGCCAGCAGCCGCCAAGCCTGCTCCAAGCGTGGCTCCAGGAAGCCCCAGTAGTCCGCGAATTCGTCATCGTAACTCAGCACGGTTTCGCGCACGATCTGATATCGCTGACCCTTGAAGCCGACGCGGTTACCTGCATCGGTGCGGGTGGTGGTTGAAGACCCGCGCGACTGAACGCGTCCTGTATTAAACGGCGGGTCAATGTAGATTAACTGTGCACAACCATCGGGCATAGATTGCAAGGCGGGCAGGTTATTACCTATAACCACTTGGCTTGGAATCTGAGTCACATAGAGAGATTAACAGCATGGAACCTACTGTCGTTCACAACTCCGACTTGCGCCGCTACGAAATCTGGCTTGATGGCGAGAAAGTTGGTCTAGCCGACTACAGCGTGATGCCTGGCGAGATCCACTTTGTGCACACCGAGGTAGACCCTGCGCACCAGGGAAAGAACCTGGCCGCCATCCTGATGCGTGAGGCACTGGCCGATGTTCGCGCCACCGGCAAGGCCAAGGTCGTTCCGGTTTGCTCTTACGTTGTGCGCTACATGGAACGCCACCCGGAAACCCAAGACTTGCTGTTGAACCCTATCGAGGATGCCGTGGCCGCCTGCAAGCTGCCAAACCCGGCCAAGTTTGCCGCCAAGCACGACCTCAAGCTCAACGGCGAATCCAAGTAGCAGTACTCACAGTCAACTCGGCTGGCTCTAGTCGGCCAGCTCGAACTCGCCGTCCAACCAACCAACTAGGTCGCCCAGTACCTCGTCGTAGTTGATCTCGTGGAAAACCTCGTGGCGAGCGCCGTGGTAAATAATCAACTGCACGTCCTCCACGCCGGCCTTCATGTAAGCCTTCTGCAGCAGGGTGTTGCCTCGCTCACCGCCCAAGTGGTCCTCGCTACCCGCAAGCAACAGCATCCTAAGTTGAGGCTGAATTCCGCGTTTTGGCATTCCCAATAGCTTCAGCGTATTTCCAATGCCAAAGGCCTGCAGGGCCGTCTCCGGGAAGTTCAACGGGTCGTTACGGAAGGCCTCGGCAACTCCTGGCTTGCGGCTCAGCCATTCTCCACCGAGTGGCTTGGAACCCTTTTCCACAAACTTGGAGTCATCGCCGCCGTTTGGCAGAGTTCCCGGCATTGCCAGAGTGCTGCCGGTTAGGGCAACCGCGTTGTAGCGGTCGCTATCGGTGTCCAAAATGCGTTGAATAATCAGCGAGCCCCAGCTCTGACCCAGGAGCGCAATAGGGAGGCCGATCTGCTCGCGCTCGATGATGGAGGTCAACTCCAATTCACCGGTGAATACTGCCTTCATTCCACCCGGACCAAGCTGACCCTGACGGGCAATCAATCCCGCCTTGCGCATCATGACGCCGGTCTGGCCGTGGCCGCGGTGATCGGTGGCGTAAACGTGGTACCCGGCACGGTTTAGGTCTTTGACTAAATCCTCATAGCGATTCGCGTGCTCCCCCAGGCCGTGTACCAGCTGGATTACGGCTTTGGCGTCGGCAACCGGCCACTCGTAATAAGCAATTTCCACGCCGTAGCTATCGGTGAATGTGCGTTCCAGCGGAAGTGAGGTCATGCCCAAAGACTACTCTCGTGTAAACCCGAAACAGAGCCTAAGCCTCGCGGGTTATTTCAACCTTGACGAAGAGCTCGGACCCGCCCATGCCGGCAAATACTCCACGCAGTGGAGGAACGTCGTCATAGTCTCGGCCCCTGGCCACAACCACGTGACGGTCAGGGAATGCGAGGTTGTTGGTTGGGTCGTTGGCAAACCATTCACCGGCATACCACTCCACCCAGGCGTGCGATTCGCCCACAACCAGCTGGCCGATGCGCGGCTCCAACTGCGGGTGAAGGTAGCCGCTCACATAGCGCGCAGGGATTCCCACGGAACGCAGCGCGCCAAGGGCCAGGTGAGTGAAGTCCTGGCAAACGCCAATCTTCTTGGACCACGCCTCGGACGCATTGGACTGCACGCCGGTGACGCCAAACTGATACTTCATGCTGCTGTGGATTAGGCGGCAAATCGCCTCGGCGGCAATTGCCGGAGTGGCCGAAGCGTCCGCAATCGCTCGCGCTTTGCGCACTAGGTCC
>JBDLQA010000104.1:0-4890 GCA_039800845.1 Actinomycetota bacterium
AGGGCCGTGGCTGAAAACTGGGTGACGCGCTTGCTGCTGAACATGCTCCAAAGGTATTTCAGCCTGTGCTACCCGACCCTAGTGACACGCCTCTAGAAGCCGAATATAAGCGAACTCACAAGCCAAATATTTATGAGGCTGAGAAGCGAGGCCAGCCCGTAGCCCAGCCCAATGACGACTTTTGAACTGGCAAAATCGCCCATTATCTTGCGATCGGCGGTTAGATACACGAGGGGGAACAGCGCGAACGGAAGGCCGAAGCTGAGGACTACCTGACTGTAAACCACTGCATCGGTGATATTTGGAATCAGCGAGATGATGATCAGAGCTGGACCCAGCGCTAACATCCATCGGACTAATGGTGGGATGCGACGACGGAGTAGACCGAGAGAGATTTCACCGGCGGCAAAGTTACCTACGGCGCTGCTGGCCAAGCCACTTGAGAACAGTGCCAATACGAAGACCAAGCCGATCCCCGCACCTAGTCTCGAGTCTAGAAGATCAGCCGCGCCCTGCATGGTGGCCTGCGAAGAGCCGCCCAGTGTGGCCGCGCTGAAAACCATCACTGCTAGGTTGCCTAGACCAGCTAGGCCCATCGCCAGCGCCACATCGGTGCGGATTCCGCGCACACGTCTAGCCATGCTTTGTTCCACTGCGTTATCCCGGCTTAGGGATGAATGGGCGTAGATAGCGTGCGGCATGATTGTGGCGCCGATTATGGATGTTGCTAGCAGAAGTGAGCTTGTTCCCCGGATCTGCGGAACCATGCCCGCGGCGAGTCCGCCCCAAGAAATTTTTGAGATCAACATGATGTAGCTGAAGCCAACGGTGGCAATCAGCATCAGGACAATAACGATGCCGTTGAACTCAGTCTTGGCACGTTGACGGAACCAGGTTATGGCTAGAGAGATCAAAGCGACCACAACCGCACAAACCAGCAGCGGGGCACGCGATAACAGGCTGAGAGCGATTGCTCCACCCAACACTTCTGCAATGTCAGTGGCGATCGCGACGGCCTCGGCCTGCGCCCAAAATGCTACTCGAACTTTGTCGTTTGTGATTCGCTTACCCAGCGCGGCAGGCAAGCTCAGACCGGTAACAGTCCCGAGCTTGGCAGACAGAAACTGAAACAAAGCCGCCGATGCAGTGGCAAGTACGAGCACCCAAATCAGTAGGTACCCGAACTTGCTACCGGCAGTCAGGTTAGTTGCAATGTTGCCAGGGTCGATGTAAGCAACCCCGGCAACCAGTGCGGGACCAAGAAGGCCCTTGAGGTTTAAGCTTCGACGCGGTTTAGAAGTCCCAGTCGTCATCGGTGGTGGCCTCGTGCTTGCCAATCACGTAACTGGAACCCGAGCCCGAGAAGAAGTCGTGGTTCTCATCGGCGTTTGGCGACAGTGCGGCGAGGATGGCTGGGTTTACGTCGCAGTCGTCCTTAGGGAACAGTGCGTCGAAGCCCAGGTTCATCAGCGCCTTGTTGGCGTTGTAGTGCAGGAACTTCTTGACGTCCGCGGTCAGACCGATTTCGTCGTAGAGGTCAGCGGTGTACTTGATTTCGTTCTCGTAGAGCTCAAGCAGGAGGTCGTAGGCGTAGCCGCGGATCTCTTCCTTGCGTGCGTCCGACTCCTCGTTGAACGCCTGCTGGAACTTGTAACCGATGTAGTAACCGTGGATGGCCTCGTCACGGATGATGAGGCGAATCAGGTCTGCAGTGTTGGTGAGCTTAGCGCGGCTGGACCAGTACATCGGCAGGTAGAAGCCCGAGTATAACAGGAACGACTCCAGCAGGGTGGAGGCAACCTTGCGCTTCAGCGGGTCCTCGCCGTTGTAGTAGCTAAGAACGATCTCGGCCTTCTTCTGAAGGTAAGGGTTCTCCTCCGACCAGCGGAATGCCTCTTCGATTTCATCGGTGAGGCAAAGGGTGCTGAACACGCTGGAGTAGCTCTTTGCGTGGACCGACTCCATAAAGGCGATGTTGGTGATTACCGCTTCTTCGTGCTGAGTGCGGGCATCTGGCAGCAGGCTCGCTGCACCGACGGTTCCCTGAATGGTGTCCAGCAGGGTCAGACCGGTGAAGACGCGCATGGTTAGCAGACGCTCGTGTGGCTTAAGGGTGCCCCAAGACTGTACGTCGTTAGATAGTGGCACCTTCTCTGGCAGCCAGAAGTTAGAGGTCAGGCGGTTCCAGACGTCGAGGTCGATTGGGTCCTCGATCTTGTTCCAGTTAACTGGACGTGCAATGAAGCTCGACTTGATGGTCATTTCTTCTCTCAAATATCTTTAGCGGTTGCTTGCTTTGGGGAGGCTTAGAGCATGCAGCTGACGCAGGCGTCAACCTCGGTGCCGGCCAGAGCCTGCTGACGGATACGGATGTAGTAAATGGTCTTGATGCCCTTACGCCATGCGTAGATCTGAGCACGGTTGACGTCACGGGTGGTTGCGGTGTCCTTGAAGAACAAGGTCAACGAAAGACCCTGGTCTACGTGCTGGGTTGCAACAGCGTAGGTGTCGATGATCTTCTCAGGACCGACCTCGTATGCGTCCTCGTAGTACTCGTTGGTGTCATCGCTCAAGAATGGAGCTGGGTAGTAAACGCGTCCCAGCTTTCCTTCCTTGCGGATTTCGATCTTCGAGGCCACAGGGTGGATGGACGAAGTGGAGTTGTTGATGTACGAGATGGAACCGGTTGGTGGAACAGCCTGCAGGTTCTGGTTGTAGATACCGTGCTTGGCAACCGACTTAGCCAGCTTCACCCAGTCGTGCTGAGTTGGGATGGCGATCTTTGACTTCTTGAAGAGCTCAGCAGCGCGCTTGGTTTCTGGCGCCCACTCCTTCTCGGTGTACTTCTTGAAGAACTCACCGGTTGCGTACTTCGAGTTCTCAAAGCCATCGAAGGTCTGCTTCTTCTCGATTGCCAACTGGTTACTTGCCTTCAGTGCGTAGTAGAGCACCGAGTAGAAGTAGATGTTGGTGAAGTCGATTGCTTCTTCCGAGCCGTAGTGGATGTGCTCGCGTGCCAGGTAACCGTGCAGGTTCATCTGACCCAGACCGATGGCGTGGCTCTTGTGGTTACCGTCCGAGATGGAGCGGACCGACTCGATGTCACTCATCTCCGAAACAGCCGAGAGCGCGCGGATCGAGATGTCGACGGTGCGTGCCAAGTTTCCGCCGTCCATCACCATGGCGATGTTGAGCGAGCCCAGGTTGCAGCTGATGTCCTTACCGATGTGGTTGTAGCTGAGGTCCTCGTTGTAGGTGGTCGGGGTGTTGACCTGGAGGATCTCCGAGCAGAGGTTGGACATGTTGATGCGTCCGGCGATCGGGTTGGCGTCGTTCACGGTGTCCTCGTACATGATGTACGGGTAGCCCGACTCGAACTGCAGCTCGGCGATGCGCTCGAAGAGCACACGTGCCTTGATCTTGGTCTTCTTGATGCGTGGGTCGTCCACCATCTCCTGGTACTTCTCGGTAACCGAGATGTCGCCGAATGGGATGCCGTAAACGTTCTCTACGTCGTATGGCGAGAACAGGTACATGTCCTCGTTGTTACGAGCCAGCTCCAGGGTGATGTCTGGAACTACAACACCGATGGATAGCGACTTGATGCGGATCTTCTCATCGGCGTTCTCACGCTTGGTGTCCAGGAATCGCATGATGTCTGGGTGGTGGGCGTTCAGGTAAACGGCTCCAGCACCCTGACGTGCACCCAGCTGGTTTGCGTAGCTGAAGCTGTCTTCCAGAAGCTTCATAACCGGGATGATGCCCGAGCTCTGGCCTTCGATCTTCTTGATTGGTGCGCCGTGCTCACGGATGTTGGAGAGGCTCAGCGCCACACCGCCACCGCGCTTGGAAAGCTGCAGCGACGAGTTGATGGAGCGGGAGATCGACTCCATGTTGTCCTCGATGCGCAGCAGGAAGCAGGAGACGAGTTCGCCGCGCTGCTTCTTACCGCAGTTGAGGAAGGTTGGGGTTGCTGGCTGGAAGCGACCGGAAATGATCTCTTCCATCAGGTGGGTTGCGAAGCTTTCGTTGCCGTCTGCGAGGGTAAGAGCGACCATCACGACACGGTCCTCAAAGCGCTCCAGGTAGCGGCTTCCATCGAAGGTCTTCAGTGCGTAGGAAGTGTAGAACTTGTAAGCACCGAGGAAGGTCTCGAAGCGGAACTTCTTGGAGTAGGCCAGGTTGTTCAGCTTTTCGATGTAGTTGAAGGAGTACTTGTCCAGTACTTCCTGCTCGTAGTAGTTGTGCTCAACCAGGTAGGTCAGGCGCTCGCGCAGCGAGTGGAAGAACACGGTGTTGAGGTTGACGTGGTCCAGGAAGTACTTGTGGACAGCCTGCTTGTCTTTCTCAATCTGCATCTTGCCATCGGCATCCCAAAGATTGATCATCGCGTTCAGCTCGTGGTAGCTGAGCGCGCTCTCGAGCGCGTTGTCGTGCAACTTTAGAACGCTGGAGTCAAGTTCGAGTTCTGCTGTCGGTCCCATAGTGCCTGGAGCCTTTCTTTTACTTCAAAGATGTCGTGAGGGGTGCCCAAGATTTCCACTCGGTAGAGGAGCGGCTTCTGGAGCTTTTCGGCCACTATCTCTCCTGCTACGCAGTACGAGGTGCCGAAGTTTGTGTTGCCGGTTGCGATTACGCCAGCGATCAGGTTTCTGTTGACCGGATTATTCAGGAATTTGATTACCTGAATCGGTACTGCTCGCTTGTCTTCTCCACCGCCATAGGTGGGGAGGACCAACACGCTTGGCTTGTTGATCTCGAAGCCTTCCGCGTCCCTGGTTAGGAGCGGGATTCGCTTCGATTCCAAGCCCAGCTTGTCGACGAATCGCTTTGTATTTTCTGATGCACTTGAAAAGTAGACGATGTCAAACATGATGTCCTTCACTCGTC
>JBDLQA010000105.1:0-56287 GCA_039800845.1 Actinomycetota bacterium
GCGGTAACTCCAACGGCTGCGCCATCGGCAACATCCAATGTGATTGTGGCCCCGATGCCTTCCAAAAGCGTGGGGCAGCCGACCAGCCCCACCACCAGCACCACGCTCCCGCTAGTTAGCCCGGGCGCCTACTGCGCCACTTCGGCATCAGGAACAAAGGGACGCGCTGCTAGCGGCGTTGTTTACACATGTAAGGTTTCCGCCACTGAAGCGCGTCTGCGCTGGCGTCAATAATCCGGGCAAAAATAAAAGCCCCCGGCTGATAAGACTCGGAGGCTTTCGTGCGCCCCCCGGGACTTGAACCCGGAACCCACTGATTAAGAGTCAGTTGCTCTGCCGATTGAGCTAGAGGCGCTTGCTGCGTGTAACACGCAACGAGAAATAATCTTAGTAGAAAGTTGCGGGTCAGCACAAGGCGCTATCGCACAGCGCGCTTTGGTATAGCACTCGGCACGGCCCTGCCCCTAGACTGAGCGAGTGACCCGCCAGACAAAGTTGAACACCTTCCTGTGGTTCAAAACCGGTGACCTGGACAAGGCCCTGACCTTCTACCAATCTGTCTTCACCGACATGCAGGTTCACAGCCAGAATCGAATGGGCCCAGGTGGCCCGTTATTCACCGCCGACTTCACAATCCACGGTCACGGATTCATCGGAATGGCCTGGGATGGCGGACCCGAATTCAACGACTCCATCTCGCTTAGCCTCAGTGTTGACGGTCAAGAGGAAGTTGACCGCCTCTGGGATGCGATCACCGCGGAAGGCAGCGAAGGTCAGTGCGGTTGGTGCAAGGATCAGTTCGGAGTCTCGTGGCAGGTATCGCCATTCCAGATGCGCGACTACCTTGAGAACCCAGATTCCGCCGTGCGCGAATACGCGAACCAGGCACTTCGAAAGATGACCAAAATTGTCATCAAGGACTTCATCAAGTAAGGGAACCCCTAATGACTGAATACCCACGCCTGGAACCAGGCCAGAACGCCCCAGATTTCACCCTGCTGGATCACGCAGGAAAGCCTGTTTCGCTCAGCGATTACAAGGGCAAGAAAGTCATCCTTTACTTCTACCCAGCCGCTTCCACTCCGGGCTGCACCAAGGAAGCCTGCGACTTCAACGATGCCCTAAACCCACTTGGCAAGCACGGCTACACCGTGATCGGCATCAGCCCGGACGAGCCAAAGAAGCTGGCCGCTTTCAAGGAAAACCAGTCACTGAACTTCCCGCTGCTATCCGACCCCGAAAAGGCCGTTCACCAGTCTTACGGAGCATTCGGCGAGAAGTCGCTTTACGGTCGTCTGTACAAGGGAGTGCTGCGCAGCACCTTCGTGCTAAATGAAAACGGCGTAATCGACATCGCGCTATACAACGTGAAGGCTACCGGCCACGTGGCCAGCCTGCGCAAGCGCCTTGGAATCGACTAGATCTACTTTTCTTTTTCCACTACGCGCTTTGAATCCGCGTTCACTGCGGGGTTCAAGACCAGCCACAATACGGCCACCGATGTACCAATCAGAGCCACACCGATAATGGTGTTGGCGCCTCGGCCGGTGAAAGACTGACTGGCCAAAAACAGCTGACAGGTCTGCCAGAAAACAGCTGCCGAGCGCGCCCATCGTTTACCCCTAGGCAACGAATAAGCGATGTACCAAACCCAAGCCGCAGCCACCGCGTATAGACCAACCAGCGATGCCTCCGCAGCGATGCTGTGAGCTTGTCCGCTGATGAGACCCCAGAGCAAAAAAGCCGCGAAAGCAGCTACCGCGACGGCCTCGGCGATGACAATCCATGACGCCCAACGCAATAACTTGCCTGCGCGGGAAGCGGCATCGGTGCCTGAATTTTCATGCTGCATGGAGTGGTCCAACCTGTCTGTCTCGTAAATAGGGTATTGCCAAAAGGTCACAGTTGTGAAACCATATTGGAGTTACGGAAGGCGCTCCACGGCCTGTTGTGTGACAAATTTTTCCAAGCACCTCCGACGCCCATGGGCGTCTGCTCTGGCCCACGGCCAAGCACCAACCACAAAGGAATATCTGCATGAACCTGCATTGGCGGAACGAAGCACGTTGCCTCACTGAAGACCCAGAACTCTTCTTCCCAGTGGGAAACACCGGACCAGCTGTAGAGCAGATCGAGCAGGCAAAGGCAATTTGCCGCGAATGTGGCGTAACCAACTACTGCCTTGAATACGCAATCAAGGAAAACCAGGACACTGGTGTTTGGGGCGGTCTTTCCGAGGACGAGCGTAAGTCGCTCAAGCGCAAGTACGCACGCGCTCGTCGCGCATCCTAAGCAGTTAGGTTTCGCGTCAGCGAACCAGATTTTCAAAACGAAATAGCCCGCTTAGGCGGGCTATTTCTTTGCCCTGTTCGACGTAGAGAATGTGCACCTTAGTGAATGGGTACCTTAGTGACGAGGCGCGGTTGTCGCTCTAAAGAGGCAGGCTGACCGTGGCGCGGGTTCCGCCTTCGGAAGGCGAGAACCAGCGAATGGTTCCGCGCAGTTCGCCCTCAACTAGAGTGCGAACAATCTGCGTTCCCAGACCGTTGCCCACTGATCCGCCGGGAAGACCGCGACCACTGTCCGCAACCGTAATCTCGAGCTTCTTAGCGGTGCGCTCCACGTGCACGGCAACCAAGCCGCTGCGGTCGGCCAAGCCATGCTCAACAGCGTTGGTCACTAGCTCGGTCAAGGCAACCGCGAGCGTGGTCGCGACCTCGCTCTTGATAGGGCCGAACTTGCCGTCCTTTTGCGTTCTCACGGTGGTGCCGTGGCTTGCAGCAAGCTCACTCGCCAGCATCAGAACGTGCTCGAAAACCTCATCAAAGTTCACGTCTTGACTCAGTCCCGAAGAAAGCGTGTCGTGAACCACCGCGATGGCAGCCACACGCCTCATCGCTTGTTCCAAGGAATCCTTGGCCTCGGCACTCTTGGTCCTGCGGGCCTGCATTCGCAGCAGCGATGCCACGGTCTGCAGGTTGTTCTTCACTCGGTGGTGAATCTCACGGATGGTGGCATCCTTGGTAATCAGTTCGCGTTCCTGGCTGCGCAACTCTGTGACATCGCGGCAGAGCAAAAGCGCACCAACGCGCTCGCCCTTCGCGCGCAGCGGCACCGAACGGAGCGAAACAGTTCCGAACTCCGACTCCAGGTCGGCTCGCCAAGGCGCCTTGCCCTCCAGCACCAGCGGCAATGACTCATCCACGGTGCGCGAATGGGCGCTCTGGATTAGCGGGGTCACCAACTTGGAAAGCTGCTGACCTTCAAGCTCTTTCTCAAGACCAAGACCGTTGAAAACCGACAGTCCGTTCGGGCTAGCGAAAACCACCTTGCCGTTGGTATCCAAGCGCAAAAGACCATCGTTCACGCGAGGTGCGCCTCGCCTGGCGCCGGTCGGGTTGCCGAAGTCCGGGAAGGCACCCTCGGTGATCATCCTCAACAGGTCGTTGCCTGCACTTGTGTAGTTGATCTGCACCTTGTTTGGCGCGCGGCCGTCAGCCACATTCGTGTGGCGAGTGATGACCGCGATCGGGTCAGGCCCAACGGCTTCCTGATTGAACACCACACGACGACGAACCGGGTAGGCGGAGAAACGATTCGGAATGCCATCGAACGAACCCAACGCCACCTGGTCGATGATCTCACCCGACTGGTAGGCGGTGGCCACTTGGTGGGCCCAAATCGGCCGGACGTTCTCGCCGGAAATATCGCGGTAGAAAATAGTGGCCGAACCCGATGGACGGGCGTGTGCCGCAGCGATGAACTGACCCTGTTCCCTGCTTGGAATCCAGAGAACTAGGTCGGCGCTAACAAGGTCCGCCACCAGCTGCCACTCGTTTAGCAGCTGATTGAACCACTCGTGGTCCATAGCGGACGCACTGGAAAGCTGCTTGATCTGGGTAGACAACGATGCCATGTCACAAGTTTAGCCACGCCCCTCCTGGAGCCTGCTCGCAATCTCGGCTATGGCCAGCAGTGCCTTAGATTTTGGCGCCACCTGCCTCAGCGGCAGACCTCGCAGCATTGCCTCATCGAAGGCTGCATCCTCGGGGATTATGGCGGCGCTGGTGAAGTGGGTGCGCTCTTTGAGTAGCTGCTGAACCTGCAACTCGGGCTTGGCTCCAAGGACGCTGGCACGCAGGCGGTTCACAACCAGGAACGCTTGCTCAGCCCCCGTCAAGGCCGGATAAGCCTCCAACAACCGTCCGATGTTCACCGGGTCGGCTTGGCAGGTCAGCAGCCTGGCATCGGCAAGCGCCCCTACCGTTTCCAGCAACTGGGATTTATTGCCCAGCGAAGTATCCGCGATTACAAAGTCGTAGCGTCCGCTGAGGTATCGGATAAGCTGCTCGAGACTATCCAGGTTCATGGCCTGACGGTTCAGGTTCAGGCCGTAGCCGCTGAGGAAATCGATGCTGACAGCCTTGGCCACAAGCCGCACGTTGATTTGTTCGAGCGCACTGGCATCCAGCTTTCCCTGCTCCAGCAGCCTCATTGCGGCCAACACCGCCGCTTGGTTTTGGGGCAGGCCAAAGTATCGATGCAGCGATGGCCACTCGTCGTCGAGGTCCAGCAAGCAAACGCGCGAACCCATCGCAGATAACTCAAAGGCCAGATTGGCGGCGAGGACCGACCGTCCCGCCGAGCCAGCGATGGCAGTAACCGCAACCACTCGACCCCGTGCCGGGGCAACCAGGAGGCTCATTGTGTTGCCACCAGGAAGATTGCGGAATCGCTGGACATCGCCAGGATTACGGCGGCTGTTTGAGATGGATCAATCAGCAACTCCACCTGCTGGTTTTGGCTGCCGAAAACCGCGGAACCCTTGATGACTCGGGCGACCCTTGCGGACTCCACCAATTCCTTAGGTATGTCGAACTGGTTGTTGGCCAGCTTGGTGGCAGCCCATACCTGCACCGATGCACCTGAATGAACTCCGCTTCCCAGCTGGGTTTTATTGGTCACCACAACGCGCGCCAAACTCTGCGGGGCATAGTGACCGATGTCGCTCAGTTGCACAAACTTCTTGGGGAAAAGCGTGGCCAGGGCGTAGCCTCGAGGCTTGGCGTCGGCGGCAAGATAACCCCCGCCAAGATAACCGAGCGAGGCCGGCACAGCCTGCCACTTTTCCAGAGCCAGGTTTGAACCCTGAGGTATGACCGAGGCTGGCACAAGATAGCGTTTTTGATCAAACCAGATTGCCTTTACCCCGAGCCCCAACAATGCCAAAAGAAGGGCAAGCGCCAACCACTTGACCCATGAGTTTCCGAAGAGCGATTTGCCGCCAAGAGTCATTGTGGTCATGGTTATGCGGTCTCCTTCGCGCTCTGCAGGTCACCTATTACCTGGCGGACATCGGCTACCTCCACCAGCGAAATGGAGTCGAAGGAAACCAGGCGATCAGTCCATTCCTCACCGGGCGCTTGAAGTACCAGCCAGCGGCCCTCCACGGTCCCTATAGAAGCGGGCAACGGCTGTTGCTGCCCCGATGGCCAGACGCGCAACTCCACGGATCCCAGGCCCTGCAGATACTCCTGAGAGTCCTGATTCACCTGCCTGACCGCCGGCAGCCAGCTGGCGCCTAGCTGCTTGAAAATTACGTCCGCCACCGCCTTACATGGCAGCAGGATCCAAGTGCGCCGGTCCACTCTCAGACCCGCGATGAAGTCCTCGCCGAACACCACGTAGATGAGAGTTTCACTTCGGCCATTGCAGCAGGTGACTAGCGCGCCATTGCTTCCACGACGGATCTGGAACAGGCCGCCGGGCTCGTTTTTTTCATGAGAAAACTGTGGAAAAGAAAGATTCATAAGCCTATGTAAGGTGCTACCCGAATATTTGAAAGAAAGTTATCCACAGATTGCAAAACGCTGATGGACCGCCCATTTTTGCCCTCGTAAGTTGTGAATGAATCACACATAGAACGTCCGATAGGAGCAGAAAATGGCCGTTCACCGCGCAGCAAAAATGGCTCAGGCACCAGCGATTCAGGACCCTAAGCGCCGACGACGCGTTTACGATCCGCTCATGGACGACGACTTCTATCCAACGGCGGAAGAAATCGCAGCCCTGCCGGATCCCACCGCCCTGCTGCCTGCCATCGCGACGATGGTTATCGAGGTCATCGCTGGTGCTAGGTCGGTTGACCAACTGGCCAACCTGGTTTCCGATCAGGTTTACGAGCGCCTGCGCGGCAGAGTTTCACAGCGCGCCCGCGAAGACGCCGCGGCCGGCCGACCGCCGCTGATGCCAAAGTTTGCCATTGGCAAAATGCGTATGGACTCCCCCAAGCCGGGAATCATCGAATCGGTGGTTTTGGTTTCCCTTCAGCAACGAACCCGCGCGGTGACCATCAGGCTTGAACCATTCCACAAACGCTGGCGAGCCACCAGCGTCACAATCTTGTAGCCAACCCCCGGCTACAAAGAAAAAGCCCCGAACTCGAAAGAGTCCGGGGCTTTTTCTTTGAACTTACTGCTTGAAGAACGAGGCACCTGCAGCTGGTGGCTGCTTTGGCTCGGCAGCGCCAGGCTGCTCCTCGTGTACGTCACCGGATTCGTCCGGAGCGGTGTAGCTGTACTGGGCACGATTGTCCACCGGCGCCTCAAGACCAGCCACAGCAATCTCGGTGTGGTCCTCAGCTGCCTGAACCTGGACCTCCAGGTTAAACAGGAATCCGATGGTTTCCTCTCGGATACCACCCATCATCTGCTGGAACATGGAGTAACCCTCGCGCTGGTACTCAACCAGAGGGTCACGCTGCGCCATTGCTCGCAGGCCGATGCCCTCCTTGAGGTAATCCATCTCGTAGAGGTGGTCGCGCCACTTGCGGTCGATGACGCTGAGCACAACGCGACGCTCTAGCTCGCGCATTGCCTCTTCACCGATCTGCGAGGTGCGGTTCTGGTACGCGATGCGCGCATCGGAAACGATCTCGCGAGTTAGCCAAGCGGTGGTCAAACGGCTGCGGCTTCCGGCCTCGGCCAAAACCTCTTCAATGCTCAAGCCGATCGGGTAAATCTGACGAAGCTCGGTCCAGAGGCTCTCGAGGTCCCAGTCCTTGGCGGAGCTGTCGCTGATGTGCATCGCGACGATCTCAGAGATTGCGGCCTCGAGGAATTCGTTGACGCGGTCTGCGATGTCGTCGCCCTCAAGAATGTGACGGCGGTCCGAGTAGATTGCCTCGCGCTGGCGGTTCAAGACGTCGTCGTACTTCAGAACGTTCTTGCGAACCTCGGCGTTACGAGCCTCAACCTGGCCCTGAGCGCTCATGATGGAGCGGCTAACGATCTTGGACTCGATGGCCATGTCGTCCGGAATGCCCGGGCGGTTCATTAGTGCGGTTGCAGCGCCACTGGAGAACAGGCGCATTAGGTCATCGGTGAGCGAAAGGTAGAAACGGCTCTCACCCTTGTCGCCCTGGCGACCCGCACGGCCACGCAGCTGGTTGTCGATGCGGCGAGATTCGTGACGCTCGGTGCCGAGAACGTAGAGCCCGCCGACCTCGAGGACCTTCTCGGCCTCGATGGCAACCTCCGCCTTGATCTCTTCGAAAGTCTTGCTCCAGGCAGCCTGGTATTCCTCAGGGTGCTCTTCGGCGTTGATGCCGCGGCTGTTGATTGCCGCAACGGTAAGGAACTCGGCGTTTCCACCAAGCATGATGTCGGTGCCTCGACCCGCCATGTTGGTTGCAACGGTTACAGCACCCAGACGACCCGCCTGAGCAACGATGGCTGCTTCACGCGCGTGGTTCTTAGCGTTCAGGACTTCGTGGCGAACGCCTTCCTTGGCCAGCAGACGGCTCAGGTACTCGCTCTTTTCAACCGAGGTGGTACCAACCAGAACCGGCTGACCCTTGCGGTGACGCTCGGCGATGTCCTGGACCACCATGTCGAACTTGATTTGCTCGTTCTTGTAGATCAAGTCTGGCTGGTCGATTCGGACCATCGGCTTGTTGGTTGGAATCGGCACTACACCAAGCTTGTAGGTGCTTACGAACTCCGCGGCCTCGGTCTCGGCGGTACCAGTCATGCCGGAAAGCTTGTTGTAGAGGCGGAAGTAGTTCTGCAGAGTGACGGTTGCCAGAGTCTGGTTCTCCGCCTTGACCTCCACGCCTTCCTTAGCCTCGATGGCCTGGTGCACGCCTTCGTTGTAGCGACGGCCGGCGAGGATACGGCCGGTGTGCTCATCGACGATCATGACTTCGCCGTTCATAACGACGTAGTCCTTGTCGCGCTTGAACAGAGCCTTTGCCTTCAGCGAGTTGTTGAGGAACGAGATGAGCGGGGTGTTCGCGCTCTCGTAAAGGTTGTCGATTCCCAGGTAGTCCTCAACCTTTGCAATGCCAGGCTCCAGGATTCCAACGGTGCGCTTCTTTTCGTCTACTTCGTAGTCGATGACAGGCTGCAGGTTCTCTACGATCTTTGCGAACTGAGCGAACCAGCGGTTGGCCTCACCCGATGCCGGACCGGAGATGATCAGTGGGGTACGCGCCTCGTCGATGAGGATCGAGTCCACTTCGTCCACGATGGCGAAGAAGTGGCCGCGCTGAACGAGGTCGCCCTTGTCCCAAGCCATGTTGTCGCGAAGGTAGTCGAAACCGAACTCGTTGTTGGTTCCGTAAGTGATGTCTGCCAGGTACTGCTCGCGGCGAACCGGTGGCTCCTGGCCGCTGATGATGCAGCCGGTGGTCATGCCTAAGGCGCGGAAGACGCGACCCATGAGCTCGCTCTGGTAGTTTGCGAGGAAGTCGTTGGTGGTGACCACGTGAACGCCGCGACCTGCGATTGCGTTGAGGTAGGCCGGCATGGTGGCAACAAGGGTCTTACCTTCACCGGTCTTCATTTCGGCGATGTTGCCGAGGTGCAGAGCGGCACCACCCATGACCTGGACATCGAAGTGGCGCATGCCGAGGGTGCGCTTGGAAGCTTCACGGACAGCCGCGAACGCTTCAGGCATTAGGTCGTCTAGGCTCTCGCCAGCACCGTAGCGCGCACGCAGCGCATTGGTCTCATCCGCGAGCTCGGCGTCGGTGAGCTTGGCGAACTCTTCCTCGAGTGCGTTTACTGCTGCAGTGACGGTGCGAAGCTTGCCTAGTATGCGGCCTTCACCGGCGCGCAATACCTTGTCAAGAATGTTAGCCAACGGGTGCTCCAAACGATATGGTTATACCCCTCAATCTTAGGCGAAAGCCCCAAGCCACGAGGCTTGGGGCTTAACGCTTTGGGCGAACCTAGTTCAGCGTAATCACACCGTACTGCCAGCCTTTTCGGGCATAAACCACGGATGGCTTGCCGGTTGCTGAATCTAGGAACAGGTAGAACGGGTGGCCCACCAATTCCATGTGGTACAGGGCGTCGTCAACGCTCATTGACACCGATGGAAATTCCTTGCGGCGGATCTGAACTGGTGATTCACCGAGGTCCGGAGCTAGGGCAGCTTCGGCGGCCGCTGCGTTGTCTCCAAGAAGCACGGCGGCGTCCACTGGAGTTACGTCGAGTTCTGCGAAATCGGTGGCGCTGAGTTCGGCGGCTCCGTGCTGGCGGTGCTGGCCACGGTGTACCTTGTGGCGGTCTCCCGCACGGCGCAGGCGCTCCGAAAGCTTGCCGAGAGCGGCATCGAAAGCGGCGAACTTGTCGCCGGCGTGGGCCTCGGCACGGATCACGTGACCCGGCTCAACGACGGTGAGCTCAACCTGATCTTCCAGGCCAGTGCTCTTATGTTCATGACGGGTTACCTTGATGCTCAGTGCCTGGGTGCGACCCGCAAGTTGTTCAACTTTGTGGGCTCTGTCCAGCACGTAGTCGCGGAATCGATCCGAAACCTGCAGGTTCCGGGCTGAAATGGTGATTTCCATGGTTACCTCCGTCTCGGGCGTCGTTGCCCGTGAAAGCAAGTTATACCCAAAACACATCGCGCGTGAGCCTTTTTACAAAGTTTCTGCGAAAGTCAGAAAAATAGCCGACTCAAAGCCTGCAAGTTGAACCACTCGGTTCATCTCACGAAGGGTTGCCCCGGTGGTCACGATGTCGTCAAACATCACCAAAGTCTTACCACTCAGGTGGCGTTCCGCGCCGGGTTCAAGGCTCATATGACCATCGATGTTTTGGTGGCGGGCGGCGGCCGAGAGCAGGGTTTGATCCCCCACAAACCGCGACATTTTGAAAATCTGAAGAGCCCGAGCCGAAACGCCGCTGGCTCGCATTTGCAGCGCCACCTCGGTCGCCAGCATCGTCGCCGGGGTGTAGCCGCGCTCCCGATTCGCCTTGGGCCGACTGGGGGCTGGAAGCAGGAGAAAGCCCTGAGGCTCCGGGTGTAGCTGCGGCGCGGACACTGCTGCCGGGATTCCCCGTGACGCAAGTGACACGAGGGCTTGCGCCATCGGAACAGCGAGTTTTTGGCAAAGGAAGCGCGAACCGGTCTGCTTGAACTCCTTCACGATTGCGGCGGCGCCGGAGTCGTAATCGATGCAGGACAAACCCGCGGGTAGGCCCGACCTATCTACCGTGCGGACGCGAAAAGGGAGCAGAGCCAGGCAATCGGCGCACAGCTGGTGAGGCGGTTTGGAACAGAGCAGACAGTCGGAAGGCAACCAAAACGAGAGCATGCAAACGAGGATGCCCGCCGCCGCCATCACAAACCCGGGAACGCGCCGGTTGGTTGAAAACCGGCCTAGTTTGCCATGTGGGCAGCAACTACATCTTGATCCAGAAGCGACCAGGTGTAGCCGTGGTACTGCAGCAGCCGGCGACGGCTATCCAAAACGTAGATGTTGCTTCCGTCGTCGCTGCTCATGAGGTCATAGGAGTGATCAACCGATCCGATCTCAATCGGCTCGCCGCCTACGCTGAGCAGGGTCAGGTTTGACTGATCGGTGGAGACCTCCGAAAGCACCATGAGGTCGGTCAAACCTGACCACTCGAGGTCCTTAGGCGTTCCCACCACTCGTTGCAGCTCAACTGGAACACCGAAGCCCATCACGTTGCCATGGGCATCGCGAATAATCGAGGTGATCAGAACGCGAAGCTTGCCCTTGGCATCGGCCACGATCAAACCAAGTCGAGCACCTTCAGGGCTCACAGTAAAGGCCTCGACGGTATGACCCTTCAACCAGCCGATGTTTAGCCAAGTCGACTTACCCGAGGACGTGCGCACCTGAACCTGACCTTCGGAGTTCAGGATCCAGAGTTGACCGCGGCGGTCAAAACGCGGAGTCAACAGGTTCTTGCGACTATCCACCAGGACCGGAGCCGAGCCGGCCTGATCCAAGCGCGCTGCATAAACTCCCGCTCCGTTCATCAGAGCCACGCCCGTCTGATCTGAGGTGACAGCAAAGTCGGTGGCCTTGAGGCTCGATATCCAGGCATTGGCATTGGCAAGGCGTGATCCGCTCGGGCCCACTAGCTGCTGCAACTGGTTGCTCTCCAGCACCACAGGCGCATAGGCACCAGAGGTGGTGGATGCTGCCGAGTACTCAGGGATTTTTTGGGTTGCACTGGCAATCTGAAGGTCCACATTGGTGACTCCAGCCAGCTGCGAAAGCGTCGCCTGAAGCTGAGCCTTGAACTGTTGCTTCTGGGTCGCGCTGGCCTGAACAGCCTGCGCGGATACATTCACAACCGCCGACTTGTTGCTTACCGTAACCGCGTCCAGTGCGAGTTTGGTTCCGGTAGGCATGGTCTGGGAAACGGCCGGTTCAAGCCACTTGCTCGGGCCAGCCAGGATGGCTGCAGCCAAACGAGTCGCTGTCGATGCACGCGCCGGGAACCATCGCAGATCAGGGATTAGGTAGCGGTTAGCTTTGTCGAAGAAGTAGAGGTTGTAGCTGTGGAAAATAACCTCGAAGACCGGGCGAATCATCACAACGGCATTCGGTGCATCGATGATGCGCCACTGGCCATCCACCGAAGCCAGCTTGAAGCTGAGGACCTGAGTGCTGCCGTTCACACGCGAGTTGTAGTGTCCCTGGGCGTCCACAGTGGCCGAGACCTGGAATGTAACCGTGGCCTCACCATTTGCGCCAAATGCCGTGTGCAGCGAACCGCTCTGGATGTAAACCTTGTCGTTCGGGCTCCACTTCGCTTTGAAGTCGGGCGCCAGATACTCGCGGGCAACGCCGTAGTCGTTCTGCGGGCCGGTGGATGCGTTCAGGAACCCAGCTAGAACGTCCGCCTGAGCCTCACCATTAACCGGACCGGCCGGCGAGTAGTAAAGGTAGTCGTTGGAAAGCCCGCTCTGGATGTCCGGCCCCTGCTTGACGGCCGATGTCATAGGAATCTGGGCACAACCGGTGAGCACCAAGAGGCCGGTAACCGTTGCCACTAAAGCTCGCAACGCAGTCTTTCCGAACGCCAAAGATTTACTCATGGTAGAAACCCTCCGGGAGGTCCCAAAGCGCTTTGGCAGGGGGCATCGGAAGTGGAGACTCAGTAACAGCGCCGCCGCGCACCTTAGGCAGTGTAAGACGGAAGCAGGCTCCCTGATTTGGACGGGCCCAAACCTGTAGCCAGCCGTTGTGCAGGTTTGCGTCCTCTTGGCTGATCGCCAGCCCAAGACCGGTGCCCCCGCTGGTTCGCTGACGCGAAGGGTCCGCACGCCAGAAGCGGTCGAAGACGCGATCCAGCTGCTCTTTGCTCATGCCAATGCCGTAGTCGGTGACGGTAATAGCGACCGCATCCTCAGTGGCGCCCACGTGAACGTCAATGGGCTTGCCCTCGCCGTGCTCGATTGCGTTAGCCAGCAGGTTGCGCAACAGGCGTTCGATGCGACGACTGTCTAGCTCCACCTCGGCGAATTCGCTCGGAAGATCGACGTTTATTTTGCTGCCCTTGGAACGCGCAAGCGGCTCCACCGAAGCGATGGACATTCCCACTACGTGCTGGACGTCCTGGGGTTCCATGTGCGGGCGCACACCGCCTGCGTCGAAGCGGCTCAGCTCCAGCAGGTCACCCAGGAGCGCCTCGAATCGAATGATCTGATCGTTCAGGGTCTCGGCATCCTTCTTCAACGAAGGGGCCAGCTTGTCGCGGTTGCGGAAAATCATGTCGCCACTGATGCGAATGGTGGTCATCGGGGTGCGAAGTTCGTGGCTAACATCCGAGACGAAGCGCTGCTGCATGGTGGAAACGTTGGTCACCTTGGTGATTTGCTTCTGGAGCGAATCCGCCATTCGGTTGAACGAAGTGGCCATGTTAGCGATGACGTCAGTTCCCTTAGCTGGAAGGCGCTTGTCCAGGTCACCGGAGGCAATCGATTCGGCTACGTCGGAGGCCACGCGAAGTGGCGCAACCAGCCAGTTGGTAACGAAGTAGGAAACCATCGCGATAAGAATCAACGAAACCAAACCACCGACAACCAGGGTGCGCTGCACAAACAGCAGAGTGTTCTGTTCGTTCTGGAGGTCAAATACCAGGTAGAGCTCATAAGCACCGGCCAGCGGAATCTGGATTGGCGCGCCAACTACAACCGCGGGGTGAGCGCCATCGGTGCCGGGGATTGAAACCGACTGGTACTCAAGGTGCGAGCCGGCCTTGGCAACCTTTGCACGCAACTGAGTTGGAATCACGTTTAGGTTCAGGTTCGAGGACATCGGTGACTGCAGAGCCAAGGAGCCGGCAGCCTGAGCGGGACTGCGCAGCAGTGCAACCAAGCGCTGCTGACTTCCAGAGTTGGATTCCAGGCTTGGAACCACCGAGTTCATCAGGGTCTGAAGCGCCACTTCATCGCTGACGTTCGATGCGCTGAAAGTGTTTTGAACCTGGATGACGGATCGCTGAGACTCGTTCAGAACCTGAGTGAGGCGAGTCTGGAAAAGTCCGTTACCGATGGAGTAGGAAAGAAAGCCACCGAGGGCCACCAGCGCGACTCCGGTAAGCGCAACGGTTGAAACCACAGCGCGCAACTGAATGTAGCGTCGCAGCCAACCGATAATGGCCCTTAGCAGACCAGGCTTCTTCACTTAGTTCAGGCCAGCCTTATAGCCGATGCCTCGTACGGTAACCACAACGGTTGGGTTGTCCGGGTCGTCCTCGATCTTGGAACGTAGACGCTGGATGTGCACATTCACAAGGCGGGTGTCGCCCTGGTAGCTGTGATTCCATACGTCCTTCAGCAGCTGCTCGCGGCTGAAAACCATCTTTGGCTTCTCGGCCAGTGTGGTCAGAAGCTTGAACTCGTAAGGAGTGAGCGAAACCTTCTCGCCGTTCTTGCGAACTTCGTGTCCAAGGATGTCCACGGTCACGGAACCGATCTTGAGAACGCCGCTGTCGGCTTCCACTGGCTCGGCCGAACGCTGCTGCACACGGAGGCTGTTCTTAATGCGGGCCAGAAGTTTTTCCGGTTCCCAAGGGGACTTCTCGAAGTAATCATCGGCACCGGCTTCAAAAGCTTCGTCCATGACTTCGGCTTCGCTGCGCGCGGTAACCATGATGATTGGGGTGCCCGCAAATTCACGTATGTCGCGAACCAGCTCAATGCCACTGCGGCCTGGCAACTGAATGTCCATAAGGACAACGTTTGGGCTTTCGGACTTGAAAAGATCAACAACTTGGCTGCCGTCGCCGACGGCAATCACCTGGTAACCGGAGTCGGTAAGCCAACGCTCTAGCTGAGTGCGGAGCGCCTCGTCATCCTCAACGAGCATGATTTTGTTAGTCACTAGTAATGAATCCCTTGCTTCTAGTAACGGTAGTGATCTACCTTGTACGGACCCTGCTTAGGAATGCCTAGGTAGGCAGCCTGAACATCGGTCAACTCAGTTAATTGAACACCGAGAGCGTCCAAATGCAAACGGGCAACTTTCTCGTCCAGGTGCTTTGGCAGAACAAATACGCCGAGTTCGTACTGGTCACGGTGCGCAAACAGCTCGATCTGGGCCAGAACCTGGTTGGCGAAAGAGTTGCTCATTACGAAGGATGGGTGACCGGTTGCGTTACCGAGGTTCATAAGACGACCCTCGGACAAAATGAGCACGCTACGACAATTTGGCAGGCGCCATTCGTGCACCTGAGGCTTGATTTCGATTCGCTCTGCGCCTGGAATCTTGTGGATACCGGCCATGTCGATTTCGTTGTCGAAGTGGCCCACGTTTGCCACAATCGCCTGGTGCTTCATCTGCAGCAGGTGATCGGCGGTGATGATTCCGGTGTTTCCGGTGGCGGTAACAAAGATGTCAACCTGGTCCACTACGTCCTCGAGACGAGCAACCTGGTAGCCGTCCATGGCAGCCTGGAGCGCACAGATTGGGTCGATCTCCGAGACGATTACACGAGCACCCTGGCCACGAAGTGCCTCGGCACTGCCCTTACCGACATCGCCGTAACCGGCAACGAATGCAACCTTGCCGCCCATCAGCACATCGGTGGCACGGTTCAGGCCGTCCGGTAGCGAGTGGCGAATGCCGTACTTGTTGTCGAACTTGCTCTTGGTGACGGAGTCGTTCACATTGATTGCGGGGAACAGCAGCTGGCCGTCACGGAAGAACTCATAAAGGCGGTGAACACCAGTGGTGGTCTCTTCGGTCACACCGAGGATTTCCTTGGCGATCTGAGTGAATCGACCTGGCTCGGTCTTGATCGACTCGGTGAGCAGGTTGAGGATTACGCCCCACTCTTCGCTGTCCTGCGAGGTGGCTGCCGGCACTGCGCCAGCTAGCTCGAACTCACGTCCCTTGTGGACCAATAGGGTTGCGTCTCCGCCGTCATCCAGAATCATGTTTGGACCGATGTAGATCTGTCCCTCTGCGGCGGCCTCTGCGGTCCAGTCGAAGATACGGCTGGTGCACCACCAGTACTCCTCCAGGTTCTCGCCCTTCCAAGCGAAAACCGGAACGCCCTTAGGCTCGTCGACGGTTCCATTAGGACCAACTACAACCGCAGCAGCGGCGTCGTCCTGGGTGCTGAAGATGTTACATGAGGCCCAGCGAACCTGAGCGCCAAGGGCAACCAGGGTCTCGATGAGAACCGCGGTCTGCACAGTCATGTGGAGCGAGCCAGTGATTCGGGCGCCCTTCAGAGGCTGGGAAGCGCCGTATTCGGCGCGAAGCGCCATGAGTCCAGGCATCTCGTGCTCTGCTAGGCGGATCTGGTGGCGACCGGCTTCGGCCAGGGCAAGATTAGCGACCTTGAAGTCGAAGGAGGATTTACTCACCAGATTATTATCGCCGATGGTAAGGCTTACCTAAGCCCGGATTAGAGAAAGCACCTCATCGCGGATTGCCTCCATTGCGGCCTGATTCTTAGCTTCCACGTTCAAACGCAGCAGTGGCTCGGTGTTGCTAGAGCGCACATTGAACCACCACCAGTCATCGGCGTCGGGGCCGGTAATTGTGATTCCGTCCCACTCTTCGATGGCCGCACGGCCAGCAAATGCGTCCTGCACGCGCTGGCGAGCAGCCGGTGCATCGGTGACAGTGGAGTTGATCTCGCCCGACATGAAGTAAGGGTTGTACTGCTTTGCAAACTTGCTGAGCGGCTCGCTCTGCGCACCGAACTCGGCCAGCACGTGCATTGCCGCCAGCATGCCGTTGTCGGCTCCCCAGAAGTCACTGAAGTAATAGTGGGCGCTATGTTCGCCACCGAAGATGGCGTTGGTTGCAGCCATCTGATCCTTGATGAGCGAGTGACCCACCTTGGTGCGGTGAGGCTTCGCGCCGTCGGCAGCGATGACTTCCTCAACGATCCGGGAGGTAAGCAGGTTGTGAATAACGGTGATGTCCGCGCTCGGGTTTGCCTTTCGAGCACGCGCGATTTCGCGGCGGGCAACAATCGCAGCCACGGCCGATGGTGTCACAGGGTCGCCGTTTTCATCGATGACAAAGCAACGGTCGGCATCGCCATCGAAGGCTAGACCGATGTCCGCACCATGTTCGACAACGGCCTTCTGAAGGTCCACCAGGTTCTTCGGGTCCAGCGGATTCGCCTCGTGGTTAGGGAAGGTGCCATCGAGTTCAAAGTACATAGGGACGATCTGAAGAGGCAGTGCGCCAAGATCTGCCGCGTTGCCCAAAACCGCAGGCACAGTCATACCGCCCATGCCGTTTCCGGCATCCACAACAACCTTGAGCGGGCGGATGCCGTTAAGGTCAACAAGCTGACGCAGGTATCCCGCGTAGTCGGCCAGGATGTGCACTTCTCGATAGGTTCCCGGCTGGTCAACTTCATCGATGCCGGTTTCCAGGTAGGCGATTGCGCGGTCGCGGATGGCGGCCAATCCGGTGTCCAAACTGATTCCGCGAGCGCCCGCCCTAGAGAACTTGATGCCGTTGTAGGTTGCAGGGTTGTGGCTGGCGGTGAACATTGCGGCTGGAGCGTTCAGCTTGCCCGAAGCAAAGTACGACTCGTCGGTGGAGCAAAGGCCGATGGAGACCACATTGGCGCCACGCGCCTGAGCACCTTGAGCGAAGGCGTCCGCAAACTCCGGCGAGGAATCGCGCATGTCGTGGCCAACCACTACGTCCTGGCCTGCTGCGCCAAGTTCATCGACGAAGCCCGCTGCCAAGGCAGAAACAATTTCAGGGGTCAGATCGGTGCCAACGAGGCCACGAACATCGTAGGTTTTGACGATTGCATTCCAGTTAATGGTCATTATTCAATGGTAGCCGACCCATCCTGAGACGGACCTAGGATTGACCTGTGGAGAACCTGAATCCTTCGGAACCGGCTGGTGCAGCGCCTAGGCGCCCCGCTCGAGGTGCGGCACGAGACCGGCACGGGCGTGGCGTGCGAAGGCCGCTGTGGAGCCCGCGATTCCAGCCGGGCATGGCGCGCCAGCGCAACTTCGAGGACACAGTTCAGGAGACAGCGGCTTACCTGCGTGGAGCCTTCCCTGAGGAATTCACGAACCTTAAGGCGGAGGTCCGGGACCTTCCGCCAATGCACGCGGAGAGCCTAAACGCCAACCGAATTCGCAGGTTCGCTTTCATCCGCGAAACCAGCACCGTCTACCTGTACCGCATCCCCATCAAGTACTTGGGAAGGGCCTACGACCAGGTGGAGGAGTTGATGCGCGTGGAATCGTACGTGATTGAGGCGGCTGCCGAAATGATTGGCCGCGACCCTCGCGACTTCCTGTTCCCTGAGGATCGATAGCCGAGCAGTGCGCGCTCCCGAAAAGTCATAACGGTGCTACCGCACAGACATAACGGTGCTAACGCACAGTACCCCCGGTGCTAGCGCACAAGGATCTCTAGGCTGCCGCCGCTGTTCTTGTAGTCCTGCATCGGAATAGCAGCCAACGAACCGGCGAAATCCGCAATCAGCGTGCTGGCCACCGGATTATCTGAAGACACCGCGAATACATCGCCGTTAGCTACCGAGACGGTGGCGTTGCCAAGGTGCGGAACAACCACCTTTTGCGAACCACCCTTGGTGAGGTCGGTCACTGTAACGGTGGCCGCGGTAACGCCATCGTTGGCGATTGAAACCTTGCTAACTGCCGAGTTAGCCGCCGTGGCAACAACCGTGGAACTCAATGGTGCCACTGCCTGCAACCAAGCGAAATCGGTGATTGGTTTAGAACCCTTTTTGGTGCGGCTCAACTTCACGGCTGCCTGCACCGGCTGGTTTGCCACCACGAACACTGAATAGTCGCCATCCTTCAGGCCAGTGATATCGAACGAAGCCGCGGACTGCCCTTCAACCTGTTGCTCCAAAACGGTGCCGGTAGATTTTGTGCCCACGCCAATCACCTGAACGGTGACGGTAGCGGCCTGGCTTCCAGGAACGAAGACCTGAATGCTCGGGGTCAGGTCGGCATAGTCCGCATTGTTGCCGATGAGCGCGGAGGCGTCATCGGTGCCACGCTTTAGGAGACCTGGAATGACAAGATTTGTAGCGGCCGGGATGGACGGCGAAACCAAATCCGCTCCCGCTGAAACGGTGCCGCGAACGGTTCGCTCTTGAATCCAGCTGGCTAGTGCAGCACCGCTGGAAATAACGTGTACCGCGAGGCTCTTCTGCTCCGGCGCGTAGGCGGCCAGGGGCAGAACAACGGTACGGTTGGCGGAGACCGAGATTCCGTTCAGGCCCGCGCCATCGATAAGACCCGACTCGCCAAAGAGCTGAAGGTCCACTGTGGCATCGGTGGATGCAGGGTTAGCCAGGATAAGCAGGGCTTCACGACCAACGGTTGTCACGCCGCCGATGAGCCAGGAATCGGTGGCCGGATTCTGACAGTTGGTGCCAATAACACCGTTGATTCCGTCGGAACTTGCAACCTCATAAGACTGCGCGGTTAGAACTGAGCTTCCCTGCTGAGCTTCACCAAGTTGGTCCTTCAAAGTGACCGCGAGTGAACTTGACGTGGAGATATTGCCAACAGTGTTGGAGGTGTCCGGAAGGTTGGCGTGCCCCGCAGCCGGCCCGGTTAGCGGTGAAGTTTTCAGCGTTACACCCGAAGGCAGATTGCTTGAATAGTCGACGATTGCCTGACCGATACGAGAGAAAGCATTTACGTTGGTTCCCGACTTACCTCCGGTAGCAAAGACTGAACCAGGGCAAACTAGCGATAAATCCTTTGCCTTCACCTTCGTTTGAGTCAGGGCAACGTTCTGACCAACAGTCCAACCAAGGTTGTTGCTGACAAGCGAGTTTGCGGCCACAAGCGCGGCTGCGGACATAAGCGCGATGGCGAGAGCCAAGATCTTTTTCAGCATCAGTTGCCCTCCCCTTCGAACTCAGCTTCGAAGGCATCGAAGTCTTCCTGGCCACTTCCGCTTCCGGCTCCTGCGCGGCGGCGGGTAGGGATTGCAAGCAGGGCAAACAGGGCAAGTACTGCAACCTGGACCTGCTTGGTGATGGACCATTCCCAAGGCGTGCCCCGATGAGTGACCTTGCTGGACTTCACGCGGTACAGGCGGCCGAAATCGGTGACTCCCACCGGCTCCAACTGCGAGACCGTGTCCAGCGATGCACCCAGCATGGCGGCGGAACCGGAGTTAGGAACTAGCAGGTAATCGATGCCGAACTTTTTCAAGCCCTTATCCACATCGGTGCCGTTGGCTGAAATGAGATCTGCCGCTAGCTGACCCAGCTGACCGTAGCGCGGGTCGGTCTTTGACACCTTTGAAAGTGCGGCGGCGTAAGCGGTGCTGACATCCTGCAGGTGCAGACCGGAACCCGGAACCAGCGTTGCTGCCGCAACCTGTAAGTCGGTGGTGGACGGCTGCGGCTCAAGCTCCAGCACGGTGGTATTTGGGTTTTGCTGCGCCTGCGCAAGAACGAGGGCCGGCATCGAGGTGCCGTCGCCCCAACTGAGCGAACTCGACTGCAGGAAGAACAGGGCGGCGATACTGGCGGTTGCGAGCAGGCTGAGCGAGGCACCAAGACCGAAAAGCGCCTTTGGTGCGGAGTCGAGAGCAATCACAAGCAAGACCGCAGCGATAAGCCCAGCTAGACCGGCAAGCGCGTAAGGCGAACCCAAGTTGGCCGACTCCGCGGTGGATGAACCCGGAAGCTGCTGCTGGATGAAGCAAACGTTGTTGAAAACCCACGCGGAAGCAACCGCGGCAAGCAACGCCAACCAAAGAAGCATGGCAGTCCAGGAACGTCGGGTGAGCGTTGCAAATAACGCAATCGCGAGGATGACGGCGCCGAGGTAGCCACTCCAAGGCGCAAAAAGTGTGGAGTCGCCAGCGCCCAGCAGAATCTGCAAGAACGAAAGTTTAGGTGCACCCATCGGTGCGCCCGGATCCGTCAGGAGCGCTAGCGGCTGCGCCTGCCCAACTGCTACGTACCAACCGAACGGAATCCAGACCACCAGGAGCGGAACCGGAAGCCAAATGAGGTAGCCGATTCGCTTGAAACGGTAGATGGCCAGAAGCAGGATGACCACTGCCAGCAGAGGCGTGAGGCTTGGAGCGCTCGCAGATATAACGGCAGCGAGGAGCGCGCTGGTGCCAACCCAGGTCCAGGCCTGAACGCTTCTGCGCGGACTCGAACCGAACTGGAGGATGCGAGAAAGTGTGAATACAAACAGCGGCAGCAGAATAAGCGCCAGGACGGTTCCCACTCTTCCCTGCTGGGCGGCGGCACCCAAGGCAGGCCAGAACGCGAAAGCTAGGGCACCCACGGTGATGAGCCCGCGACGACGGGTAACCAGGCTCAGCAAACGCCAAGCGGATGCAAACGCCAGCGGTTTAGCAAGGAACAACAGCAGTGTGACCGAGAAGCTAGGCGCCCAGAATGTGACCAGACCGAGGGCAAACAAAACCCATGCGAATGGATCACTCGGGGCCGCGATTCCGAATCCTGACCTCTGCCAAGAAGCGCCGGCGTGACTGAAGAGTTGAGCCAGGCTGTCGCCCAGAGGCAGCGCCGCTCCGCCTGAAACGGCAACGTCTTTGGGCCAGAGCTGCCAGGAAACCGCAGCCAAAAGCAGCATGTACCAGAAGCCTCCCGAGGCCAGGAAGCCGGCTGACTGCTCACTCGCCTCAGTCTCGGCTTCCGCGATAGCCGCCGGCTGCTCAACCTTTGCTCGAATTGAGCGCTGGATGTCCTCACGTGTGGCAAAAAGAACCCTTAGCGATTTCAAACCAGAGCGCTGGGCGCTGGAAAGCTTCGGGCGGCGAGCCACGATGGCGAAACTGGTTCCAAACCACCAGAAACCAGCCGCGAGAGTGGATGGGATTCGCTCCGGACGCTTAACTAGAACTAGCCAGAGCGAGTAAACCACCGCTGCCACAGGAGCCAGAAGGCCACCGAGAAGGGCGAACAGAGGATTTGTGTAAGACGCGAAAAGTTCAATCTGGGTTTTTCGCAGTTGGAGAGGCGTCTTGGCAGCGTGCCCCACCGATGCCGATGAAACAGCCACCCGCGCATTCGGCGCAGCGTGAACTCGGTGCCCGGAAAGGCGCATCCAGATAGCGAGTCGGAAATCGTTGGTTAGATCATTCGACTTTCGTGGCCCGAAACCGGCTTCCCTGAGGGCATCTGTTCGAATCAGTGATCCCAGCAGGGTTGCCGCTAGGAAATCCTCTTTGTCGTCGTGCTGCGCTTGGTCAAGTTCTGCGGAGACCGGAGAAATCGGGTTCCAAGCGCGGGTAACCGTCAGGCCGTATTCTTCGATTTCCCGCTCGTTGCCTTTGCGAACGAGTTTTGGAACAACCCAGGTTGCTGAAGGCGATTTCTCGGTGGCTTCCAGCAGACCGGCGAGTGCGCCTTCAACCGGCTGCATGCCGGCGGACAGCGGCCAAATCCAGTCGATGGTCACATCCGGGAATTGCGCAGCAAGGTCGGCTAGGCCGGCTTGGATTGATTCCGCCAAAACGACGAAATCCGCAGGGTATGACTGGTTAGCCAAAGCCCTGCGGGTTTCAGAAATTTGTGATTCGTCGGCTTCTAGATTTGTCGCGACGACTATTGCTGCGACGGCCATGCAGCTGGCCTCGTTCTAGGCGCGCTTCTTGAGCTTGCGGCGCTCGCGCTCGGACAGTCCACCCCAGATGCCGAAACGCTCGTCGTTTGCAAGTGCGTACTCAAGGCACTGAGCCTTTACGTCGCAGCCAGCGCAGATTCGCTTTGCATCGCGGGTGCTGCCGCCCTTTTCAGGGAAGAAAGCCTCAGGATCGGTCTGTGCACAGAGTGCGTCAGCCTGCCACGCGAGTGGATCGGTGTCCTGCTCGGAGTAAGCGCCGACCAGGCCGAGGAGCACTGGGTCAACGAACCAGTTCTCCGGTACTCGGTTACGAGCTTCCATGTCTAACGCCTTTCAAGCAATCCCACAGTTGCAACGATGTAATTACACCGTTGTTATTCCAACGTAGTCAAGTCGAGAGTAGCCAATATGGGTACCGTTTAGCAAGTTGTTGCCAAACCGTAACAAGTTGTTACCGGTCGGCTCGTCTCGGCGGGTGCCAGCAGGCCTTGCCCTAGCATTGAGGGCATGAGCGTTTTAGTCACCGGTGGTGCCGGTTACATCGGATCCCACGTCGCCCGCATGCTGCAGAAGCGAGGAGACAAAGTCGTTGTTGTGGACAATGTTTCATCAGGCGTTGTGGAGCGCATCGGCGATGCAAAGCTGATCCGACTGGACCTTTCCGCCCCGAATGCGGTCGAAGTCCTGACAGCCGCAATCAAGGAAAACGGCATCGAATCCGTAATCCACCTGGCCGCCCAGAAGCAGGTAGGCGTTTCGGTTCTTGAGCCCGAGTTCTACTACCACCAGAACATCACCGGCATGATCAACCTGCTAACCGCAATGCGCGCAACCGGCGTTGACCGTCTGGTCTTTTCTTCCTCCGCCGCGGCATATGGAATGCCGGATGTAAGCATGGTCACCGAGGACATCGCCTGCTCCCCTATCAACCCTTATGGCGAAACCAAGCTGATTGGTGAGTGGATGGCCCGCGATGCCAGCCGAGCCTGGGGCCTGCGACTTGCCAACCTGCGCTACTTCAACGTGGCAGGCGCTGGCTGGACCGACCTAGCCGACACCGCAGTTATGAACCTTGTGCCAATTGTCTTCGCTGCCATCAAGGGTGGCACCAAGCCGAAGGTATTCGGCGATGACTATGAAACCGTGGACGGCACCTGCGTGCGCGACTACGTGCACATTTCGGACCTTGCCGAGGCACACCTGAGCGCGCTGGACTACCTGGACAACGACGTTCGAGAGTTCGACACCTTCAACGTCGGTACCGGCAAAGGCAGTAGCGTTTTGGAGGTCTTGGACGAGATTCGCAAGGTTTCCGGCATCGAATTCGAGCACATTATTGAGGAGCGCCGCGCTGGCGACCCACCATCACTATGTGCCGATGTTTCGCGCATCAACAAAACCCTGGGATGGAAGGCCAAGAACGGCCTACACGAGATTGTCGCAAGCGCCTGGGAAGCCCAGCTCTAAAACGCTCGGCAAACACCGAGCTTGCTTTAGCTGGTGGCCAGGAACGCCGTTCCTGAACCGCTGAAGCTATAGAAGTTGGCATCGGCCAGGTAAGCAGCCTCGCCCTTGCGCAGCACTTCGCGTTGACCCAGGCTGTCGCCCACCGCAACTTCGCCCGCTGTGCACAAGACGATCGATGCATTTGGCAGCTTTATGTCCGCCAGCAGGTTCGCGCCGCCAACTTCCAGCCTGTAAAGCAGGTAGTCCTCTGCCACCGATGGATACTGCCACAGGCCTTCAACCAGCTGCTTCGCCACCAACGCATCCGGCTGGCCGGATGCGAAATCTAGAACGCTAAGCAGTTCATCGGTGTCGATGTGCTTTGCAGTTAGGCCACCGCGGAGAACGTTGTCGCTGTTTGCCATGATCTCCACGCCAAGGCCGGAAACGTAAGCGTGAATGCAACCGGCTTGCAGCTCCGCCGCTTCCATCGGCTTCAGCGAAACAACATTCATCAGCTGCGCCACGATTATTCCGGGATCTCCTGGATAAAGCTCCTGTAGCTGAGGAACAAGCTTCAGATTGTCTGACTCCACATTCTGAACCGCCACCGATGCCTTAGCCAGGGCGGCCAACTGTTCGGTCACTTCATCCATGCGGCCTCGCTGGTTCAGCACAGCCCGAACCAAACTTTCAGTGCCAGTTGCCCGAACAATGTTGGTGTAGACCAGCATGGCTTGCTCTAGCTTTTCCAGGCCCAAAGTCTGAGCCTGCATCATCAGACGCTGGAATGAAACCACTACATCCGCCGGATTTCTGAAACCAATGAGTGCCGTGAAATCGGTGAGTGCAACGATCATCTCCGGCTTGTGGTGATCGTCCTTGTAGCTGCGAGTGGGGTCCTCAAGTGACAGTCCAGCAGCATTTTCGCGCTCAAAACCGGCCTGAGCCTGCTGCTTGTTTGGATGCGCCTGAATTGAAAGTGGCTGACCGGCCGCCAGAATTTTCAGCAGGAACGGTAGCTCTTTGCCCTCACGCAATGCGAGAAGGTCACTATCGGAATCAACCACCGATGTTGGGGAACCCTGATGGGTTCCGAACCAAATTTCCGCCATCGGTGCACCGGTTGCTGGCACGCCGAAATAGTCGGAAATCAAGGTCTCCGAACCCCACGCGTAGTCACGCGCGCTATTAGCAATCTTGCGGATCAATAGTTCCCCAGTTTTCGTTTTCTATCAGCCTCAAGGCTAGCAAAGCCATACTTTTCTTTAGCCAATCACCATTCGCTCTGAATAGACTGAACTCAACCGAATGTTAGAAGAGAACCGGGTAGTTATGCAGGACGCTCCAACTTCCACTGTCGTGGAAGGCAAGTTGAGCCCGTTCAACCTGCGAAATGCACTGGCCTACGCGGGCATTTTCATCATCTCGGCTGGCGATACGGTTCGCTATTCCATCGGCTTTTTTGCGTGGGGTGTGCTGTGCTTCGCGCTAGCAATCACGGTGGGCGTGATCTTCTTCCGCAACTCACCGAAAGCCACTCTTTCCAGGGTTCCTTTCACCCTGACTGCCCTGCTGGCTTTCATGCTGCTGAGTACCGCATGGTCTTTCTACCCGGCCTACACACTTCTTGGCTATTCGGGAACCATCATCGCCACCATCTTTGGCCTATTCCTGGTGGCCAGCTATTCCTGGCGCGATCTGCTGCGCCTGTTTAGTCGCGTCTTCTGGGTAATCCTTGCCGCATCGTTCGCATTTGAGCTCTATGCGGCGGTAATCGTTCGCGGACCCATCGCGCCTATTTTCAAGAACTACACCGGCCCAGTTCCGCCATCGGGGGCCTATTACTGGACTCAGGGAACCCTGCTGAAGCTCTCGCGAATCCAGGGAATCGTAGGCAACGCGAACCTGCTGGCCTATATCGCGATGCTTGGCTTCATCATGTTTGCCATTCGCCTTGCAATCAAATCTGGTAATCGTTTCGGCAACATCTTCGGCCTCGCTATGGCCACGGCCGCCTTTGCACTCACTAGGTCTGCCGGCATCGGTTTCGCCATGGCGTGCGCGGCGGCCGTTGCGCTAGTCGCTCTAATCGCTGAGGGACACGACAGAGAAACCCGCCACCGTTACTACAGAATGGCTTGGACACTGTTCGGCATCGCTGCGTTCTTCGTTCTCGTATACCGATCCCAGCTTTTCGTGCTGATTGGAAAGAGTCCGGACATGACCGGCCGCCTGGACATATGGAAGGCCGTGCTGGGTCTGATTGGCCAGCGCCCGCTGCAGGGCTGGGGCTGGATCAGCTACTGGATGCCTGGCGTAAAGCCTTACGAGGGTCTGATTGTCCGTGACAACGTGACCTACTACCAGGCTCACAACTCTTATCTGGACGTGTGGTTGCAGTTGGGCGTCTTCGGATTCCTCATCTTTGTTGCCATGCTCGCGCTAATCTTCGTGAAACTTTGGCGTTTGGCTGTGCGCCATACCAGCGCGCTTTACCTGTGGCCAGTCCTGATTTTTGTGGCATTGCTGGCGCAGAACCTCACCGAGAGCCGCCTGATTGTGGAACTTGGCTGGGTGTTTGTTGTGATCTTCGCCGTGAAGGTGAATGAACCGGCCGAGTTCCTGGAGGAGCGAGGCGAGGCTCCAAAGCGACTTCGCATGCGTTTGTTCGGCAAGTTCCTGCAGCGCGTGTCTGAGTCTGGCGTTGTGGAGACTAAGGAATAACCAGTCTTCTGCCCAGCTGAGCGACATCGCTGGTTAGACCGTTTGCGGCCTTGAGCGCATTCACCGACACCCCGAATCGATTCGCAATCTTGATGAGGGTATCCCCCGAAACCACCGTGTAGTAGCGAACGGCCGCCGTCGGAGTTGGTGACGGTGCTTTAGTGGCGGTCGGTACGGGGGTTGGCGTTGCCGACTTCGATGGGACCGGCGTTGCCGACTTAGTGGGCACAGGCGCAGCCGACTTGGTAGGCACAGGCGCAGCCGACTTGGTCGGAACCGGCGTTGCCGACTTGGTCGGAAGAGGGGTCGGTGTCACGGGCGGGGTCGGCGCCGTGGACTGAGTGGGAGTCGGTGTTGGTGATGGGCCGACCGGCACATCCAGCGGGTTGATGAGCGGAGTCTTGTAGTTTGCCGGCATCGGTGTGCCCAGCGGGATTGCCGCAGTAATGGTCGCGTCAATCTTGAATGCCTCAGGCGTGGTGCCGCGAATGACCTCGTACTGCTTGGTCGTAACAGCGCGACGCTTGCCGTTGTAGAGCAGGTAGATCTGCTTTGCCGGCGTGATTACGAATCGGCCAACCTGGGTTGATCCCAGCTTGAGAATAGCGCAGGTGGTTGGGTCTAGGACTGCCGCAATGCCCGGGTAGGAACTGGCGTAGGAATCGTTGATCGGCTGCCAGGTGCCGTTCACCATCAGATACTGCGTTCCACCGCAAAGCACCTTCAGACCCAGGTTTCCCTCCGACGTGTAACCCGCCAGGTCCGTCTTCAGGACCTTTGCAGGCTTCTTTGTCAGCCCATATTCGGCTGCCCACGACTGGTCCGGAATCACTACGTAACTGTAGAGGCCGTCGGTCAGCAGGAGGCGGCCAGCTGGGTCGGTGACCAGGCTGGCCGGCGCCAGGACTGGTCCACCCAGAGTGATAGCGGCGAGCGCACTGGATGGGAGAAGCTGAACTCCCGGGGTGCCAGCGGTGGCTGCCAGCTTCGCCTGTGATGCGGAGTTGACGATGACACGTCGCTCCAGATTGCTAACCCAGTAGACAACCTTCCCGGTGGCAGACTTCGCTAGGAATGGTTCAGCCAGCGTGACCCCAGGAATAGTTGGGATTGCCTTCAGGATGTCGGTGGCTACCGTCTTGGATGCCGCAATCAGATTGACACCGGTGGCGGTTGGGATCTTTCCGGTCGGAGTAAGCACATAGGTTGCACCGGCCTCATCGGAGACAATCGTGTGCACCGTATTGCTGGCTCGAATCGAATCCACACCTAAATCACTCAGAGTTCCAACCGTGGTTGGGAACCAAGTCTTGAAGTCGATATCAGAGCTAGTGGCGTGATCGATTTCGTAATACTTACCGCCCGAGATGAGCGCGTAGTTGCCATTGGTGCGGTTGGTGAACAGGACGCCGCTTCTGGCGATTGGACCGCCCCAAGGCAGGTAGTTGAAGGCAGAGATTGGCACCGAGCCCTGAGCTGGCAGGGTCAGACCGGCATCGACCGCGGAAGCCTGATCCAGAATCTCGTGCTTCACCCCACCGGTAATCAGGTAGCTTGGGCCGTAGGTTTGCCCTGTGGTTTCAGGCACCAGGGCGGACATCGGTGCACGTGTTGTCAGCGCATTCAGCTGGTAGGAAGTTAGCTGAACCGCGTCCGAACAGCTGAGGCCAAATACTAAGGCCTGGGTGCAAGAGCTGAACGCATACTTTCCGCCGTTGTCCACGAAGTAGTAGTTGTTCGTAGCCGATTTCACGATTCGGGTCATCGGACCGGAATCGGTGAAGGAATCTAGGTAATCCTGCGAGACAATGCCGACCGGGCCCAGCGGAGCCAACGCCGTCACAAGCAGCGGATCCGCGATGTCGTACTTGTTGAAACCACCTGCCGAGTTCGGCACGATCAAATAGGTATCGCTCGTTGCGGATTTGAGCAGGAAGCCACCGCCGATAGGTGAACCAAACCAGTCCCAGTAGTAGCGCCAGAAGTTTCGATTTCCGTATGCACTGCACTTATCGCCTGAACCATAGAGGTTGTCCAAGGCTGCCTGATTAGGCGTGTACGGGGTGTAGTAATAAAGCGCGGCCGTGGCCTGCGACTTCATCACAAATGACTTCTTGCCGCAACTGGAGTCGGGGTTGTAATTAACCGACACGGTTTTACCAACTGCCAAGTAGGTAAACGAACCCGCCGGATTGCCATACCAGTGGAACTGACTCGCGGCTTTATAAACCTGATAGAAGAATCCGAAGGTAGTGCATGGTCCGGTATCTGGGCACGCGAATCCCATGGCGATTTGGTAACGATAATCGGCCGGTTTGGTGGTGCTTGGGTTGCCGTTGGAATCGGGCCAGAACGGATTAGTGCTGGTGACCAATCCTTGTTCTTTCTGGAGGGTCACCAAAATCACTCGAGGATTAATGTTGCAGGCGCGTGCAATCACCATGATCATGGTGGAAGCCAGCACATTGCTCTGGGCATCGATGGCGTTGCAGCGCCCAGCAACGGCGGGCATCGCCGGTATATCGGTGCGGTAGTAACGCAGGCAGGTGAAGTCACCAACCGCAGCCGCCGGAGCCAACTTACATTTCGGAACCTGCTGGTCCAGGAACTTCTGGATGTCGGTGTCGGTCATGGTGCCGAAATCGTAGAAAACGCTGTCACCGATGATGAGGCCAGGGTCAAACATGGAACCCGAAAGAGCCTTCGCCTGCTGAGGCGGCAGACTAAGCCCGACAACGCCAGAAAGGGCCAACACCACCGTGGTGATTAAGGCCCAGACTCGCGAGGTCGGTTTTCTCATTACTGAATAGTGATCGTTTGACTCAGGCTGGAGCCCACGAATGCAGGCGACTTGTAGCTGACAACTACCACCGCGTTGCCCTTAGCCAGACCGGCAGTAGAGACTTCCATTGGGTAGCACTGAGTGGTGTCCACATTGCTTTCCGCGCGAACTACCTGGCTCTTGCTGGTGCTTCCACTGGTGACGGTGAGCGTGCATTGGCCGCCATCTTCAGCGGTGTTTGTCACCGCGGCAACTACATCCACAACCTGGTTGGTGGCGTCAAAGTTGACGGACATCACCTGAATCTTGGCGGCCTGCACCGGCTTGGCCGTTGGTGTCGGGCTGGCGGTCTGAGACGGTGTGACGGTAGGCACATTGATGCTGGTGCTGGTTGGTCCATCGGTGGGGAAATCGGTGGCGCCCCAGTGCGGATAAAGCATGCTGCAGCCGGTCAAAGAGGTAACGGCAAGTGCGCACACCGCTGCCACCCAAACGAACTTAGTTGCCTTCATGATGGCTTCCTTTCGCCAGGCTTACAGAACTATTTTGTGCTGGAAGTCTGAGTAAATGCCTTTTGGACCATGGCGTGGATGGCTTTGTAATCCGGGTGGACTACATCGATGGTTGGAGGCACCAGCTCCAACTTATTGATGCCAAGCTTCTTAGCCTTGAGAGCCAGGTCTAAATAGATGGCAACCTGACCGTTTGGAATGTTGGTCTGCACCAGCTGGCGGCCGGCCGCAGCGATCTCCTTGAAGTGGCTGAGCACGGTTCCCGGGTCCATCTGTGCCAGCAACGCGTCTTCAACCTCGCGCTGGCGCTGCATGCGGTCGTAGTCGCTGGTGGTGTGACGGGAACGCGCGTACCAGATGGCGGTGGCGCCATCCATGTGCTGAACGCCTGGCTCAATCCAACCCTTCACGTTGATTGGGTTGCCGTATGCGTCCTGCTGGCCGCCAATCGGAAGGCGCTGCTTTACATCGATGGTGATGCCGCCAAGTGCATTGATGAGGGCCTTGAAACCGGCCATGTCCACCAAAACATAGGACTGAATCTTGATGCCCAGAACACCTTCGACTGCTTCCTTGGTGGCTTCGATTCCAGGGTTTGAGCCCTGCTTCACGGCGTCCGGGTAAAGGTCGGCGTGGTTATCGGTGACGTCCTTATAGATGGCGTTGATGAGGCAAACATCGCCGCAGTTGTAGCCGTTAGGCCACAGCTTGACCATTGGCGAACCGGCCACGAATGGGGCACGCTGCAGGTTACGTGGAATACCGATGTTGACGGTCTGGCCGGTGGTGGCATCGATGCTTAGAACCGACATCGAGTCTGGACGGAGACCCAGGCGGTCGCGCGCGGCATCGCCACCCATCAGCAAGATGTTGTAGCGGCCGTTCTCCGGCAGTGTGATTCCCTGCTGGGTGAAGATGCTGCCAATCATGTTGGACTGGACACCGGCAAGGTTGCCCGCGTAGCCGATGGTGCTGGTGCCGAGAACTCCCACGAGCAGGATTCCGGCCAGTGAAACCCACTTGACCCGACCCGGAATGCGGGCGATGTTCATGAGGCGCAGGGTGTCGAGCGCGAGCACCGCGAATAGCAAGGCGTATGCGACCAAGACAATGGCGATGAAACCGGAGAGGATCGGGAAAGTGACCACGAAGAACAGCCAAGAACGGTTGACCACGTAGAGCACGGCTGCCAGAACAAACAGTGCCCAATAAACGAAAGTTGCCACGATTCCGATGCGGCCGAAACGGCGACTACCGGCAATCAACTGAGCCGAACCCGGAATCACGAGGGTCAGCAGAATGAGCCACCAGGCGCGTTTGGTCAGGTGCTCGCCGCTGGCGCGGTCGATATTGCGGAACGGACTAGTGGAACTCATGATTCTTAGAGCGAGGCCTTGAGCTTGGCGTTCTTTTCGGCCACCTGGTCTTTGAGGTTCTCCGCGAAAGCATCCAGCTTGGCACTGAGTGCTGCATCGTTGGTACCGATGATGCGCGCCGCCAAAATTCCGGCGTTCTTAGCGCCACCGATCGAAACAGTGGCCACCGGAATACCGGCAGGCATCTGCACGATGGAAAGAAGCGAGTCCATGCCGTCTAGGCGGGCAAGCGGAACAGGCACACCAACAACCGGAAGCGTGGTGACGGAAGCCAGCATGCCAGGCAGGTGAGCAGCGCCACCGGCACCGGCGATGATCACCTTGATGCCGCGACCAGCCGCAGCCTTGCCCCACTCGACCATGCGCTCGGGGGTTCGGTGTGCACTCAGTACTTCAACCTCGAACTCGATTCCGAATTCCTTGAGGACGGTAGCCGCCTCGGACATAACGTTCCAGTCCGAATCGGATCCCATGACTACGCCAACAAGCGGATTTGCCATCTCGCACACCTCTTCCAGACGCGAAAAAAGCGCGTCAATACTGAGAAATCAGTACGAGGAAATTTTATTCGTTGCGGAGCAATTTGGCCGTAGCACGCGCCTCGGCGAGTGCCCATTCTGAATTCCCGGAAACCACGGTCACGTGGCCCATCTTTCGACCCGCACGGGCACCCTTGCCATAGGTGTGAACCTTGGCCTCCGGGTGTGCGGCGAGCGCCTTCGGGTAGTGCGCCAGGAAATCGTTGGAGTCATCCACGCCCAGCAGGTTAATCATCACCGCGTGTGCGTCTGTTGCCAGGGTGGACCCCAGCGGCAAGTCCAGCACTGCGCGCAGGTGCTGTTCAAACTGGCTCGTCACGCTGCCTTCGATGCTGAAGTGGCCGCTATTGTGCGGGCGCATTGCCAACTCGTTGATCAGCAGGCGACCATCGGTGGTTTCAAACATCTCAACCGCCAGCACGCCGGTCACACCGAGACCTTCGGCCACTGCGCGCGCGATCTGGGCAGCGGTCTCTAGCGTCTCTTCGCTGGCATCTGGGGCAGGTGCAAGCACCTCGGAGCAGACGCCGTTCTGCTGCACCGTCTGCACCAGCGGCCAGGCGCGGAATGCACCACTAGGGGTGCGGGCGCTCAGCTGCGCAAGTTCGCGGGTGAAGCTAACCTTCTCTTCCACCAGCAGGTGGCCACCCACCTTGGCCAGCCCTTCGGCGCTCAGCCAGTCGGCTGCGTCTGCCGCGGATGAAACCACGCGCACACCCTTGCCGTCATAGCCGCCAATCGGGGTCTTCAAAATGGCTACGCCACCGTGGGCCTCGATGAAAGAATCCAGCGAGTCGGCATCGTGGATCTCCGCCCAGTCCGGCATAGGAAGACCCAGCGCGCCCAGGCGTTCACGCATGTGCAGCTTGTTCTGAGCGAATGCCAGCGCCTTGCTCGGCGGCTGAACACTGACGCCCTGGGCTTCAAGGGCCTGCAGGATGGAAAGCGGCACGTGTTCGTGATCAAAGGTGATTACATCCACGGTCTTTGCAAATTCCTCAACCACCGAAAGCTGGGTGTAGTCGCCAACCTGAGTGGTTGCCAGAGCGGCCGATGATCCCTCGGCTTCGGCTAGCACTTTGAGAGTGATTCCCAGGTTGATTGCTGGCGGGGTCATCATGCGGGCAAGCTGACCGCCACCGATGACACCAACGCGAAGACCGGACATTTAGGCTCCTACAAAGCTTGAGGCGGGGGTGGTTCTTGCCACCAGGTTGGAAATTTCTTGGGAAACAAGTTTGGATTTTGGCAAACCGCGGATTTCCAAGGCCTCTTCGCCTTGAACCTGAAGAGTGATGACGCTTCCGGATTGCTCCACCTGCTGCACCTGCGCCAGCGATACCGAGCGGTAGTTCTGACCCCAAAGGCCCGACCTAACAACAACGCGGGCCGTAGTTACATCGGTCCAGGCGGTCAGGTAGCGCAGCAGTGGGATGAGGAATCCGAAGAATGCAATCAGGCCGCACACCGAATAGAGCGCGATTAGCTGCCACTGCTCGGTGAAACGGCCATAGAGGAAGCTCAGCAGGAATGCCGAGACGGCAAGAAAAAGTGTTGGCAGAATCAGTCGGCTGCCGCGCGCGCGAAAACGCCCCAGCAACATTTCGGATTCAAAGCTCACAGGATCAATTGTGCCTTAAATGCACAATGTCTCCGGCCGCAACAGCAAATGGCCCGCCCGCAACTTCCAAAACCAACTTGCCGGAATCATCGATGGTGACCGCCCTGCCCACCTGCTCACTATCGCCAGGCAATATCGCCCGCACCTCACGGTTCAGGCTCACGCAGTTTTCAATCACTGCTTCGCGCAGCCCACTCACAACCGAACTCAACTTGGCCTCGGTGAAGCGCTGATACCAGTGGTTCAGCCTCTCCAGGTATCCCGAGAGCACGAGGTCGAGCCTCTCATCGAGGGAATCTGGCAGAGTGGCTCCCGCGATTCTCAGCGAAGTAGCGGTTGGTACCGGCAGCTCTTCATCGGTGATTGTCAGGTTGATTCCGGCACCGATAACCACCGCCGTCGATGGCCCAAACTGCGGGCTAGCCTGCGCACTTTTCAGGGTCACGAGTTCGGTCAGCACTCCGCTAATTTTGCGCTCATTCACCAAAACATCGTTTGGCCACTTCACACCGATGACGCCGTTGGCAGCTTCGCCGCCGAGTTCCGGCAGCAGCCCCTGAACGTTCTGAGCCATCGCCAGGCCGCCGAGAAGCGGAAGCCAGCCAAGCTTGCCAAGGTCGGCGCTGGCATCTAGCCGGGGACGCAATAGCACGCTAATCGCCAGCGATGTTCCTGCCGGAGCCTGCCAGACTCGGCCCGAGCGACCCCTGCCCGCGACCTGATTTGCGGTTACCAAAACAGTGAAATCAGGCAGCGACTCCGCCTGAGCCAGCTCAATGAGTTCCAGGTTTGTACTGCCGGCTTGGTCACGCCAGATCAGCCTCGGGGTTAGATTGGCACTCTTCGGTAGCTCCATTACGCCAGATTAGCGCCTCGCAATAGCGCAACAACGCAGGCTAATCGGGGGTTCCAGCGGTAGTCTGTTTCCAGTATCTAGAACCTGGAGTGAACTTTGTCCGCTGAGAATCAGACCCCGGATCTATCCACCACTGCCGGCAAGCTGGAGGATTTGCGTCGCCGCTACCACGAGGCAGTAACTGCCAGTGGTGAGGCCGCTATCGCCAAGCAGCACGCCAAGGGTAAGAAGACCGCGCGCGAGCGCATCGAACTTCTGCTGGACCCGGGTTCGTTTGAAGAGCTCGACGAGTACGTTCGTCACCGCTCCACCGCTTTCGGCATGGACAAGGCTCGCCCTTACGGCGACTCCGTGGTTACCGGTGTGGGAACCATCGATGGCCGTCAGGTTGCAATCTTTAGCCAGGACTTCACCATCTTCGGTGGTTCGCTTGGTGAGGCAGCCGGAAACAAGATCATCAAGGTAATGGATCTGGCAATCGCAACCGGTGTACCACTAATCGGAATGCTCGACTCCGGTGGTGCTCGCATCCAGGAAGGCGTTATCGCCCTGGGTAAGTACGGCGAAATCTTCAAGCGCAACACCATGGCCAGTGGAGTCATCCCGCAGATCTCCATCATCATGGGCCCTGCTGCCGGTGGTGCGGTTTACTCCCCTGCGCTAACCGACTTCGTGATCATGGTGGACAAAACCTCCAACATGTTCGTCACCGGACCAGACGTAATCAAGACCGTGACCGGCGAAGACGTTGGCATGGAGGAGCTTGGTGGCGCACTGACCCACAACAAGACTTCCGGTGTGGCTCACTACCTGGCCTCCGATGAAGAGGACGCCATCGACTACGCGCGTTCGTTGCTGAGCTACCTGCCGGAGAACAACCTGGCGGAGACCGTGGCCTATGCGCCTGCCGGTCAGCTTGAAGTTACCGATGAAGACCGCGCACTGGACACCATCATCCCTGACTCTCCAAACCAGCCGTACGACATGCACGCGGTTATCGAGAGCATCGTCGATGAAAACGAGTTCCTCGAAGTTCAGGCACTCTACGCTCCGAACATCATCATTGGCTTCGCTCGCGTCGATGGCCGTTCGGTTGGAATCATCGCCAACCAGCCACAGGCGATGGCGGGAACCCTGAACATCGAGGCTGGCGAGAAGGCCGCTCGCTTCGTTCGTTTCTGTGACGCCTTCAGCATCCCGATCCTTACCCTGGTTGACGTTCCTGGCTACCTTCCTGGCACCGACCAGGAGTGGGCCGGTGTGATCCGCCGTGGAGCCAAGTTGCTGTACGCGTATGCGGAGGCCACCGTTCCGTTGGTAACCGTCATCACTCGCAAGGCTTACGGTGGCGCCTACATCGTCATGGGTTCCAAGCAGCTTGGAGCCGACATCAACCTTGCTTGGCCGACCGCCGAAATCGCTGTGATGGGTGGTCAGGGTGCCGTCAACATCCTCTTCCGTGACAAGATCAAGGAAGCCGAAGCATCCGGCGCCGATGTGAGCGCAGTTCGCGCCCAGCTCGCAGCCGAGTACACCTACAACGTGGCCAGCCCATTCCTGGCGGCAGAGCGTGGCGAGCTGGATGGCATCATCGAGCCTTCGGCCACTCGTATCGCAGTTATCAAGGCGATGCGCGCACTGCGCACCAAGCGCTCATCCTTGCCACCTAAGAAGCACGGAAACATTCCGCTGTAAAGCGGCCTAGGCACCGATGTCTGAGAACAACGCGAACCCGCACCTGAAGGTGGTTGCCGGAAACCCTTCGGCCGAAGAACTGGCCGTAGTGGTTGCCGTTTTGCAGGCTGCCGCCGCCAGTGCCGCTGCATCGGAGGCCAAGAACACCGCAAGGCGCGTTGCCAACTGGCACCGAAACGGAAGTATCCTGCGCGGTCAGGTTGTGCCAGGTCACGGCCAGTGGACCGCAAGTGTTCGTCGCGGTCTGAACTAAGGCAATTTCAGCGGCATTTTCTCGCTAGGATTCAACCAATCGACTGCCATTGGTGGCAGCCCCGAATCCGAAGGAATGCAATGTCGCGTACTCCGTCTGAAATCGACAAGTTAGCCGACTCCTACCTGGACTGGATGGTCCAGCAGAGCCCAAGCTATGCCACTTACCTGGGTCGCCCAGGCGGTGAAGACCAGCTGGACGATGAAAGCCCAGCGGCTCACGAGAAGAGCGTTAAGAAAGCTGCTGAGGTTCTAAAGCAGCTCGATGCCACCGAAGCCGTGGACGACACCGATCGCGTCACCAAAGACGCCATGCAGCGCACTTTGAAGCTGGACATCGAAAGCCATGATGCCGGCCTCTGGTACCGCAACCTGAACGTGATTGCCTCGCCCGCTCAGGGCATCCGCGAGATCTTCGACCTCTCGCCAACCGCAACCGAACAGGACTGGGTCAACCTGACCGGTCGTAGCAATGCAGTATCGGGCGCAGTTGACGGCTACATCGAGACCCTGCGCGTTGGCATCGCAGCGAAGGACACCCCTGCACGTCGTCAGGTTCTTCAGGTTCTGGAGCAGTCCAAGAAGCTTGCAGCAGCCGATGGTTTCTTCCAGAAGTTTGCAGAGGGCGCCAAGGCCGGGGATGCCGAACTTCCGGCCTCCTTGAAAGCAGACCTTGAGCGTGCTGCTCAGAACGCATCCGATGCCTACGGCAAGCTGGCGGCATTCCTGGAAAAAGAGCTTTTGCCTGCCGCCACCGCTGAAGACGCCATTGGCCGTGAGCGCTATGCACTCTTGAGCCAGGCATTCGTTGGGGCAAAGCTGGACTTGGACGAGACCTACGAATGGGGTCGTGAAGAGTTGGCCCGCGTTGCCGCCGAGCAGGAGGCCGTGGCCAAGCAGATCAAGCCGGGAGCTTCGGTTAAAGAAGCTATCGAGTTCATGAACGGCGACCCAAAGCGCAAACTACACGGCACCAAGGAACTCCAAGCCTGGATGCAGAAGCTGAGCGACCGCGCCATCGAGGACCTAGGCAAGACGCACTTCGACATCGACCCACCGCTTCGCAAACTGGAGTGCATGATCGCACCTTCCAACAGCGGAGCCATCTACTACACCGGGCCTAGCGATGACTTCAGCCGTCCTGGGCGTATGTGGTGGAGTGTGCCAGATGGCGTAACCGAGTTCGACACCTGGCGTGAAACCACCACCGTTTACCACGAGGGCGTGCCGGGACATCACCTGCAGGTTGCCCAGGCCGTCTACAACCGCGATGAGTTGAACTCGTGGCGCCGCCTGGCCTCGTGGACTTCCGGCCACGGCGAGGGCTGGGCGCTTTACGCAGAGCGTCTAATGGAAGAACTAGGCTACCTGGATGACCCGGGAGACAAGTTCGGCATGCTGGACGGCCAGCGCATGCGCGCGCTTCGCGTGGTGCTGGACATCGGTGTGCACCTGGGCAAGCCACGCCTGGATGGCACCGGCAAGTGGGACTTCGATTACGCAATTTCGCAGATGACTGCCAACGTAAATATGAGCAAGGAGTTCATCAACTTCGAAACCAACCGCTACTTCGGATGGCCTGGACAGGCTCCGAGCTACAAGGTTGGCCAGCGATTCTGGGAGAACCTGCGTGACGAAGCCAAGGCGAAGGCCGGGGACAGCTTCGACATCAAGGCCTGGCACAAGAAGGCACTGAACCTGGGTGGCCTTCCACTGGACACCCTGCGTTACGCGATGAGCCTGTAGCCCACACAACTGTCCCATAAAAAATCCCCCGCACTCAGAAATGAGACGGGGGATTTTTATTGCGTAACTAGATCGCGCTTAGGGCAGGCGCAGCCAGAGGTCGGGTGCGCCGGCCTCTGGTCGAGATGCCACAATGCTCACCGCGTAACTTTGACCAGCCGGAGCCGCGATGTGGATTTTGCCGGCCTCGGTGGCGTTGATGGCTTGCGTGATGCTGGACTGGATTGCAAGAAGCTCCGAGCCTTCGAGTTGATCGAGTCCACCTTGATCGTCGAAGGAAACATCTACGCCGCGCTTTCGGGCCTCGCGGGTGGCAAGCCGCACTCCGTCGTTCAAAATACGATTTCCCTGAATTTCATCGCGAAGGCGTGAACTGAGCAGAACCGATTCCGCGCGAGCACCCTCTGAAAGATCGCCCTTGGAATCTCTAATGAGCTCAAGCATTGGCATGGCCGTCAGGAGCGTTCCCTGCAAAAGACGCTGTCTGGCCTCGCGAACTGCAACCGTGCGAGACGTCCGCGATTCAAGTTCGGCGGCAAGCTTGTGGAACTCCCGTGCAGATTTTTCCGTTGACCGGAGACCCCGGCCAACGCCCCAAGATGCCGCGACTAGCAACAATGCGCCAATCAGCCCACTGGTGGTGAGTACTGGAACCCCACCCCAAATCAAGACCTCAGCCCACAGGGCAGCAAGGCCGATCCAGGCGATGGCGGCGTGACCTCGGGCCGTGGTAATTGACAGAATCAGGCTGATTCCCGCAACAAACCAAGTTTGGAAGGATCCGTCAACCGCGTAATCGGCGATGGGCAACTGCGATAGCACGAGGACTGGAACCGTTACTGCCACCGCTAGATTAGACCATGCCTGGTAGGAAGGAATGCGAAGTTCTGAGTGCCCGTAAATACTGAAAATCAAGGCCAGGAGGTACAGGCCAAAAGCTAGCAAGACTGGGGGAGCATGCTGGTAAGTGGGCAGCCAGAACATACCCAAAATGAGGTGGTTGATACCGAAAGCAAGGACTAGTCCCTGCAGCAATGACATCGCGGCTCTATTCATCGCCGCTCCATTCCAGCACCACGGTAGTACCTTCACCAGGTTTGGCATTCACATGAGCCTGGCCACCAACCTGAGTCATACGTTTGAAAATGAGAACCCTGAGGCCAATGCGATTCTTGCTTATGCGGCTCGGTCTAAAACCAACACCGTCATCAATGACGGCGATCTTCACTTCACCCTTGCTCGACCGCAGATTCACCTTGCGCTTTACCGATGGGCCGCCAGCGTGGAGTTCCGAGTTTTCCATAGCCTGCAGCGTTGCCTCGGTCATAGCCGAGATAACCTCGTTGGGGATTTGCATGGCTCCCTCTGCCGAGGCCGAAATAGCCCAATCCATCTGCTGCTTCTGAATGAGATCGCTCAGTGATGAGAAAAACGCGCTTGCGGTGATGGAGACATCTTTAGCTACAGATTCCGCCTCGTAACTTCTGAGGCGGTCAATGGCTGACTCAGCGAGCTTCGCCGCGCCTGCGCGTTCCTGAGAAGTGCGCGCTGCAACGGCGGCATCCAAGGCGGTCAAGATCTGGTTATGAACCATCGATCCAAGCTTGAGGTGTTCACCAGCAACACCGTTTTCGGCAGCGCTTGCCGCCTGAGCTTTGGCTGCAGTCTCGGCGGCAAGGTCCTGCTGTACCGCCTGCCAGCGAAGAAGGCCGACCATGGAAACCAGCACGGCTGAGATCAAAAACGTATACACGCCGTTTTGAAAAGCGACACCAAGAGTTGCGTTGCCGCCGGCCGGCATAACCTGCTCTGTGGCAAACCAAGCCGGGATTAGAACCATATACAAGGCGCCGAGGATTCGATTCAGCCCAAGTCCTGCACTCAATGCACCCCAACCAAGTGTCCACCAGATGAAAGGCGTGAATCCAGCCGGTAAATGAGCTGGGTCCATTGGTGCCATAGGCCACAACAAGAGACTGAATGCCACCACGCAGGCATGAATCACATACCAGCGGTTACTGACCTCAATAAACCAGTTGCCAATGGCCAGCAAAAGCACCGATGCCAGGTTCAGGACCACCAGAGGCCAGAAAACCGCCGGGTTGAGCAAACTCTGTTGCGCGAATGCGTTAGTGCAAATCTCCAAAATAGACAGCAGCAGGGCAAGGGAATAGGACTTGGCAATGATGGAGTCCATTTTGCGAGACGTGAATGTAGCCGGCGCCTCCGAAACAAAGCGTGACATGGTGCCACTGGTGCTTCTAATGAAACTCAACTTAGCCCTCCCCTCGCGCGCTAAATGCATAACACCTTATATTTTGTCGCAGACCTAAAACATTTTGTGCGAGGTCTGCTCTGCTCACTAGCTTCGAACCAGTGAAACCACCGTCTCGACGTGGTGAGTGTGAGGGAAAAGATCGAAGGCACGGAGCTTCTTCAACTGGTAGCCGCCGGCCGCGAAGCCCTTCAAATCACGCGCCAAAGCCACCGGATCACAGGCTACGTACACGATGTGCTTTGGCCCCATCTTGATGAGGTCCTTCACAACGCGGTCACCCGCTCCCGACCTTGGCGGGTCAATCACAATCGTGGCTTCTGAGTAATCGATGCTGCCGGCCTTGACCAGGCTGTTCTGCTCGGCCAGGTAGCGCTCTGTAGGAGCACAGACGGCACGAACCGCAGGAAGGTCGGCCAGGTTCAGCTTGGCATCCTCGGTGGCCTGCTTGATTGCCTCCACCGTAGTGATCTTGAGGCGGTTAGCGAAACGCGCAGCGAGCGAGCCCGCGAACAGCCCAACGCCGCCGTAAAGATCCAGGTTCGGTGCGTTCAGGTCGATTCCGACCTCGGCCACCATCTCGTTCACACACTCGGTGAGTACGTCCGCAGCGCCCTTGTGCACCTGCCAGAATCCGCCGCTAGAAATGCGGAAGGTTCGGCCGCCGGCACGCTCAATAAGTTTGGCGTCGCCCTTAGCCTTTTTATCCACCGAGTACTGGACCTGACCGGTACCCGAAACGGCAATTTCAATCTTCTTTACGCCTTGCCAGTTCTTTAGGTGCAGGCCAAGCTCGTTGACTTCTTCAACAGCCAGCGGAAGTGTGCGGCAGTAAACCACATCGTGGCTGCGCTCACGGTAAGGACCAGGCTCACCGGCTTCATCAACGTGAAGCTGCACGCGGGTGCGATAGCCCAGTCCGTTGGCCTCGTCATCGCCGGCAACTGCCTCCACAACTGGGCGCAGGGTAATTCCAGACATGCGGCTCAGCGCCTCTTCGATTACGTCTGCTTTCAGCTCGCGCTGACGGGCCAGCTTGATGTGGCCAAACTCTGCACCACCGGCGCCACCTACACCAAGGGCTCGGTCGCTGCCTTCAGCGCTGGCTTCCTTCCAGAAGTGCGGAACGCGATCGGCCGATGGCTCCAGAATCTCCATTGGCTCGGCACGGCAGAATGAACCACCGCGATCCTCGAATACGACCGCCTTGACGAGCTCGCCGGGAAGAACGTGCGAAACGAAAACCACCCGACCGTCGTGGCGGGCAACAAAAATGCCGCCGTGGGCGACCTTCTCGATGCGAAGGGTTAACTGCTGACCGGTCCAGTTGATGGTTTTATTCACCTGACAAGTTTTCCACACCTCGGGCCATCCACCTAGCCATCCGCCCACCGAATACCCTTATTCACATGACTGAAGTAGTTCTTGCATCCACCAGCCCTGCCCGCCTCACCCTCTTGCGCGCTGGTGGCATAGAACCTCTGACCATTGCGCCGATGGTGGACGAAGACGAAGTAACAGCAGTTGCCACCGCCCAAGGACTGATTCAATCCACCCAGGACATGGTTTTGCTTCTGGCACGCGCCAAGGCAGAGGCGGTCCTAGCCCGTCCTGAAACCGCGGGCAAGGTGATCATCGGCTGCGATTCATCGCTGGAATTCGGCGGAGAGTCACTGGGAAAGCCGCACCTTCCGGAGGTTGCCATCGCCCGCTGGCAGAAGCTTCGCGGAAACTCCGGCAAGCTATTCAGCGGCCACTGGGTGATCGATAACCGCAACCCTGCGGCTCCAGTCGCCGTAGGCAAGGCTTCCAGCTCCCTGGTTCACTTCGCGAACCTCAGCGATGCCGAGATCGAGGCATACGTTGCCACCGGTGAGCCATTGAAAGTAGCCGGCGCATTCACAATCGATGGATTGGGTGGCGCCTTCATCCGTGCCATCGAAGGTGACCCGCACACCGTGATTGGCCTGAGCCTGCCCACCCTGCGCGAACTGGTTTTGGAGCTCGGAATCGAATACCAAAGCCTTTGGAATCGTTGATTTTTTGTTATTGCCCAACCGGCCTCTAGGCCATTCAGCAAATAGGCTAGAAGAACTATGACTACTGCAAAGAAGATCACCAAGGTACTGGTTGCCAACCGCGGCGAGATCGCTGTGCGAATCATTCGTGCCGCCATCGACTCGGGAATCCAGAGCGTTGCTGTATACGCCGACCAAGACCGCGATGCCATGCACGTCAAGCTGGCCACCGAGGCATACGCGCTGAACGGCACCACCAGTGCCGAAACCTATCTGGTGATTGACAAGATTCTTGCTGTAGCGGCTCAGTCTGGAGCAGACGCGGTACACCCTGGCTATGGCTTCCTTGCAGAGAACGCCGACTTCGCTCGTGCCGTCATCGATGCAGGTCTGATTTGGATTGGCCCAAGCCCGAAGGCTATCGAGATGCTGGGAGACAAGGTCTCCGCACGTCACGTAGCCGAGAAGGTTGGAGCTCCGCTAGCGGCTGGAACCCTGAACCCTGTGAAGGATGCCAACGAGGTTCTGGACTTCGTGGCTCAGCACGGTGTGCCAGTGGCCATCAAGGCTGCCTACGGTGGCGGTGGCCGCGGAATCAAGGTTGCTTACAAGAAGGAAGAGGTGGCTGAGCTCTTTGAGAGCGCCACCCGCGAGGCCATCGCAGCATTTGGACGCGGTGAGTGCTTCGTGGAGAAGTACCTGGAGAAGCCTCGTCACGTTGAAACCCAGTGCCTGGCCGATGCCTACGGCAACGTCGTGGTGGTTTCCACCCGCGACTGCTCGCTGCAGCGCCGTCACCAGAAGCTGGTGGAAGAGGCTCCGGCACCGTTCCTCACCGAGGACCAGATCAAGCGCCTTTACGAATCTTCCAAGGCGATCCTGAAGGAAGTTGGCTACCAGGGTGCGGGAACCTGTGAGTTCCTGGTTGCCCAGGATGGCACCATTTCCTTCCTCGAGGTAAACACTCGCCTGCAGGTTGAACACCCGGTTTCCGAAGAGGTAACCGGCCTTGACCTGGTTCGCGAGCAGTTCCGTTTGGCCGAGGGCGGCAAGTTGGATTACGCCGACCCAATCATCAAGGGCCACAGTTTTGAGTTCCGCATCAACGGCGAGGACGCCGGCCGCAACTTCATGCCTGCACCGGGTCCGGTAAAGCTCTTCAAGGCCCCAAGCGGCCCTGGCGTGCGCGTTGACACCGGCGTTGAAAGCGGCGATGAGATCTCCGGCTCGTTCGACAGCATGGTCGCCAAGCTGATTGTTACCGGCTCGACCCGTGAAGAGGCGCTAGCCCGCAGCCGCCGCGCTTTGGCGGAGATGAAGGTTGAGGGCCTGCCGACCGTTCTGCCTTTCCACCAGCGCATCGTCAACGAGCCTGCTTTCATCGGCGCGGACGGCAAGTTTGGCGTTTACACCCGCTGGATCGAAACCGAGTGGAACAACGACATTCCTGCTCACGTTGCTGAAGGCAGCGAAGGCGAAGAGGCTGGCCCACGTCAGAACGTCGTGGTTGAAGTTGGCGGAAAGCGCGTGGAGGTAAGCCTCCCGGCAGTTCTATTCGCTGGCGCCGCAGCCGCAGCACCTGCTCCTGGCTCGGCCGCAAAGCGCAAGAAGACTGGCGCCGTGGCTGGTGCAGCCGGCACCGGAAACTCCATCAAGGCACCGATGCAGTCCACCGTCGTGAAGATTGCCGTGGAAGTTGGCCAGGAAATCAACGAGGGCGACCAGGTTGTAGTTCTGGAAGCCATGAAGATGGAGCAGCCGCTGAACTCGCACAAGGCCGGCAAGATCAAGAGCATTGGCGCGAAGGTCGGCGAGACCGTTCCGGCTGGAACCGTGCTCATCGAATTCGAGTAAACCGAAGTCGACAAAACTTAGAGGTAAAGCGAAAGCCCCGGCCAATCGGTCGGGGCTTTCTCATTGGGTTGAATGTAGCCGCCCTTTGGCGGAAACCTAAACCTAGGCGGTTGGCAGGTGCAGGTCCTGTGCCGCTTCCTGAATCGCTCCGGAAATAGACGGGTAGACGGTGAAGGTTCTGGCTACATCGTCCACGGTCAAGCGGTTCTCAACCGCGATAGCGATTGGGTAGATCAGGTCACTGGCCTGGGGTGCCACAACTACGCCACCGATGACGGTGCCGCCGGTGGAGCAAATGAGCTTGATGAAACCGTCCTCGACCCCCTGCATCTTTGCGCGCGGGTTGTTGTGCAGGTAAATCTTCTTTACAAATCCAGAGACCTTGCCGGCTTCGATGTCCGCTTCGCCCCAGCCCACGGTTGCAATCTCCGGGGCGGTGAAAACGTTCGAGGCCACGTTACGCAGGTTGGTCGGAGCCGAGACATCACCCATTGTGTGGAAGACGGCAGTGCGGCCCTGCATCTGGCTGACGGATGCCAGCGGCATAAAGGTGGTGCAGTCGCCCACAGCGTACACATTGGCACGCGAGGTACGTGCCACCTTGTTCACCTGAACGTGACCGCTTTCGGTGAGGATAACGCCTGCTTCTTCCAAGCCAAGGTCGGCGGTGTTTGGAATGGAGCCCACTGCCATCAAGCAGTGCGAGCCCTTCACGACCGTGCCGTCGGCAAGGGTAACCTCAACTCCGTCACCGGTGTTGACAACCTTGTCGGCGCGGCTCTCGGCCAAAATGTTGATGCCGTTTCGTTTGAAAACTTCCTCAATAACTGCGGCGGCGTCCGCATCCGAACTCGGAAGAACGGTGGTGCGGGAAGAGATGAGAGTAACGTCGGCACCAAGCGAGCTGTATGCACTCGCAAACTCGGCACCGGTAACACCGGAACCCACCACGATCATGTGCTCTGGGAGTTCGGTCAGGTTGTAGAGCTGGGTCCAGGTGAAGATGCGCTCGCCGTCAGGCTTGGCGGCATCAAGTTCGCGCGGGGTAGCACCAACCGCAACGATGATGGTCTTGGCTTCCATGCGCTCTGGCGCACTGCCGTCGCTTGGCGTGGCAATCACGTTGTGGTTGCCGTCCAGCTTGCCGGTGCCGTGGATTACGCGCACTCCGGCCTTGATTAGCTCCGCAAGCATGTCGGCGCTCTGCTGCTCGGCTAGGTCTTTCAGGCGCTGATTTACAACACCGAGGTCCACCTCGATCTTCGGGATCACAGGCTGGCCGGCGAAGGTGAACTTCACACCCAAACTGGTTGCGTGGGCAACGCGCTGGGCGGCTTCCGCAGTTGCGATTAGGGTCTTTGATGGCACCACATCGGTGAGAACAGCGTGACCGCCGATGCCCGACCTTTCGATGAGGGTGACTTCTGCACCAAGCTGGCGACCCGAGAGAGCGGCCTCGTAGCCACCAGGGCCACCGCCGATGATTACGATGTGATGCGGTTTCTGCGTATTGTCCACCTTCCTATTCTGCCGACAACTAGACTCAAAAACATGGTGAGTAGCCCAGATAGCCAAGCATTTAACCCAGAAGTAACAGCGGGCCAAGCTGCGGAGCAGATTCGCGACCTCACAGGTGTGGAATCCCACGACATCGCGATCACTTTGGGATCCGGTTGGGGCGGGGCCGCCAGTCAGTTCGGGCAGCCGCGAGCGGTAATCCCGGCCGAGAAACTTGCCGGTTTCCACAAGTCTCCGGTGGTTGGGCACAGCGGAACTATCTCCTCTTATCAACTGGAAAATGGCCGCAACATCCTGATTTTGGGCGCGCGCACCCACCTGTACCAGGAACTTGGCGTGGACGCCGTAGTTCACCCGGTTCGCGTGGCCGCCAAGCTCGGCGTAAAGACTTTGGTGCTGACCAACGGAGCCGGTGGAATCAAATCCACTTGGAAACCAGGGCAGCCGGTCATCATAAGAGACCACATCAATCTCACCGCCACCACCCCGCTGCACGGTGCAACTTTCATTGACATGACCGATGTCTACGACAGCGGGCTTCGTGCGTTGGCAAAGGACGTGGACCCGAGCCTGGACGAGGGTGTCTACGTTCAGTTCCGTGGACCGCAATACGAAACCCCGGCTGAAGTTCGCATGGCCAAGCTGATCGGTGGCGACGTCGTTGGAATGAGCACGGCACTCGAAGCGATTGCGGCACGCGAAGCCGGACTCAAGGTTCTTGGCCTCAGCCTCATCACTAACTTGGCGGCGGGCATCAGCGAGAATCCGCTCAGCCATCAGGAAGTGCTGGAGGCCGGAAAGGCTGCGGAGGGCCGCCTGGCAGGTCTGCTAGCCGAGATCGTGAAGCGACTGCCTTAGAGCCTGCGCCATGACCGAATCACGCACTTCCGATTTTGACGCCGACCTACTGAATCGCGCCAATGCTTGGCTTCAGCAGGACCCCGATGAAGAAACCCGAGCAGAGCTTCAGGCGCTGATTTCTGCCGGCGACCAAGAAAGCCTTCGTGACAGGTTCGACCAAAGAATCGGATTTGGAACGGCCGGCCTGCGCGGCGAACTCGGTGCCGGACCGAACCGCATGAATCGAGTCCTGGTGGCACAGGCAGCCGCGGGAATCGTTGAATACCTGAAAACCATCGGCGGCAAATCCGTGGTCATTGGCTTTGATGGCCGCATCAACAGCGATGTCTTTGCTGCCGATTCCGCTTCTATTTTCGCGGCAGCCGGCTTTGAGGTTCTACTCTTTGACGGCTACGTTCCAACCCCGGTGCTGGCCTTCGCCACTAAGTTTGGAACCCTGGAAGCGGACGGATCGCGCCGTCCGTACGACATCGGCGTGATGGTGACCGCAAGCCACAACCCGCCGCGCGACAACGGGTACAAGGTTTATGCCGGAGCGCTCGGTGGGTCTCAAATCATTAGCCCCATCGATAAAGAAATAGCCGACTTCATAACCCAGATTGCAGCTGAAAAGACTTTCCGGCAGCTGGCGAAATCCGATGCCTACACGGTTGGCGGTGGCGAAATTATGGACGCCTACGTTGCCCGCACGGCAAGCCTTGTTGCAAGGTCAGCAGAACCTCGCACACCGGTGCTGATCACGTTCACGGCTATGCACGGAGTTGGCTGGCACACTACCCAGCGCGTCTTCCAGGCTGCCGGGCTGCCGGAACCAGAGACAGTTGCCCGGCAAATAAATCCCGATGGGAACTTCCCCACTGTTGCTTTCCCAAACCCCGAAGAGCCGGGGGCCCTGGACCTGGCTTTCGCTCAGGCTTCGGCAAACCAGAGCGACCTCATTTTGGCGGTTGACCCCGATGCGGATCGACTCGCTGTAGCAGTCCCCGATGCTACCGAGCCGACTGGCTGGCGGAATTTCACCGGTGACCAAATCGGTTTCATCCTTGGATGCGAGGTTGCCGCGAAAGCCGCCGCTGATGGCCAAACCGGAGCACTTGCCTGCAGCATCGCGTCTTCATCGGCGCTTACCGCTGTTGCCAAACACTACGGGCTGGGATTCCAGCAGACACTCACCGGATTCAAGTGGATAAGCAAGGTACCCGGGCTTATTTTTGGCTTCGAAGAGGCCTTGGGCTACTGCCTAGACCCTCAGTTCACCCCGGATAAAGATGGAATCTCGGCTGCGCTGGTGATGGCCGATTTGGCTGCTCGCCTGGCTGCCAAGGGAACCAACCTGGCAGAGCACCTGGAAGCCTTGATGCAGACATTCGGGCACACTGCAACTAGCCAAATCACACTCCGTTTCAACAACGTGGGCAAAGCGAAAGAGCAGGTCGCTTCCCTTCGCTCCCAGCCACCTGCCACCTTGGCCGGACTGAGTGCAGCATTCGAGGATTTAGCCCTGCCGTCGTCGGACCTTCCGGCCACCGATGGCCTGCGGTTCACCTTGACCGATGGCAGGCGCGCCCTCATTCGCCCGAGCGGCACCGAACCGAAGCTGAAGTGCTACCTGCAGGCAACCGGTGCAACCAAGGCAGAAGCTTCGGCTGCGCTATCCGAGCTTGAGACTGACCTGCGGAAGCTGCTGGGCGCCTGACCTGCGGAAGCTGCTAACCACCTGACCCGTCGGCGCTAGGCCTTTGGGTTTTCCAGGTAGTTCAGAACGCTCTGTGGAAGCGGAACCGATTCGGCCGCTGAATCGGCAGGCAAGGGCACATCCGCAACGGTTCGCAGCGGGATAACCCCCGCCCAAACGGCATCGAAATCCTCGTCCGACTCGTAGCCAGCGCGGTCTTCGTCAACCTGACCCGAGCGCACCTTCACCGATGCCTCGGCCAGAGAAAGCCTCAGCAAGGTTGTTGCGGCAAGCTCTTTCTTCGTGGACTTACGGACTTCCGCGACCCTCCCCGGAACCAATCCATCGGAGAGCACATCCAAGAGCTGAGCTTTTTCATCGCCGGTAACTTCTTCGGCTACACCCAGGACAACGACGCTGCGATAGTTCATCGAGCTATCAAAAGTTGAACGCGCAAGAACCAGCCCGTCCAGCTTGGTGACCGTGACACAGACCGATGCACTCGCGGCCATCGCGCGCATGAAACGAGCGCCGGTGGAACCGTGAATCAGGAGGCTGTCTTCGTGACGGGCATAGGCGTAAGGCAAAACAAATGGCTGCCCATCCTCTACGTAACCAATGTGGCAAAGAACAGTGGAATCCAAAATCTTGTACATCTCAGCACGATCAGCAACGGCTCTGTCGCCAAGGCGATGGACGGTGGTGCGATCGGTGGATCCGGGGTTAGGCAGCATGCCTAAAGCATAGCTTTGGAGAGCTTTTCGGTAATCTCAGCCAGGTCGAAAACCTGCTCGATAGCGATTACCTCGCTTGGCAATCCCCGCAACTTGTCAACGATTTCCGGGGTGGCAAGCAGGATTTGTGCATCGCGGCTATTGCGTGCGGTATCGATGTCGGTTGCCTCAACCGTGGCGGTAAGCCCCAGAGTGCGCAGCACCTTTTCGGCATTCATCTTCAGCAAAACTGAAGTGCCGATTCCGGCGCCACAAACGGCAACGATTTTCATGTGACTAGTCTGTCAAAACTTAGGACAGCAGGGCGCGAATTTCGCCCTCGGTGGAACAAGTTAACAGGGTATTTACAAAGTTTTCCTGCCCAAACCGAGCCGCAAACTCACTGAGCAATTCCAAGTGTTTGTCATGGTCCAACGCGGCCAGCGAAAAGACAACGCTAACCGGGTCGTTCTTGGCGTGTCCAAAAACAACAGGCTCAGCCAAGGTCACCAGGCTCATTCCGGTCTCAAGCACTGCCTCACTTGGTCGCGCGTGTGGCATGGCAAGCCCGGGTGCAATCACTACATATGCGCCCAGGTCGTGGATGGTCTGCACCATCGCATCGGTGTATGCAGCTGTGGTTCGGCCGCTGGATTCCAAGGCGCTCCCGGCAAGGCGAACGGCAGACTCCCAATCGGTGGCTTTCTGGTTCAACAGGATTGAACCCGCCCCAAGCGCGGAATCGAGCAGCGACATTAGCGGCGTGAACCCCTGGCGCGCTTGAATCCCTCAGCAATCATTTCCAGAAGCTCTTCGCGTGCTTCCAGGTCCTGGAAGGTAGCCATCGCGGCGTTCACCTGGAACTGTTCCAGGTCACCGATGCCGTAACCGAATGCATCCACCAAAAGCTCCAGCTCACGAGTCAAAGTGGTGCCACTCATCAGGCGGTTATCGGTGTTTACTGTCACCTTGAAGCCCAGTTCGTAAAGCAGGTCAAACGGGTGGTCCTCGATGCTGTCTCCCCAGGCCTCGATTGCACCGGTCTGCAGGTTGCTGCTTGGGCAGAGTTCCAACGGGATTCCGCGGTCGTAAACCCAGCGAGCCACAGGACCGAGGGTTACGAAATCGGTGTCGCCTTCCTCGCGGCTCAGAATAATGTCTTCACTGATTCGAACACCGTGACCCAGGCGCAGAGCGCGGCCGCTTACCAGGGCGTCCTTGATGCTTTCCACGCCGTCAGCCTCGCCCGCATGCACGGTCGCCGGCATCAGCTCGGAGGCCAGGTAGTCGAAGGCGATTTTGTGGTTGCTGGCCGGGAAGCCTGCCTCGGCACCGGCGATGTCGAAGCCGACCACGCCATCGAAGCGGTGGCGGACTGCGAGTTCCGCAATCTCCAGTGCACGGTTTCCGTGACGCATCGCTGTGATCAGCTGACCGGTGCGAATGTAGCCGCCCTGAGCCTCAACGCGTTCTGCGCCTTCTTCCAGGCCGTCCTGAACCGCGCTCACAACCTCATCCAGAGTCAGACCGGCGGTCAGGTGCTGCTCAGGTGCCCAGCGGACCTCTCCGTAGATGACGCCGTCATTTGCCAGGTCAAGCACAAACTCCTTCGCGATGCGGCGCAGACCCTCGGCGGTCTGCATCACTGCGATGGTGTGATAAAAAGTCTCAAGGTAGCGCGGCAGCGATCCCGAGCTGGCGGCATCAAAGAACCACTTGGCTAGGTCGGCAGCGTTATCTGCCGGCAGCTGGTGGCCAATCTCCGCCGCGAGGTCGATGATGGTCTGCGGACGAAGCCCGCCATCCAGGTGATCGTGTAGCGAAATCTTTGGCAGATTGCGTACCGGGAAGTTAGCCATTAGTTAGCCTTTCGAGAATGATTTGGCGCTCGGGAACCGGTTCTGCACCGATAACGATGCCGCCCGCCAACGCTTCCTGCGCCCGCTCGAAGCGCTCGGATTCATCGGTATGAAGTGTAAGCAGCGGCTGACCTGCCACTACCCTATCGCCCACCTGCGCGTGAAGTTCGATTCCAGCCCCAAACTGCACTGAATCCTCTTTGCGGGCGCGCCCAGCGCCAAGACGCCAGGATGCGATTCCAACCGAAAGCGCGTCCAGCTTTTCCAAGAATCCGGTTTCGGTGGCAGTAATAACGTGACGCTCTTTTGCGACCGGCAACGGCGCTTCAGGGTCGCCGCCCTGCGCACGGATCATTTGATGCCACTTGTCCATGGCTCGGCCGTCCTTCAGCGCCGCGTCAACATCGGCGTCAGGTTTACCGGCAAGGCGCAACATCTCACGGGCCAGCTCGACGGTGATTTCGACGACGTCCCTCGGACCGCCACCAGCCAGTACCTCAACCGACTCAGCAACCTCAAGAGCATTGCCGATCTTCAACCCCAGCGGAGTGTTCATGTCCGTCAGGAAGGCGCTGGTATTCACGCCGGAATCATTGCCAAGGTCAACCATCACCTGAGCGAGCTCGCGTGCCTTGTCGATGTCCTTCATGAAGGCGCCGGAGCCAACTTTCACATCCAGAACCAGGCTGGAAGTGCCTTCCGCGATCTTCTTGCTCATGATGCTTGATGCAATCAGCGGGATGGCCTCTACCGTTCCGGTGACGTCGCGGAGGGCGTACAGCTTGCGGTCGGCCGGAGCCAAACCGGATCCCGCAGCACAGATAACGGCACCGACCGCTTCCAGTTGTGAGCGCATCTCCGCGTTGGAAAGCGATGCACGCCAACCTGGTATGGCCTCCAGCTTGTCCAGGGTTCCACCCGTGTGCCCCAGGCCTTTACCCGAAAGCTGGGGTACCGCAACCCCGAAGACGGCAACAAGCGGAGCAAGCGGAAGAGTGATTTTGTCGCCGACTCCACCCGTGGAATGTTTGTCGGTAGTGGCTGATTTCAAACCTGAGAAGTCCAGTCGCTCGCCCGAGCGAATCATGGCCGCGGTAAGGTCCTGAATCTCGCGCCGGGACATCCCATTTAGCAAAATCGCCATGGCCATCGCGGACATTTGCTCGTCCGCAACAATGCCGCTGGTGTAGTTGGCAACCAGCCAGTCGATCTGACTTGTGGACAGCTCACCGCGCTCTCGCTTGGCTATGATGAGCTCCACCGCGCTGAACTCAGCCATTGCTTCCGTCTTCAGTTCGCATCGATTCCAAGTCTGAAGGTCCAAACGCGTGCGGCAACACTTGGCTGATCGTGAGTTCACCTTCAGCCGTGAGAAGCAACATCCCCGTTGCAGCGTGCTCAGAAAGAAGCTGCCTGCAACGACCGCACGGCATCAGCAAATCGCCTTTTGCGTCCAGGCAAACAAAGTGCGTAAGCTTTCCGCCACCCTGCCGGAAAAGGTCCGAAATCATCGAGCACTCAGCGCAGAGAGTGAGGCCGTAAGAGGCGTTTTCAACGTTTGAACCAACCACGATTTTTCCGGAATCAGTCAAAGCTGCCGCGCCCACCGGGAAGTTTGAATACGGCGAGTAAGAGTTACCGCGCGCATCGATTGCTCGACCCTTTAGAGTTTCCCAATCCATCGCGGTGACCTTTCCTTAATAGCGCGCAGGTTCGTCGATTACCGACAATTTGCCGGCCGTATAGTCGCTTGCCAGTTGTTGCAATTCGCCACTGATTCCCTGCGGCCACTTCACATCAGCCTCAGGAGTTAGAGTGGCGATCCAGGCAGTGCCATCCGCAACTGCGCCAGGGTCCGCCGACAGCCCCATCGCGTTTGAAACGCTCGAGGTTACAGCATCGGCAATCGGCTTCAACACCGATGCCAGGATGGCCTCCCTAACGGTGGCGTACCTGCTTTGAACTGACCAGTCGGTGTCGTCACCGATGACCAAAGCTTTACCTGCAAGTGCGGCCTGAGCAACTGGAAGACCATTGAGCCCAACCGATACCAGTACGTCAGCTCCGGATGAAATCAGGCGGCTGGCCCGAGAAGAAACCTTGGATGGCGAAGAGGCAGAGTCTAGGAGTGACCAAGTCTCCGGCTCGGCGCGATCGGCGCCCAAAATCTGAGTGGTTTTTCCATGCTTTGCCTGGTACTGGAATACGCCCTGTCTGAGGTACCAGATTTCATCGATGGCACCCGGCGTGGACGCCCCAATCACACCGATGATGCCCTGCTTGGAGGACGACGCGGCCAGGTATCCCGCCTGCAGGTAAGCCAAGCGAGTGTCGATCGCCTCGATGGTGAGGTTGTCTGCAGCTTGCAGCATTTGGCCGCCCGCACGGAAGTCCAGAGCCACAAACTTCACGTCAGGATTTCCGTTTGCCAGAGGCAGCAGACCATCGTAGGAGTATTGACCCACTGCCATAACCAAGTTGCAACCGCGGCTGACCAGCTTCTTTCCAGCGGCGGTGACCGAACCGGCCGAATCCGTCTTGGCTTCCAAAACCGAAACCGAAGTTCCCATCTGGACCACTGCCTGCTGAAGCCCAAAGTAGGCAGCCTGGTTGATGCCGCCGTCGTTGAAACCAGCGGATGTGGAAATCAAACAAGACTTGAAGGCGACAGGTGTTGGGGTTGCGTATTCTTTATCGGCGCTGCAACCGCTGAAGGCCCCCGCCATCAAACTGAGCGCCACAAACGCACTCGCAAACCGCAACTTCATGGTTCGAGCCTACCCTCCGAACCGTGCAAAACGGCTTTAGAGAAGGTCGCTGTGACCGGTTACCTTCAGCGCATCAACCAGCTGCTTCACGCGCTGAGCGTGTTCCTTGGTGGTGATTAGCAAGGCATCCGGGGTGTCCACCACGATGATGTCCTCAACGCCGATGAGAGCAATCAGGCGGTTGGTGTCGCTCACCAAAATGCCACTTGAGGAGTCGGCCAGCACCTTGGCGTCACCCAGCACAGCCAGGTTGCCGCGACGACCGTTGGACTGCAGTTCGGCGATTGCCGCGAAGTCACCTACGTCGTGCCAGCTGAAGCGGCCAGGGATTACCGCCACCAAACCGGCCTCGGATGCCGGCTCCGCTATGGAGTAGTCGATGGCAATCTTCTTCAGAGTTGGCCAGACTCGGTGCATCACCGATTCGCGATACATGCCGTCCCAGGCATCCGCGATCTCCATTAGGGAGTCGTGAAGTTCTGGTTCAGACTTCTTCAACTGCTCTAGCAGCAGCTTGGCCGGCGCGATGAACATTCCGGCGTTCCACAGATACTTACCGCTTTCCACATACTTCTTGGCGGCGGCCATCTTTGGTTTCTCGATGAATGCCTCAACGGCGTATGCGCTTGGTGCCCCGGCCACGTCCAGTTGGGCTCCGGTCTTTATGTAACCAAAAGCCACCGATGGCGATGTCGGCTCAATTCCGATGGTGACGATCTTGCCGGTTGCCGCCACCTCGATGGCTTCGCGAACTGCATCCTGGAAAATCTTCGACTCGGTGATTACGTGGTCTGCCGCAAAGGAACCGATGATTACATCCGGCTCACGCTTTGCCAAAATCGCTGCGGCCAGGATGATAGCCGCGGTGGAATCCTTCGGGCTGATTTCGAGCACGAGGTTCTTCAGGTCCAGGTCTTGAATCTGCTCCACAACTGCACCCTGGTGAGCCTGGCCGGTGACAACCAGAATGCGACCTTCGCCCGATACCGGAGAAAGTCGATCCCATGTGTCCTGAAGCAGTGTCTGCCCCGAACCGGTGAGGTCATGAAGGAACTTAGGGGCGGATGCACGCGACAATGGCCAAAGCCTTGAACCGACACCTCCGGCAGGAATAACCGCGTAGAAGCGCTGAATCGGGGTTCGCTGATTGCTCATAACAAAAAACAGTAGTTGAATACCCTTAAAACTGGCTAAAGGGGGTCCTCAAAGGTTTTAGACTTTAACACGGATATGCCCACTGTTGGGCTTGCCTTTCTAGGAGGAAACCCAGTGCCTAAGATGCCTGCCGGCACCCTGTACCGCGGAAAAGTTGGAATGTGGTCATGGGTACTACACCGTATTACCGGTGTCGCCATTTTCTTTTTCCTTTTGGTGCACATTCTCGACACCTCGTTGGTTCGAGTAAGCCCTGAAGCATACAACTCTGTAATGGCCAGCTACAAGACTTTGATTATGGGTCTTGGCGAGATGGGCCTGGTTGGCGCGATCCTCTTCCATGCCCTAAACGGTCTGCGCATCATCCTTGTTGACTTCTGGCGCAAGGGAACCAAGTACCAGAACCTTCTGTTCTGGATTGTAATCATCGTCGCTGTGGTTCTGTTTGCTGGTTACGCACCAGTTCAGATCATCCACATGCTGAAGTACTAAGCGAGGAACCAACTAATGGAAATCGTTATTGAGACTCCAAACGCCCCTCGCAAGCGCAGCGGCAAAAACTGGGAAAAGTACGGCTGGATGTACATGCGTGTATCCGGTGCCGTCCTGGTTGCACTCATCTTTGGTCACCTGCTCGTAAACATGGTTCTGCCTGAGGGCGGCGTGAAGGCAATCGACTTCGCATTCGTTGCCGGCAAGTGGGCCAACCCGTTCTGGCAGGCTTACGACACCGTAATGCTTTGGCTGGCACTGATTCACGGAACTAATGGAATGCGAACCATTGTTAACGACTACGCGGAGCGCGAGTCGGTTCGCAAGACCCTCAACATCGTGCTGCTTGTCACTTGTGTGGCACTTCTTATTCTGGGCACTTTGACCCTGACCACTTTCGATCCTTGCATCGATCCAAACGCTCACAACTACCTACCTACCATCTGTAAGTAAGGGTTAGGAAACTAGATTGACCACCCCAAAGGTTCACAACCACCAGTACGACGTAGTAATCGTGGGAGCCGGTGGCGCAGGTATGCGCGCTGCCATCGAGGCCGGACCGCACGCTAAGACCGCCGTTATTTCCAAGCTCTTCCCTACCCGTTCGCACACCGGTGCAGCACAGGGTGGAATGGCTGCCGCTCTGGCAAACGTTGAAGAAGACAACTGGGAATGGCACACCTTCGACACCGTCAAGGGTGGCGACTACCTGGTGGACCAGGACGCAGCGGAGATTCTGGCTAAGGAATCGGTTGACGCCGTTATCGACCTAGAAAACATGGGTCTGCCATTCAACCGCACCCCGGAAGGCAAGATCGACCAGCGTCGTTTCGGTGGCCACACCCGCGACCACGGTAAGGCACCGGTTCGTCGTGCTTGCTACGCAGCCGACCGCACCGGCCACATGATCCTTCAGACCCTGTACCAGAACTGCGTCAAGCTGGGCATCGAGTTCTACAACGAGTTCTACGTGCTGGACCTGGTAATGACCAAGGTAGATGGCAAGGACCGCCCTTCGGCTGTTGTTGCTTATGACCTTGCAACCGGCGAGCTTCACGTATTCCAGGCAAAGAGCATCATCTTTGCCACCGGTGGTTTCGGCAAGATCTTCAAGACAACCTCCAACGCCCACACCCTCACCGGTGACGGCGTAGGCATCATCTACCGCAAGGGTCT
>JBDLQA010000106.1:0-16368 GCA_039800845.1 Actinomycetota bacterium
AGCAGAACCATGATGGCGCGACGGGTCTTGAAGCCAAGCTTGAAGCCCATAGCAAGGAACGACATTGCACCCGAGTAAACGTTCAGAACGTTAGCCGAGATCGAACCGATAGCGATAGCAAGCAGGGTCAGCGAAGCAATGTAGCCATTGCCCAGGAGGTCGGTGAAGCCCTTGGTTGGGTTGTCAACGATTCCGATGGCGGCGAATGCAACTGCACCAACGCTCATCAGGACGGTGGTGCTGAAGAAGTTGCCCAGACCGGCAGCCAGACCGAGCGCACGCTTGTTGGTGTTGGCTGGCAGGTAGCGGGTGTAGTCGGAGGCAAAAGGAGTCCAACCAGCGGTGTAGCCGTAAGCTGCACCAGCAGCAAGGGTGAAACCACCGATGTTGAAGCTGGTGGCGTGGAAGCCAGCCTTGTGACCGCCAAACAGAATCATGAAGGTAACGATGATCCAAACAACTGCCAGACCGTAAGAGGTGTAGCGCTCCCAAACCTGGATGAGGTTGTGGCCAACGAACGCAATGGCGATCTGGACCAGAACCACGATTGCCAGCGAGCCGGCAACAGGGATGTTGGTTAGTGCGTTCAGTGCGAGTCCACCCGAGACCGAGTTAACTGCGAACCAGCCGATACCTGCAACGAGGGTCGACAGACCTGCAGGAATAAGGTTGCCCCACTTACCGAAAGCGGTGCGGCTGAGAACCATCTGAGGCAGACCACCCTCAGGGCCGAAGGTGCTGAACAGGCCGTGGGTGATAGCTGCAAGAGCATTACCAACCAGAACTGCGAGCACAGCCTGGGTTAGGTCAAGACCGAAGAACAGAACGCCAAGAGCACCAACGTAAACGGTTGCGAACTCTAGGTTTGGGGACGACCAGACGCTGAAGAGGTGCCACGCCTTGCCGTGACGATCGCTTGCCGGAATCGGTGCGACGTCGTGGATTTCGATTGCGGTTGCAGATGCAGAGCCGGAGTTGTTTTGTGCCATACCGAATAATCTATTGGTTTTTTGTACGTAAAAAACCACTTTTTCTGCATCAGGAAGCCTTTTTGAGGGCGTTTTTGTTAATTCTTTGTTTCCCCGATTCGCCTCGAGGTTAGACGACCAGCACTGGCAAATTATTTGCGCGCTTTAGAGTGGATTCCGTGGCCCACTTTTCAACCCCTCCAGCACCCGCTTTGGAAGCGGGGGAAGTGAGCCTACGTCAGCTGACTGAGGTCTGGGTTGACGAAGTATTTGAGATGGTGAATGACCCCCAAGTAAGGCAGTTAACCGGCACAGTTAAGCCGTTCTCGAAGGCCTCGGTTTTGGATTGGTTGGCATCGAGGCGAAACCAGACAGAACGATGTGACTGGGCAATCCTGCACAACGCATCCGGTGAGTTTGTTGGTGAAGTGGTCTTGAACGACTACGACCAATCCAAGAACTCCATGAATCTGCGGATCGCGCTTGCTGGCGAGCGATGGTTCGACCAGGGCATAGGCACATCGGTGATTGATGCAGTTTTGACTTATGCCTTCGACGGCATGCAACTTGAAAAACTGACTTTGAGCGTTCTAGTGGACAACCCAAGGGCGCGTAGGGTCTATCAAAAGCTTGGCTTCCGAGACGGGCGCCAGTACAGCGAGGGTAAGCTGCGATTCCAGCGTATGAGCATTACCAAACTGGAATACATCGGTGCGATGGCAGAACGCCTAATGGGGGAGAGCCTGGACACCCAGAAGTGGCAGTTCGCATTTGATGCCGGCAAGCGCAGAGCGGGCCTGTGCGACCACACCAACAGCCGCATCTCGCTTAGCCGGCACATGTCGCTTTTGCACCCGGTGGATCAAAGCCGTCAGGTTATGTACCACGAGATTGCGCACGCTTTGGCCGGCGCAAAGCACGGTCACGATGCACAGTGGCTGAGGATCGCCAAGGACCTGGGGTATCGGAACGAGAAAATCAGCGCTAAAGAAGTTGACTTGGCTCATGCCAAATGGCAGGGGTTATGCCCGAATGGCCACGAGTACTTCCGCTATAAAAAGCCAACTCGCATTTCGTCTTGCTCAAAGTGCTCGCGCAACTTCGATGACAGGTATCGGATCAGTTGGAGCGAGCGAGTCTAGGTCAGAGGTCTAGGCCGTGATGGTTGCGTAAATCAGCAACATCGTCACAACGAAACCAGCGAAGAAGTTGAGCCAGATGAAGCGGCGCCAACCACCGTTTGCCTTCTCACAATCAGCATCGCTCAGGTTTCGGTATGGCCAAAGAATGACAAGGTACGGAATGGCCGCGATGGATGCCAGCGGAATCGGCCAGATGCCGGAAAGCAGCAGGAGACCCGCGAAAGTGTAGGAAATGAGCGCGAAGCGGACGGTTTCCTTGGCGCCGAAAGCGGTGGCGATGCTGGCTAGTTTTCCCTCGCGGTCGGCACGGATGTCTTGAACAGCACCAAAGGCGTGCGATGCCATTCCCCAGAGCGTAAACGCGGCAATCAACTTCAAGGAACTTCCGGTGCGGAGGTCGACTCCGGCGGCTGCCATTCCCACAATCATTGGCCCAACGAAGTGGCTGGCGCTGGTGATGGAATCCAGTAGCGGAATCTCTTTGAAGCGAAGACCCTTGGCCGAATAAGCGATGACGGTGAAGACGAAAACTGCGAGAGCTACATCGCTTGTCGGGTTACCCACGGCAAACAGGAATGCCAGGAATGGCAACGGCAGCAGGAATGAAACCCAGAGAGTTGGCTTATGCCATTTCGGGTTCAGCACCGCGCCTTCGATAGATCCCTTTCGCGGATTGCGCAGGTCGCTTTCGTAATCGAAGACGTCGTTGATGCCATACATCAGCAGGTTGTAGGGGATCAGGAAGAAAAGAGTACCCACCCAAAATTGGGCGTCTAATCGGTGGGTGCTAAACAGGTAGGCAGCGCCAAAAGGGTAGGCGGTGTTGATCCAAGAGACCGGACGACTAGCCCAGAAGAGCTGGCGAACCAGCGAGCCAAAAGTAATGCGTTCAGTCATGGCTTCTATCTTGGTTCTTTTTTGAGTTTGCTGCATCGCCCGCGCTGCCAGCATCTCCCGCGCTGCCGGCATCGCCAACATCGCGAGCGTTCGCGCCGCTACCGAGTCGCGTCCAAATGGCGGGAATGAGAATTGCCCCCAGGATGGCGTAGCCGAAGTCTTCAATCGGGGCGATTGGCACACGGATGCCGAGGATGCGAGCTGGGTCGTATGCCACCAAACCGAGACCGACCATGATGTTGTCGAATACCAGCGTCATGCCGCTGACGATGACAGCGGTGAGCCACAGGGTTTGCTGCTTCATGGAGCGGACTGTGCCGAGCAGCAAGAGACTCGCAACCAGCGCGAAGCCGCAAATCATCAGCAGGTAGGTATACATCAGTTGCCTGCCCTTGGCTTGGCCAGCACCACGGTCAGGAATCTGAAAATAAGCAGAATCGTGTACGAGAGCAGCACTAGGAAAATCGGTTCTTCGAGTGGAATCTGCGGCAGGACATCGATGCCGATCATCAGGTTGTTTTCACCCTCAAAAAAGACACCTGTGTTCACGCCGATTAAGTCCCAAATCAGGTAAGCGGCCAACGCGATTGCGAGCGTAGCCAGAGTGCGCCTGGCTTGGAAAAAGAGCGCAAGTTTGAACCGATAGTCAATCAGCGTCAGACAGCCTAGGCTGACCAGAAGTGCCGCCAGATACCAGCCCTGCATGAGGTTAGCCCTTGCGGCTAAGGCCCTTCCAGGCGTTGTCCTTGAGTGGTTTCAGCTCGTGCTTGATCGGCCCTGCTGAACCATCGTTGGTGAGGCGCTTGTATACAAGTTCGGCACCGATGAGGCACATTGGCAGGCCGATGCCAGGGATACTGTTGTGGCCCACGAAGTAGAGGCCGCGAACTTTGTCGCTGACGTTCTTCGGGCGGAAGAACGCGCTCTGCTTCAAGGTGTGAGCCATGCCCAGCGCAGTGCCGCTCCAGGCGTTGTATTCGCTCACGAAGTCTTGCGGTGCAAAAGTGCGTCGAACCACGATTCGCTCGGCCAGATCCGGGATGTCGCACCACTCGGAAATCTGCGCAATTACCTTGTTGGCGGCGGCTTCAACCGCGGCATCACCGGCACCGTCAACGCCACCAGATCCAATGCTCGGATCGGCTGCAATCGGCACAAGTACGAACACGTTTTCGTGCCCCTTCGGAGCCACCGATGGATCGGTCGCGCTCGGCTTGCAGATGTAAAGCGAGCCCGGATCCGGGATGACGCTCTTGCCATCGGCCTTCTTGAAAACCTTCGCGAAGTTGCGCTTCCAGTCCTTGGTGTAAAGCAGGGTGTGGTGGTCAAGTTGCGGCAGTTCACCCTTGACGCCCAAATACATGAGGAGCGCGCTAGGGCCTGGAACACGCTTGTCCCACCATCGCTGCGGAAGGCTTTGGTGCTGCGGGTTCAACAGCTTGGTCTCCACATGGTGGAGGTCCGCATTGGCAACAACGATGTCCGCCGAGACGATCTCCTTGCCCAGGCGAACACCAATAACATCTCCGGTAGCGTCAACCTCAATCTTTGTGACCGGGCTGTTCAAGTGAATCTCAACGCCGTGTGCAACTGCCAGGCGCTTCACCGCATCGATGACGGTTCCAAAACCACCCTGCGGATAGAAGACGCCAACATTCATATCGATGTGGGTCATCAGGTGGTACATGCTCGGGGTCTGGTAGGGCGAGGCGCCCAGGAAGACCGCGGGGAAGTCGAGGATTTTGCGCAGGCGCTGGTCGGTCACGTGCTTGCCCGCAAACTGATCCAGCGAGGTAAGCAGATGTTTGGCAAAGTTTCCCGCGCGCTTCAAAACGGCCTGGTTGGTGAACGGCTTACCGTTGGTGAAGTTGGTGTACAGGAAGTAGTCGCGAGCCAGTTCGTAGGTGTCCTCGGCGCTATCCAGATAGGCCTTCAGGCGCTCGCCGGAGCCCGGTTCAACCGACTCGAAAGTAGCGATGTTTGAAGCGAGGTCGTCCCAGATTCGCAGCACCTCAGGGTCGCCCTCGTTACGGGTCTGGTAGGCGGGGTTCAAGCGAACCAGCTCGAGTTCCTTGGCTGCGGTGGTTCCCATCAGCTTGAAGAACTGGTCGAAGGCATCCGGCATCAAGTACCAGGACGGACCCATGTCGAAACGGAAGCCCTTTGATTCCCAAACGCCTGCGCGTCCACCAACTTGGTCGCGTGCCTCAAACAACTTGACGGACATGCCCGACTTTGCCAGGAGCGCAGCGGTGGCTAGGCCGCCGATTCCACCGCCGATGATGATTGCGGATTTAGACATGCTTTGACCCTGTCTTGGTGGAGAAGTATGCCTGCAGGAGAATCACAATTTTCCTGGCGTTGGGAACCCTGATTCGGGTGGTAGCAATTTGCGCGGCTGGAGTTTGCGCAATCTTGTTGTTGAGCTCCGCGAAGAGCAGCAGTGCCGCGTTCACTGCGCGAGTGCTGTTCGATGGCAGATGCGGAAGTTCAGCGGCAGCAATGGCGATCTCGTTGTTGATTTCACCAACCAGACGGTCACGATCAGCATCGGTGAATTTGCCCACTTCGATGCTGGGGAAGTAGCTGCGACCCAGCGCGTTGAAATCTGCCGCGAGGTCTCTGAGGAAGTTCACTTTTTGGAAGGCCGAACCTAGAGCACGGGCGCCGGCGGCGAGCTGAAGTTTTTGTTCGCGGCTGTATTGCTGGCCGCTGGTCTTGATGAATGCTGCGAGGCACATGAGACCCACAACCTCGGCGCTGCCGTAAACGTAACGTTCGAATGATGCCTGGTCGTGCACGGCCTCGGTGAGATCCGCGCGCATCGATGCGAAGAATGGCTCTATCAATTCGCGACCGAAACCACATTCGTTGGCTGTGCGGCAAAAAGCGTGAAGCACTAGATCGGTCGAGAAGCTGTCTTCAAGGCCCTGATAGACAGCTGCCTCATAGGCGTCCAGCGCGCGAGCGGGGTCGATGTGGCCACCTTGGGCCTTTGCTTCCGCTGCCGCACCATCCACGATTTCATCGGCCACCCGAACCATCGCGTAAATGTTCTTGACTTGCTGGCGAACGCTTTTGCCCAGGAGCCTTGTGGCCCAACCGAAGCTTGTTGAGTAAGACGCGATGACCTGATTGCAGGCTGCTTCAGCCGCACGCGTGTAGTTGGCGAGGCCGGTAGGGGCCAAGGTGGTTCCGTTTGACTGGTTGCTCGCGCTCACGGTCTTAGGTTACCTGCCGAAATCGGCTTTGCGGTTAGAGCCAGTCATTTCGGCGGAAGGCCCAGTAAAGCGACACGGAACCTACCACCATGATGATGACTGATTCCCAGAATCCGCTGGCGGCTCCGAAGCCGGGATAAGGCACGTTTTGTCCGTAGAAACCGGTGACGGCGGTTGGTACAGCGATGATTGCCGCCCAGCTGGTCACCTTCTTCATGATCAGGTTCATGCGGTTTCCCTGGATGGTGAGGTTGGTTTCCAAGAGCGTGGTCACCAGATCACGAAGCGAATCAATCCAGTCGGCCACGCGCATTATGTGGTCATAGATGTCCTGGTAGTAATCAAGCATTCCCGAGCCGATGATTGGTGCATCACTCTTGACGATCGGGTTGATTACCTCGCGCATCGGGATGGCGATTCGGCGCAGAGTCACCAGCGCCTTGCGCAGCTGGTAGGAACGCTTCTGGATTTCGGGGGCGTGCTTTCCTTCCTCATCGAAGAGCAGGTCCTCAAGTTCGTCCACTTCGATATCTAGTTTTTCCACCAATTCGAAGTAGCCGTCCACGAGCACATCCAGCAGGCCCCAGAGCAGGAAGCCGCTGCCATTGCCTGCCAGCGCCGCCGAATCGTCCCAGCGTTTCAAGACAGTCTTGATGTCGAATGCGTCTTGGTCTCGCACCGTAATTAGCGCGTAAGGCGTAACGAATGCGGAGATTTCGTAGGTTGCCAAGAGGTCAGCCTTCGGTTCCCAGTTGGCAGCGTAAGCGTTGATGAATAAGTGGCTCGGATAGTGTTCCAGCTTCGCTCGCTGGCGGCCCTTCAGGGCGTCCTCAATGGCCAGCGGGTGCAGCCCGAGTTCGCGACCCAGTGCTTCGAGGTCGCTAGGAGTTGGGTCCACAAGGTCAATCCAGATTGCGGTCTTGCGCTTGGATTTGTAGTTCTTCAGGTTGCCCAGGGTCACTTCGTCATCGACGAGCACCCCGTCCACGTACACACGACTCTGCTGCATGGCTAAATACTAGGGCTGAAAACTGGCGCAAACCCTCAGGAACCGCGCCAGAATCGGGCTGCTTAAGGTTTAGACTTTAACAATGCCTAGCAATATGAAGCCTCGTAGTCACGTTGTCACCGATGGTATTGAGCGCGCTGCCGCTCGCGGAATGCTCCGCGCAGTTGGTATGGGCGACGAAGACTGGGAGAAGCCACAGATCGGTGTGGCCAGCTCCTGGAATGAAGTGACGCCTTGTAACCTCTCGCTGGACCGCCTTGCGGACGCAGCCAAGCAGGGCGTGCACGCGGCTCACGGCTACCCACTTGAGTTCGGAACCATCTCGGTTTCGGACGGTATTTCCATGGGCCACGAGGGCATGCACTTCTCTCTGGTTTCCCGTGAGGTTATCGCCGACTCAGTTGAGACCGTTATGCAGGCAGAGCGCCTCGACGGCTCGGTTCTGCTCGCCGGTTGCGACAAGTCGCTCCCAGGCATGCTCATGGCCGCTGCCCGCCTCGACCTCGCATCCGTATTCCTATACGCAGGTTCCATCGCTCCGGGCTGGGTCAAGCTGACCGACGGCACCGAGAAGCAGGTAACCATCATCGATGCCTTTGAAGCAGTTGGTGCTTGCAAGGCCGGCAAGATGAGCATGGAAGACCTGGACCGCATTGAGCGCGCCATCTGCCCAGGCGAGGGTGCCTGTGGCGGTATGTACACCGCAAACACCATGGCTGCTGCTGCAGAAGCTCTCGGCATGAGCCTTCCTGGTTCGGCTTCCCCAGGTTCTGCTGACCGCCGCCGCGATGTCTGGGCTCACCGCTCGGGCGAGGCCGTGGTCAACCTGATCGCGAAGGGCATCACCGCTCGCCAGATCCTCACCAAGAAGGCGTTCGAGAACGCTATCGCGGTGACCATGGCATTCGGTGGTTCCACCAACGCAGTTCTGCACCTTCTGGCTATCGCACGCGAGGCCGAGGTTGACCTGCAGTTGGACGACTTCAACCGCGTTGCCGACAAGGTTCCACACCTGGGTGACCTCAAGCCATTCGGTCAGTTCGTAATGGCCGACGTAGACCGCATCGGTGGTGTGCCAGTACTTATGAAGGCACTGCTGGACGCAGGCGTGCTGCACGGCGATGCACTTACCGTTACCGGCAAGACCCTGGCCGAGAACCTGGAAGGCATCAACCCGCCTGACCCAGACGGCAAGATCATCCGTGCCATCAACGACCCAATCCACAAGACCGGCGGCATCGCTGTTCTGCGTGGAACCATGGCGCCTGAAGGTGCAGTCGTTAAGACTGCAGGCTTCGACCTAGAGTCCTTCACCGGCCCTGCTCGAGTCTTCGAGCGCGAAGCTGCCGCCATGCAGGCCCTCACCGATGGCAAGATCAGCGCCGGTGACGTAGTGGTCATTCGCTACGAAGGTCCTAAGGGCGGCCCTGGTATGCGCGAGATGCTTGCCATCACCGGCGCAATTAAGGGTGCGGGACTGGGCAAGGATGTTCTACTATTGACTGACGGACGATTCTCAGGCGGCACAACCGGCCTGTGCATCGGCCACATTGCACCAGAGGCCACCGAAGGTGGACCAATTGCTCTGGTACGCGATGGAGACTTGATTCGAGTCGACATCGCCGCTCGTTCGCTCGAACTACTCGTTGAGCCAGAAGAGCTGGAAGCCCGCAAATCAACTTGGGCTCCTCTTCCACCGCGCTACACCCGTGGCGTGCTCGCGAAGTACTCGCGTCTGGTTTCCTCCGCTTCCGAAGGTGCCTACTGCGGCTAGTTCGTTCCACTAATCGTTATTCACGTTTTAGCTAACGAGGTTTACTAATGTCCAACGAGATTCTCACTGGCGCTCAGGCGATCGTTCGATCGCTCGAGCTGCTGGGAATCGAGCACGTCTTCGGTTTGCCTGGTGGCGCAATCTTGCCTACCTACGACCCGCTGATGGACTCGCAGAAAATTCGCCACATTCTGGTTCGCCACGAACAGGGCGCCGGTCACGCTGCAGAGGGTTATGCCTCTGCGTCCGGCAAGCTCGGTGTTTGCATTGCAACCTCCGGTCCTGGTGCAACCAACCTGGTTACCGCAATAGCCGATGCCTACCTGGATTCCGTTCCACTGCTGGCAATCACCGGCCAGGTTGGTTCCAAGCTGATTGGTACCGATGCCTTCCAGGAAGCTGACATCGTCGGTATCACCATGCCGATCACCAAGCACTCGTTCCTAGTGTCGCGCGCTGAGGACATCCCTGAGACTCTCGCAGCTGCAGTTCTGATTGCAACCACCGGCCGCCCTGGCCCGGTTCTGGTTGACATCACCAAGGACGCACAGCAGAACTCGGCTCCGTTCGTTTGGCCGCCAAAGGTTGAACTTCCTGGCTACAAGCCTGTGACCAAGCCTCACGGCAAGCAGATTTCCGCTGCTGCTCAGCTGATCATGGAGAGCAAGAAGCCAGTTCTTTACGTTGGTGGCGGTGTTGTCCGCGCTGGCGCTCACAAGGAACTGTTGAAGCTGGCCGAGCTAATCAACGCTCCGGTTGTTACCACTCTGATGGCTCGCGGCGCTTTCCCAGACTCGCACAAGCAGAACCTAGGCATGCCTGGTATGCACGGTACCGTTCCTGCGGTTACCGCCCTTCAGAAGTCCGACCTTCTTATCACCCTCGGTGCTCGCTTCGACGACCGCGTGACCGGAGACGTCAAGAGCTTCGCTCAGGGCGCCAAGGTTATCCACGTGGACATCGACCCGGCTGAAATCGGCAAGATTCGTTTCGCCGATGTGCCTATTGTTGGCGATGCCAAGGAAGTTATCACCGAGCTGAACGCCGAACTGGCGACCGCTCTGGCAGGCAAGAAGCTAGACCTAGCTGACTGGTGGCAGTTCATCGATGGCCTTTCCGAGCGCTACCCGCTGGGCTTCACCCCCGCAACCGACGGCAAGCTGACTCCTCAGGCAGTCATCAAGCGCATTGGCGAGCTGAGCGGCCCAGAGGCAATCTTCGCCGCCGGCGTTGGCCAGCACCAGATGTGGAGCGCCCAATTCATCAAGTACGAGCGTCCAAACGCTTGGCTTAACAGTGGTGGCGCCGGAACCATGGGTTACTCAGTTCCTGCCGCGATGGGTGCAAAGGTTGCCCAGCCAGACCGTCTGGTTTGGTCCATCGATGGCGACGGCTGTTTCCAGATGACCAACCAGGAGCTTGCTACCTGCGCCATCAACAACATCCCGATCAAGGTTGCTGTTATCAACAACTCTTCGCTCGGTATGGTGCGCCAGTGGCAGACCCTGTTCTATGACAAGCGCTACAGCAACACCGACCTACACACCGGCACCGATGCCCTGATGATTCCTGACTTCGTGAAGCTAGCGGACGCCTACGGCTGCCTCGGCATTCGCGTGGAGAAGGAAGAGGAAATCGACGCCGCAATCAAGCTGGCTATCGAGACCAACGACCGTCCGGTGGTTATCGACTTCATCGTTAGCCGCGACAGCATGGTTTGGCCGATGGTTGCTGCAGGTGTTTCCAACGACGACATCAAGTACGCACGCGATGCCGCGCCGATCTGGGATGGTGAGGAGTAAAGATGTCTCGTCACGTACTTTCGCTGCTGGTTGAAGACCGTCCAGGTCTGCTAACCCGCGTTGCCGGCTTGTTCGCTCGCCGCGGCTTCAACATTGAATCGTTGGCTGTGGGCGTTAGCGAAATCGAAGGTCTTTCGCGCATCACCGTTGTGGTGGGTGTTGAAGGCGCTCCGCTGGAGCAGGTCACCAAGCAGCTGAACAAGCTGATCAATGTGATCAAGGTTGTTGAGCTGGAGCCTGAGCAGGCAGTTCAGCGCGACCACATGCTTATCAAGGTCCGCACCGATGCCACTACTCGTGGTCAGGTACTAGAAGCGGTAACCTTGTTTAGGGCTCGCGTGATCGACGTTGTCAGCGATGCTCTAATCATTGAGGTCACCGGAGATTCCGCCAAGTGCGCGGCATTCATCAAGGTACTGGAACCATTCGGCATCAAGGAAATGGTTCAGTCGGGTGTTCTGGCTATGGGTCGCGGATCCAAGTCGATCACCGAAAAGGTCCTCAAGTAACACTCAGTCTTCAAACGAAAAGCTTCAAAACTTCCAACTAATCAAGGAGAAAAACAGTGGCAGAAATCTACTACGACAAGGACGCAGATCTTTCGATCATCCAGGGTCGCAAGGTAGCAGTTATCGGTTACGGTTCGCAGGGTCACGCACACTCGCTGAACCTGAAGGACTCGGGCGTCGACGTAGTCGTTGGTCTGCAGCCAGGCTCGAAGAGCAAGGCAGCAGCTGAGGAGCAGGGCCTCAAGGTTGTTACCCCTTCAGAGGCTGCTGAGTGGGCAGACGTCATCATGATCCTGACTCCAGACCCAGCACAGCGTCACCTGTATGCAAACGACATCGAGAAGCACCTCACCGCAGGTAAGGCACTCGTATTCGGTCACGGCTTCAGCGTTCGCTACGGCTACATCAAGCCGCCAACCGACGTAGACGTATTCCTGGTTGCTCCAAAGGGCCCAGGTCACCTGGTTCGCCGCGAGTTCATCGCTGGCAAGGGTGTTCCAAACCTGATTGCTGTTGAGCAGGACGCAACCGGCAAGGCATTCGAGCTGGCTCTCAGCTACTCGAAGGCTATCGGTGGTACCCGCGCCGGCACCATCAAGACCACCTTCACCGAAGAGACCGAAACCGACCTCTTCGGCGAGCAGGCTGTTCTCTGTGGTGGCGCTTCGCAGCTGATCCAGTACGGCTTCGAGACCTTGACCGAGGCTGGCTACCAGCCTGAGGTCGCTTACTTCGAGGTTCTTCACGAGCTGAAGCTCATCGTTGACCTAATGTACGAGGGTGGCATTGCCAAGCAGCGTTGGTCGGTTTCGACCACCGCCGAGTACGGCGACTACATCTCGGGCCCACGCGTTATCGGCCCAGAGGTCAAGGAGCACATGCGCGATGTCCTCACCGACATCCAGGATGGCACCTTCGCTCGTCGTTTCATCACCGACCAGGATGCAGGCGCTCCAGAGTTTAACGCACTCCGTGCAAAGGGCGAGGCTCACCCAATCGAGAAGGTTGGCCGCCAGCTGCGCCAGCTGTTCTCGTGGTTGCGCAACGCCGACACCGAGAAGGACTACGTCGAGGGTTCGACCGGACGCTAGTCACACGCTCTTCAAAAGGGGTCTGCTTCGGCAGGCCCCTTTTTAATGTCTCGCATCATTGAGGCGATAGTTGGTAGCCGTTTAGACGCTTAGGCTTAAGGCACAAAGATTTAGAGAGTACATGAAACAGCAAAGACTCGAGAGCCGTGCAGGCGGCTTTATCGCGATAGTAATTCTGGGCATGATGGCATCTCTGGTGCCACTGTCCACAGACATGTATCTCCCTGGATTCAAAAGCATCGCCGAAGATTTTTCCACCACGACAAGCGCTATTCAGGTAACTCTGTCGGCCTCATTCGTGGGTATCGGAATTGGAATGCCCATCTGGGGACCCATCTCAGATAGATTCGGTCGACGAACCCCCGCCGCCATAGGCATATTGCTTTATCTGGTTGGGGCGATTCTCTGCGCCAATGCTGCTGATTTATCGCAGCTGGTGGCCGCCCGCTTTGTTCTCGCGCTCGGTGGCGCCGGCGTCATGGTCATAGGCCGTGCAATTGTGCGAGACATGTTTGTGGGGGAGCGCATGGCTCGAACCCTCGGAGCCGTCTCTTCGGTGTTGCTGGTTTCCTCGATCATCTCCCCTTCCATCGGGGCCATCATTCTTCAATTCACCGATTGGCGCTGGTTGTTTATGGCGCTAGTCATTTTGGGATTAGCAGCAGTGGCTGGCACATTGTCCCTGCCCGAGAGCTTGCCTCCGGAGAAGCGCATCCGAAAGGGATTGGGCGGAACATTCCGCCAGTACGCCGAAATTTTGAAGGATAAAACCTTCCAGTTTTCCGTTTTGCAACAGGCCTTTAACTCTGCGATTTTGATGTCTTATGTGGCCTGTTCGCCGTCTGTTTTTATGGGTGAGTTTGGTCTTTCGGAGCAGACTTTCGGAGCGATTTTCGGGATGAATGCGCTGTCGATGCTAACCGCCACCCAGATCCACCGCAGGTTGCTGAAGACCCGCAAAATACCTTATTTGCTGTCACGATTGCTGGTTTTCCAGTTCGTGGCCGGTATGGCGCTACTGGCCGTTGGTCTTGCCATCCACGTCTGGTGGGTGGTCATTGTTCTCACCATGTTGTCTGTTTGCGTTTTACCTTCGATTACCGCGGGTTCGACAACTCTGGCAATGACAAACTTTTCTCACGCGGCCGCGCAGGCCTCGTCCGTAATCGGGTTAGTGCAAAGTATCGCGGCCGCTTCTATCAGCGCGGGGTTGGTGCTCTTGCCAATAGAGCCGCTCCCTCGAATGCTTGCTGGCATGTCCGGCGCAGCAGTGTTGGCTCTGGTAACGCTTTGGCTACGTAGCCGCCAATTGCATCGTCAGGCATAGACGAACCGTTAACTCAGGCGGTATTCCAGCTCACGCAGGCCGGTATCGTGCTCCTCGGTGCGAACCAACGTGAAGGCGCCAAGTGCTCCTTCGATCTCACCTTCGAAGAGTGGCACACCCTGGCCTAGGACATCGGGGGTGACGAAGAGTCGGATGCGGTCTAGACGCCCGATGTCCATGGCCTGGCGCACTACATCGGCGCCACCGAGGATGAGCATGCGTCCCTGAACGTGGCGTTCGAGTTCGTCTAGGACGAGGTCTAGCGGCCCGTGAACCAGGTGGACGTTCGGGTCGGCGAGGCCGTCGTACTTCATCGGTGAATTTGTGAGAACGAAAGTCGGAAGCGGCTGAGGTTCGTCACCCATCGCCTGCAGGTTGAAGTCGAACGTCTTGCTGCCCATGATCATGGCGGTGGTGGTGGACATCAGTTCCACAAAGCCGTAATCGCGATCCGGGCTCAGGTACTTTTCAGCCCAGGCCATGTCGCCATCGGCACCGGCAAGAAATCCATCGGCGCTAACGGCCGCAAAGAAGACAAGTTCGAGCATTTCTAAAGGCTATCGGTTGGTTGGTTCGGCATCGCTCACGAGCGCCAGCAGAGGGCGCGACTTGATCTCGCGGATGAAGTCGGAACCATCGCGCTCCCAATCGAAGTTGCTGGCAAACTGCACATTTATGGTCTTGCCAATAACCTTTTCGGCCTTCGCGAGGGCGCGGGAGGCATCGATGCGGTTCATGTTGCCCACCAGGATCAGGTCTAGGTCGGTTGGGATTGGGCCCGGAATCTGAGCGAGACGGGCGGCCCATTCGCCGTGGATGAAGGCCTGCTGCAGACCGAAAAGGTCTTTTAGCGCGGCCGGCAGGATGGCCGCCGGGCCGTAAGAGTGAGCCACTATCTGGAAGATCGACTGGAACAGCGGGTGGTCCTGGTTGGCGCGGATGAGGCGCACGCGGCCCAGGTTTTTATCAACCACGTATTCGGCTTCAACCAATCGGTCCACTTCGCGCATTGCGGTGGGCACCGATGTGATGGCGAAGTCCGCTAGCTCGGTAATTGTGTAGTCCAGTCCAGCGTTCAGGAATAGGCGAGCCAGGATGAGGCCCTGCACATCGCTGCGGATTAGCGGCGAGAGTAGCGCTGGCTTTGGTTTCATAAAATGAAACATAACTTACAATGATTGAAATAATCAAGCCCCTTTTCGGGGTCGGGGCGAATCTAAACTTGAACCATGACTAAGCCAATCGTCCTTATCGCAGAAGAACTTTCGCCAGCAACCGTCGCAGCTCTGGGTCCAGACTTCGAGGTTCGCAACGTTGACGGCACCGACCGTCCGGCCCTCCTGAAGGAGCTTGCCAACGCAGACGCCATCCTGGTGCGTTCCGCCACCCAGGTTGACGCAGAGGCAATCGCCGCAGCGCCAAAGCTGAAGGTTGTAGCACGCGCGGGTGTTGGCCTGGACAACGTGGACATCAAGGCTGCAACCAACGCCGGTGTCATGGTGGTGAACGCTCCAACCTCCAACATCATCTCGGCAGCCGAGCTCGCAATCGGCCAGCTCTTCTCGCTGGCACGCTTCATTCCAGACGCCAACGCCTCGCTGAAGGCCGGCGAGTGGAAGCGGAGCAAGTTCACCGGTGTCGAGTTCTTCGAGAAGACCGTCGGTATCGTCGGCCTCGGCCGCATCGGCGCACTGGTGGCACAGCGTTTGGCTGGCTTTGGTGTGACCCTGATCGGTTACGACCCATACGTCACCCCAGCCCGTGCAGAGCAGATGGGCGTGAAGCTCGCCACCCTGGACGAGGTAATGGAGCAGGCTGACTTCATCACCATCCACATCCCAAAGACCCCTGAGACCACCGGCCTGATTGGCAAGGAGCAGTTCGCTAAGGCGAAGAGCAACCTGCGTATCGTCAACTGCTCGCGCGGTGGAATCATCGATGAAGCGGCACTTTACGAAGCGCTCAGCACAGGCCAGATTGCTGGAGCAGGTCTGGACGTATTCGTTCAGGAGCCACCGAAGGACAACCCGCTGCTGACCCTGCCAAACATCGTTGTGACCCCTCACCTGGGCGCAAGCACCGATGAAGCACAGGAGAAGGCCGGTATCTCGGTTGCAAAGAGCGTTCGCTTGGCGCTGGCCGGAGACCTGGTTCCTGACGCCGTAAACGTTGCAGGTGGCAACATCGACAGCTCTGTGAAGCCAGGCATCAGCCTGATGGAAAACATGGGCCAGATCCTCTTCGGTCTGTGTGGCGGCAACGCAACCGCAATCGAGGTTGAGGTTCGCGGCGAGATCGCTGCACACGATGTTTCGGTTCTGAAGCTTGCTGGTCTGAAGGGCTTCTACCAGAACGCCGTAACCGAGCAGGTTTCCTACGTAAACGCACCGCTGCTGGCTCAGGCTCGCGGCGTTGATGTGAAGCTAACCGTGGACACCCAGAGCGATGAGTACCGCAATGTAACCTCCATCAAGGCAACCCTCGCCGATGGAACCACCGCGAGTGTTTCGGGTACCGTAATCGGCCCTAAGCACCACCAGAAGATCGTCAACATCAACGGATACGACGTTGAGCTGGCGCTGGCAGAGCACTTTGTTCTCATGGTCTACACCGACCGCCCTGGAATCG
>JBDLQA010000107.1:0-10621 GCA_039800845.1 Actinomycetota bacterium
CTTGGGGTTCCGGGGGTGAACATGATGGTGCGGGCTCTGGCCGCAACGTGGTAACCACTATTGAGCCACTCGAGGTGTTCTACATGGGGGAGGAGTACCACCAGGACTTCTTCGCTAAGAATCCAGGGCAGGGATATTGCAATATGGTGGTCTTGCCAAAAATGGTCAAGACGCGCAAGGCATTTGAGGTTTACGCTCGCTAGGCTAACTGCATGATCGACAGAGCAGTCCTGAATAGCCTTTTCGAGCGCGAACGCGTCACTTTCTTCGCTTCCCACCCAAAGAGCGCTGAAGCCTATAACAAGGCTGAGCACCTCTTTGGCAAAGTGCCAATGACCTGGATGAATAAGAAGGCCGGCGGCTTTCCAATCTACCTAGACCGTGCACACGGTAATCGCATCTGGGACATCGATGGCAACGAATACATCGACTTTGCACTGGGTGATACCGGTGCGATGACTGGCCATTCGAATCCAGTGATTGTAGAGGCAATAACGAAGCGCGTTGCCGACCTTGGTGGTCTAACCGCGATGCTGCCCACCGAGGATGCCGAGTGGGTTGGCGCAAATCTTTCTGAGCGCTTCGGAATGGCTAAGTGGTCATTCTCGCTAACTGCAACAGATGCGAACCGTTGGGCAATCCGACTGGTTCGTGCAATCACCGGCAAGCCAAAGATCCTGGTCAATAGCTACTGCTATCACGGTTCGGTAGACGAATCGCTGATTGTGGTTGGTCCGGACGGCGAAGGTATGGACCGTCCTGGTAACGTGGGCGCCCCTGTGGATGTCACACTGACCAGTCGCGTTGCGGAGTTCAACGACCTGAAGGGTTTGGAGCGTCAGCTACAACACGGCGATGTGGCCGCGGTCCTCATGGAACCGGCAATGACCAACATCGGCATCATTCTGCCGGAGCCGGGCTATTTGGCGGGTGTGCGGGAACTGACACGCAAGTATGACGCGCTGCTAATCATCGATGAGACACACACTTTCAGTGCCGGCTGGGGTGGTATGACCATGCGCGACAACCTAGAGCCGGATGTCTTCGTCATCGGTAAGGCAATCGCTGGTGGAATCCCTACCGGAACCTACGGCTTGAGTGCGGAGCTGGCGCAGCGGGTTTTGGACCGCACTGATCTTGACCTGGTGGACATGGGCGGCGTGGGTGGAACCCTGGCGGGAAATCCGCTTCAGGTAGCTGCAATGCGCGCTGCACTGGAAAAGGTTCTGACCAAAGAGGCTTTCGAGAAGATGATTGACCTAGCCACTTACTTCACCGATGGAGTACAGGCCTTGTTCGATCGGTACGAGCTACCGTGGAGCATCAATCAGCTGGGTTCTCGCGCGGAGTACCGTTTCGCTAAGCCTTATCCAATCAATGGAACTCAGTCACTGGCCAGCTATGACGGCGACTTGGAAGACTTCCTGCACCTGTACCTGCTGAACCGCGGCGTCATGCTAACTCCGTTCCACAATATGGCCCTGATGTGTCCAACCACCACGGTTGCAGATGTGGACCGTCACAACGAGGTATTTGAACAGGCAATCCGAGAGCTGGTTGCAGCCTAGACGCTCAGTTTTCCGCCGTTTAAAGCGAAACCCCCGAACCGTACTGGGCTCGGGGGTTTCGCTTTGACTTATTAGCCGTCGCGGGTAAGGCGGCGGTAGGTGGAACGGTGAGGCTTTGCGGCCTCAAGGCCCATGCGGGCAATCTTGTTCTCTTCGTAGGCTTCGAAGTTACCCTCGAACCAGTACCACTGGTCTGGGTTCTCATCGGTGCCTTCGTAGGCAAGAATGTGGCTGGCAACGCGGTCCAGGAACCAACGGTCGTGTGTAATCACCACGGCACAACCAGGGAACTCCAGAAGCGCGTTCTCCAGGCTGGAGAGGGTTTCAACATCGAGGTCGTTGGTTGGCTCGTCTAGAAGCAATAGGTTTCCACCCTGCTTCAGGGTCAGTGCCAGGTTAAGGCGGTTACGCTCACCACCGGAGAGAACTCCGGCAGGCTTCTGCTGGTCCGCGCCCTTGAACCCGAAGGCTGCAACATAGGCACGCGATGGCATTTCCTGTCCACCAACCTGCATGTAGTCCAGACCGTCCGAAACCACTTCGAAGAGGGTCTTGTTTGGGTCGATACCCGCACGGCTCTGGTCTACGTAGCTGATCTTGACGGTCTCACCGATCTTGAGGTTTCCGCCATCCAGCGGCTCTAGGCCAACGATGCTCTTGAAGAGGGTGGACTTACCAACACCGTTAGGGCCGATGACACCGACGATGCCGTTGCGCGGCAGGCTGAATGAGAGGCCGTTGATTAGCGAACGACCATCGAATCCCTTCTGAAGGTTTTCTGCTTCGATGACGACGTTACCCAGGCGTGGACCAACCGGAATCTGGATTTCTTCGAAGTCCAACTTCCTGGTGCGCTCGGCCTCGGCAGCCATTTCTTCGTAGCGAGCCAGACGGGCCTTGCTCTTGGTCTGTCGTGCCTTAGGAGTGGAGCGTACCCACTCGAGTTCGTCGCCCAGGCGCTTGGCGAGCTTGGCGTCCTTCTTGCCCTGAACCTCCAGGCGCTCTGCCTTCTTCTCAAGGTAGGTGGAGTAGTTACCCTCGTATGGGTAAGCGCGACCGCGGTCGAGTTCCAAAATCCACTCGGCAACGTTGTCCAGGAAGTAACGGTCGTGGGTTACGGCCAGAACGGCACCCGGGTACTTAGCCAGGTGCTGCTCGAGCCAGAGAACGCTCTCGGCATCCAGGTGGTTAGTTGGCTCGTCGAGCAGCAGCAGGTCTGGCTTTTCTAGCAGCAGCTTGCAAAGCGCGATACGACGACGCTCACCACCGGAAAGGTTGGTCACCGGCATGTCGCTTGGAGGGCAGCGGAGGGCATCCATCGCCTGCTCCAGCTGGTTGTCTAGGTCCCAGGCGTCAAGGTGGTCAATCTCTTCCTGGAGTTTGCCCATCTCTTCAAGCAGCGCATCGAAGTCGGCGTCTGGGCTTGCCATTTCCTCGGAGATCTCGTTGAAGCGGTCGACCTTTGCCTTGGTGGAGGCAACAGCAAGCTGCACGTTACCCAAAACGGTCAGGCTCTCATCCAGTGGAGGCTCCTGCATCAGGATTCCGACGGTGTATCCAGGTGCAAGGCGTGCTTCACCGTTACTTGGGGTGTCCAAGCCGGCCATGATCTTCAGGACTGTGGACTTACCGGCACCGTTAGGGCCAACCACACCGATCTTCGCGCCAGGGAAGAACGCCAAGGTGACATCGTCAAGGATCACCTTGTCGCCGTGGGCCTTGCGGGCCTTGATCATTTGGTAAATAAATTCGGCCATGCCAAATCTCCTTGAAATTTTGCGCCTAATAAAAAATCAGAACACGGCGTAATAAAAGCGCCTCTAGAACCGTGCCTACTGCCCATAAGTTTAGCCGAAGTGGGGGTGGTTGCATCGGCTTATCGGCGGGCGGTGGCGGTTCTAGAGGCGCTTGAGTCGCTTCAAATCACTGAGGGGGAGAGTGACGAGCGACGGCCGCGATTGACCTGTGAGGGGGAAGTTGGCCAATCGCGGAGGTTTAGTGAGTGAGTTCCAGCTCCAGGCCGGACTCTTCGGATTCCTCAGGGGCTTCATCGCGGATTAGAACCGTGCGGGTGTAAACCGAAGTTCCCCATGCCAGGTCGTGGCCAACGTGAGTCGCTTCAATCTCCACGCTGGTGCCTGCGCGCTCACCGTTGTCCCAATCGCGCACTCGCACCTTGCCGCTCACTGTGATGCGGTCACCCTTGTTGATTGACTGCGCAAGGTTGATTGCCAGCTGGCGGAAAGCGGTGATTGTGTACCAGTTGGTCTCGCCATCGATCCACTTGTTCTGCGGCTTGTCGAAGCGGCGCTGGCTTGCCGCCAGGCGGAAGGATGTGATTGGCAGGCCGTCCTGGGTAACCAGGTGGCGAGGGGTGGTGGCCACTAGGCCGGCAATGTTGATGAGCTCCATTTTGAACCTTTCTGAACCGGCCGATTGGCTGGTGGTTCAAGGTTCGCAAGGCAAGCACTCGCCCTGGAAAATCGGTGCCTCTAGCGTGGAAAAGTTGATTGGCGGATGCTGTGGAGAAGCTGCTTTAGTCACGCAGTTCGGGCACGCGAACCATGCCCTCTTGCGCAACTGTTGCCAGCAATTGACCAGCCTGGTTGAAGATTTTTCCGGTGGCGAGGCCGCGTCCGCCCTGTGCACTCGGGCTTTCCTGAACGTAGAGCAACCACTCGTCAACCTTTGGCTGACGGTGGAACCACATGGCGTGATCCAAGCTTGCAGACTTGAGTCCCTCGTGAGTCCAAGCGATGCCGTGGGCGCGGTAGATGCTCTCCAGAATCGTGTAGTCACTCACGTAAGCCAAGGCAGCGCGGTGAAGTGCCGGGTCGTCCGGAAGTGTACCTAGAGCCTTCAGCCAAACAGCCTGATACGGCACGCGTTGGTTTTCATCCACGTTGAAGTAAATGGGGGAGCCCACATGGCGGAGGTCGAAGGGGCGTGCCTTTGCCCAGTACTGAGCCACCGGATGCGGGTTCTCACCCATGATTTGCGCCGCCGATGGAAGGGTCTCGGGCGCGGGAACATCGAGCGGCATCGGGTCTTGGTGTTCCAAGCCAGGGTCTTCAACCTGGAAGGAAGCAATCATCGAGAAGATTGGAAGGCCGGCCTGATAAGCCTGAACTCTGCGGGTACTGAAAGAACGTCCATCACGCAGGCGGTCAACCGAGAAGGTGATCGGCTTGTTTATGTCGCCGGCGCGCAGGAAGTAGCCGTGAAGGCTATGTGGGGTGCGTGGTTCGTCATCGGAGTCATCGATGGTGCGTTGCGCGGCAACCAGGCACTGGGCCAAGACCTGCCCACCGAAAACACGCCCGTGAGGCATCCACTGGGAAGGGCCGGTGAAGATATCTTCGGTCGTCCTGGCGCCATGAGCATCGTCCAGATTCAAGGTGCGAATCATGTCCTCAAGTGGATCGACTGGAATAGGAATCTGCATTTCACACCTCTCACCGCTATTTTAGACATCAGATGAAAAACACATTCGTGCTCCCAGACCAAGAATCCGTCGTCGATCTTCAGGCCTATTTGCAGCGTGCAAAGCGCCTAGATCCGGACGGCATGGTTCGCCTTCGCGCTTTCGGGCCTGTGCTTGCCGCTTACGTGGCTCCAATCTTTGCCGGTAGCCTCATGGATTCCGGCCCTACCGTCTTGGGCCTACGTACATGCGAACTAGCAGAACCGGGCGAGGTGGACTCAGTCGTACCGATTTCCGCAGTTCTAGACCGCCTAGCTCGCTTGGTTGACTCTGGCGCTACTGGCGCACAGTCGGTGTCCCTTCCGGCCAGCGAACGTGCCTCCTGGGCCGGCATCGCCCCTCCGCGTCAGGGTTGGGAAGCTGAAGGAACCGTAAACGAGACCGTTCTTACGCAGCTTGCCAAGGATGGCATCGAAGAAGTTAAGAACACTCTGCCTGAATCGGTGGGTGGACCAATCGCGGCTCGTATTCGCGGGGAAATTTGGGGTCGCGGAATCGCGGCAGACTCGCGAATTCCTACCGGTGCAGCATTCGCAGCAGCTGGCCTTGGGTTCCTCACAGAAAACGAAGAGGTTGAGGTATTTGTGGCAGATGGTTGGGTGCGTCTAAGCGCCCACCACGGGCACGTCTTGGCGAAGGTGGCTCGCAGCCTCTAGTGGTCGCAACCGCCTGAATACCTGGGTCTAGTCTTCGAAGGTGTTGAGCAGCGAGTGCGCAGCGCGCTCCAAATACGCCCATAGCTCGGCCGCCAAGAGCGGTGGTAGATCGATCGAATCCAACGCATTTCGCATGTGCTTGAGCCAGCGGTCACGCGCGTCAGGATTGATTTTGTAGGGGTTGTGTCGCATCCGAAGGCGCGGGTGGCCACGTTGTTCCTGGTAATCGGTTGGACCACCCCAGTACTGCTCAAGGAATAGCTGCAAGCGCTCCGCTGCCGGACCCAAGTCATCCTCCGGGTACATCGGGCGCAGAACTTCATCGGTTGCAACGCCTTCGTAAAAAGCCAGAGTTAACTTCCGGAAGGTCTCCCGGCCGCCCACGGCAAAGTAAAAGTTACCGCCGAGTTTTTCTCCGTCTTGACCTTTGATGCGCAGGGTTTCATCCATGGTTGTCTACTGCTTGGTGCTAACGAAGATGGTCTGCTTGCTGTTGGCCATCGGGATTCCGGCCTTGTCCAGATTCACCTTGAGAGCTTCGCGGAGATCGCGAGCGATGTCATCCGCCTGGCCGAACTTGGTCTTCTGCACAAGGCGAACCACCACTTGGTCGCCGGACAGCAGGTAAACGCCCCAAACATTAGGTTCGCCCAAAACCTTTTCGGTGTTACCCGGTGCCGAAGCAACCTGGATAGCTGCCTCCTCGATGACTCGCTTAGCGGCGTCTAGGTCGATGTTGTAGTCCAGCGCAACGTCAACAACCGCGCGAGACCAGCCCTGCGAGTGGTTGCCCACGCGGACAATCTCGCCGTTGCGAACGTACCAAAGGGCTCCGTCTACATCGCGTACCTGTGTAACGCGAAGACCAACCGATTCAACCGCACCCGAAATCTCGCCAAGGTTCACGCTGTCGCCAACCCCGTACTGGTCTTCGGCAACGATGAAGAGGCCGCTGATTAGGTCCTTGATGAGCGACTGAGCACCGAAACCGATGCCGGCACCCACGAGTCCTGCTCCTGCCGCTAGGGCGCCGATTGCGACACCAAGTTCCGAAAGCACCATAGTTAGCGCCAAGATGACAACGCTCCAGGTGATGAAGTTATTGAGGACCGAACCCATGGTCTTGGTTCTCTGAACAAGGCGTGCATTTGCAAGCGGGCTGATTTCGGAAGGCAACTGATTAGCCAATTTTAGTTTGCCCTTCGGGCCCTGCTCGATGGTCTTCACCGCGCGTGCCACCAGCAGCATCAGAATCCAGCGTGCGATGACAGCGCCCACGATGATCAGGATGATACGTACCGGGGTGTGCCACTGGGCCCAGAAGATTCCAAACCAGGTGCTAGCAGTGCTAGTCAAGGTGGCCGTTACGCCCGCCTGAAAAGCCGAGAAACTCATAGGGAATCCTTATCCAATGCCTGTGCTGCAACCGCGCGCTCGAGTATTCCAAGGTTACGCTTCACCAAGCGGCGCAGGGTGTGCTCGGCCTTCTGGTTGCGCTCAAGCCAACGCTTGGCGTTGTTGGCGAGGTCCTTGTTAGCAAGCGCCATAGGGAAAAGTCCCAGCAGTATGTACTCGGCGATCTTGTAGGTCTTGTTTTCGAACACATACTTGGCGTCGTTGAAGTACAGCTCCACAAATTCGTCGAGCATTGCGGGTGTAGTCGTGCGGTTGAAGGCATAAGCTGCCGCCATAACCTCGGCGTTTGACCAATCGTTTTGGTGCACGAGTCGCTGCCAAACAGCACGCTTAGCTTCCGGAGTGTTCAAGGAGCCAAGTGCCGCTGCAGCTCCAGACTTACCATTCGCCGTGTTGTCCTTGGCGAGTTCGGCTTCGATGGCTTTTTCATCGATGGTTCCAACTGCAGCCATGCCGGCAAGGAGTTCCCACTTCAAATCTGCCGAAAGCTGGAGTCCAGCCAGCTTTGTCTTGCCGGTGTGAAGAGCCTTTAGGGTTTTGGCCTGCTCTTCGTTTCGAGCCATACGGGCAAAGTTCAAGACCAACTGCAACTGCATGTCGCTACCAGCTTCAGCCTGCTGCGCAAGCTCCCACAGACGATCCGCAATCTTCACGATTCTCTCGCTGCGGCCTTTAGGGGACAGATAGTAGCTCGCAAAGTGACGCATCTGGTTCAGCATCGTGGTCACCAGCATGGACTGGTCCTCGGTGCCAATGTGGTCTAGAACCAGGTTGATGAAGTCTGCCGGAGGAGTTAGACCGTCACGCGAGCTGTTCCAGATGGCCACCCAGATCTGGGCGCGGGCCAGCGGGTCCTCAAACTTGCTCAGGTTCTCCAGCGCAAAAGCGTATGACTGCTTGTCCAGTCGAACCTTGCCGTAGGTCAGGTCATCGTCGTTGATCAACACGAAGTCCGGACGCGTCTGGCCGATGACAGCAGGAACCTGGCCTACGGCCTGGAAAAGTTCCGCGTCGAAGCTTCCGTTGCGCACAACCTTGCCGCTCTTCACTGCGCTATCGGAAAGACCATAGAAGCCAACCTTGAGGCGGTGAGGACGGATTGTCGGGTACTCGTTTGTTGCGGCCTGGGTGACGGCGAAGCCCAAAATCCTGCCATCGCCATCAACGGTCATCGCAGGCGTGAGTGTGTTCACGCCGGCGGTCTCCAGCCACTTTGCGGTCCACTCTTTTAGGTGACGGCCACTGGTGGCTTCTAGTTCAACCAAAAGGTCTTCAAGGACGGTGTTGCCCCAAGAGTGTTTCTTGAAGTATTTACTCACTCCTTCGACGAATTTTTCTTCACCGACGAATGCCACCAGCTGCTTCAATGCGCTGGCTCCCTTTGCGTATGTGATGCCGTCGAAGTTTGCCTCAACGTCCTTTAGGTCGTTGATAGGGTCCACAATCGGGTGCGTGGTGAGCAGTTGGTCCTCGGTGTAGGCCCAGAGCTTTTCCTGCGCACAGAAGGTGGTCCACGCGTCCTTGAACTCGGTGACCTCGGCGGTCGCCCATTCGCTGATGAACTCCGCGAAGGACTCGTTTAGCCACAGATCGTTCCACCACTTCATGGTCACCAGGTTTCCAAACCACATGTGAGCCAGTTCGTGAAGAATGGTGATTGCGCGGCGTTCGTGTAGCGCGATTGGCTGCTGGCTGCGGAAGATGTACTTCTCGTTATAGGTAACGCAACCGGCGTTCTCCATAGCGCCCATGTTGTACTCGGGCGTAAAGATCTGGTCGTACTTCGCGAACGGGAACTCCACGCCGAACTTGCCCTCGTAGAACGCAACGCCCGCGGCGGTTGTGTCCATGACGTACTGGGCTTCCACGTGTTCCTTGAGCGACTGGCGGCACCAAACGCCCAGAGGCACTTTGCGGCCCTGGAAAGTGGTCAGTTCACCGGTGACTCCGTGATACGGACCAGCCACCAGTGCGGTGATGTAGGAACTAATCCGAGGCGTGCTCTCGAAGAACCACTTGCGCTTGCCCTTACCGGCAGGGATGACTTCCTTGGTTGGCTGGTTACCGATTACGGTCCAGGCTTCCGGTGCGGTCACGACAAAGTCGAAAACAGCCTTCAGGTCTGGCTGCTCGAATACCGCATACATCAGTCGACTGTCAGCCGGCTCAAAGTGGGAGTAGAGGTAAACGTTGCCGTCGGCTGGGTCTACAAATCGGTGCAAACCGATGCCCGTATTCGTGAATTTGAAGTAGCCCTCGATGATCAGGGTGTTCTCAGCCTGCAGCTTATTGAGGCGAACGCGGTAGCCGTCCCAGACATCGGCAGGGTTTAGGGCGGTGCCATTTAGTTCGATGCGCGTCAGGTGGTCGGCAATCACATCGACGAAGCTGCTGGCCCCCACCTTGCTGGCGGCGAAGGTCACCTGCGTGCCTGACCAGTAAAGTTTTTCGTCCGATCCCGACAGGTCTAACTCAACTCGATAGTGCTTTGTGTCGATTAGTGTAGATCGTTCTTCAGCTTCGATTCGAGTGAGGTTTTCGCCAGACAAAAGTGACTCCTGTGTCGTTTGGGTTTTCAACATCAACTAGCCTAATAGCGTGTGTTTACACCGAGGAGAGCAGCGTTGAAGTTTAAAAGGACCCCGGCGATCGAAGCCAGTTTGATTTACGGTGTTGCCTTGATTCTGGGCTTCTTGCTCTATGCCGCGGCAGCTGGATGGGGCAATGCAATCCAGATTTCTAGGCTTATGGCCTTGCTGCTGCAGTTGCCAACCTGGGTGCTGATGGTTCTGGTTTCGTTCCTAATGAAGCGCTCCACCAAGTTCAGCCGATTCTTCGCAAACGTTTCCGTCATTTCAGTAACCACCATCGTCTTCATCCTGCTGTTCAACAGCGCAACCGCACAAACCACCAACGGCCAGCAGTATTCAGGCATGGGCTATCTTGTAGCGCTCGTCTTCTTCATCAGCACGCTAGTTGGTTCCGTGCTCACTCAGTTTGTTTTCTTCCGCAACATCGTCGAACCAAAGCCAATCCCCAAGCAGGGAACGGCAAAGTCACCTAAGGGCAATAAATAATGCGCATTCACATCGCTACCGATCACGCAGGCCTAGACCTTTCGCACTTCCTCATCGAGGAACTGGGCAAGCAGGGTCACGAAGTGGTGGACCATGGCCCTACCAGCTATGACCCGCTGGATGACTACCCATCGTTCTGCATCAACGCAGCACTTGCGGTTGTTTCGGATCAGCAAGCTGGCGTTACTGCGCTAGGAATTGTGCTTGGTGGTTCCGGCAACGGCGAACAGATTGCCGCCAACAAGGTGAAGGGCATTCGAGCCGCGCTGGTTTGGAACCAGTCCACGGCCGTTCTGGCTCGTCAGCACAATGACGCAAACGTTATTGCAGTGGGTGCCCGCCAGCACGACCAGGCAGAGGTGCTTTCGCTCATCGAGGCGTTTGTGGCAGAACCGTTCAGCGATGACGAGCGTCATGTTC
>JBDLQA010000108.1:0-17345 GCA_039800845.1 Actinomycetota bacterium
CCGTGGTAGCGCTGCTGAGCAGCCGTCACGCCCTCTTTGATGATGCTTTCAACGGCATCGGCGCTGATTTCCAGCGTGACCGGCAGTTCCTTCTTTTCGGCTGTGCCGAAGTTGGCCAGAACAAAGTCCGCGGTTGGCATCTGGCCAGGCGGACGGCCAATGCCGATACGCACGCGCACAAACTCCGGGCCACCACACGCAGCGATGATGTCGCGAAGGCCGTTGTGACCAGCGTGCCCGCCACCGACCTTGATGCGAACATCGGCGGCTGGAATGTCCAGCTCATCGTGCAGAACAATGGTGTGCGCTAGGTCCACGCCGTAGAACTTCATCAGACCCGAAACAGGACGACCGGACGTATTCATGTATCCGGTGCTCTTGGCCAGAATCACCTTAGGGCCGCCAAAACCGAGCCGACCCTCAGCCACCACGGCACCCGCCTTGTGGCTCTTCCAGCTTGCGCCAATGCGCGAAGCCAGGATGTCTACAACCATCTGACCCACGTTGTGACGGTTAAACGCGTAGCCGGGCCCGGGGTTACCGAGCCCGACTACGAGAAAAACGTTGTCAGACATGAGTCCAGACTATTGCAGGCTGTCGCCTAGGGCATTAAGCCTTAGCTGCTGCCAGTTCCTCAGCGTGACCACCAGGGGTCTCAACAACCGAAGCAACGAGTGCGTCAGCTGGGAGGTCCAGGCTTACACCAGCAGGAAGGGTTACATCCTTAGCAAGAACGTGGTGGCCAGCACCTTCCTTGTTGAAGGTGATGTTTACGAACTCTGGAACGTGAGTTGCCTCAGCGATCAGCTTCACGGTCTTGTGCTCGAGGTCGATGGTGGTGCCCGAAAGGCTCTCGCCAACGATGTGAACAGGAACCTCTACGTGAACCTTCTCGCCAACGTTTACGGAAACCAGGTCGATGTGCTCGATGATCTGGGTTACTGGGTCCTTCGAAACAGCCTTAACCAGAACCAGCTCTGGCTTGCCGTCGATCGAAACCTCGATGAGTGCGTTCTTGTGACGCAGGATCAGGCCCGACTCGTGTGCAGGAACGGTGATGTGGCGGGTCTCAGCCTTGTGACCGTAGATAACGGCTGGGGTCTGGCCGGCAGCGCGTGCCTGACGTGCAGCACCCTTACCGAACTTGGTACGTACGGTACCGACAAGCTTGAATTCAGACATTTTGTCTCCTTGTTGTAAGTGTTTCCAGGAAGCCCATCAAAGACTTTCCGCGAAACCGATTTGAACAAAAACAGCAGGGGACTTAAATCTAAAAAGCCACCCAACGAATGGATGGCTATCTAAGCGACCCCGTCGATAACGGCCTTGATTTCTCGCAGCCCTCGCCGTTGTTACTTCTATTCTAGGCTTAAAGCATGGAAACCCTCAACATCACATACCCGGCAGAGCTGCCGGTAAGTGAACGCAGGGATGAAATCCTGGAGGCAATCTCCAAAAACCAGGTGGTTATCATCGCTGGTGCCACGGGCTCTGGCAAGACCACTCAGATTCCCAAAATGTGCCTGGAACTTGGTCGCACCAGCATTGCCCACACACAGCCCCGACGAATTGCCGCGCGTGCGGTGGCCGAGCGCATCGCGGAAGAGCTGGCCGTGGAACTTGGCGGTCTGGTGGGTTACCAGGTTCGCTTCACGGACCAAGCCGGACCCAACACAAAGGTCAAGGTGATGACCGACGGAATCCTGCTGAATGCCCTTCAGCGCGACCGTCAGCTGAAGCAATACGACACCATCATCATCGATGAAGCGCACGAGCGCAGCCTGAACATCGACTTCCTGCTGGGCTATCTGAAGCAGCTGCTGCCAAAGCGCCCGGACCTCAAACTGATCATTACGTCCGCAACCATCGACCCGGAGAGTTTCAGCCGCCACTTCAATGACGCACCGATCATCGAGGTTTCCGGCCGCACCTACCCGATTGAGATGCGCTACCGGCCGATAGGCATGGAGCGCGGCGAAACCGACAGCGATGACCCGGACGACGAGAACTACGAGGATGGCGGGGCTGGCGCAGGCGCTGGTGGCTCCGGCGGCCGAGGTGGCAAGGAACCGACCGCGGCCGACTACGTGGACGGCATCATCGGGGCACTGAAGGAACTGGAACAAGAGGCGCTTGGCGACGTGCTGGTGTTCTTCAGCGGCGAGAGCGAGATCCGCGACGCCCAGGATGCCATCGAAGGGTCTGTTGTTAGCGGACTCCTGGCCAAGGGCACCGAGGTTTTGCCGCTTTACGGCCGCCTCTCCGCAGCCGAACAGCACCGAGTTTTCGAGCCCAGCAAGATGGTGGGCATTCGCCGCCGTGTGATTCTGGCAACCAACGTGGCCGAGACATCGCTGACCGTGCCGGGTATCAAGTACGTGATTGACACGGGAACGGCACGTATCAGCCGTTACAGCCCGAAGGCCAAGGTTCAGCGCCTGCCGATCGAGGCCATCTCTCAGGCCAGCGCCAACCAGCGCAGCGGTCGCTGTGGACGAACCAGCGATGGTATTGCCATCCGCCTCTACTCCGAGGACGACTACAACGCGCGCCCGGAGTTCACCGACCCGGAAATCCTGCGTACCAACCTGGCCAGCGTCATTCTGCAGGCGGCAAGTTTAGGCCTGGGCAACATCGCCGCGTTCCCTTTCATTCAGCCACCGGACCAGCGCGGAGTAAAAGACGGTCTTGGCCTTCTCCGTGAACTTGGCGCAATCAGCGGCACCGATGCCAACCACCTGACCAAGGTTGGCAAGGCGCTGGCCCGCCTGCCAATCGAGCCGAGATTTGCTCGCATGCTGCTGGAATCGAAAGAGCACGGAGTGACCCGCGAGGTCATGGTAATTGTGGCCGGTTTGACGGTTCAAGACCCGCGCGAACGCCCGCTGGAAAAGCGCGAAAAAGCCGACGGATTCCACGCCCGCTTCACCGACCCAACCTCTGACTTCCTGACCCTGCTGAACCTCTGGAACTACCTTGAGGAGCAGCAGAAAAAGCTCGGGTCATCGGCATTCAGGCGCCTCTGCAAGAGCGAATACCTGAACTATCTGCGCGTGCGCGAATGGCAGGATGTTGTTCGCCAGCTGCGGTCACTCACAAAGCCACTTGGCCTCAACGTGAACGAGCCGAAGATCGACCCCGACGGCATTCACAAGTGCCTGCTTTCGGGCATGCTTAGCCACATCGGTCTGCGCCAACTGAGCGAGAAACAAAATGCGGACAAAGCCGGCAAGGCCAAAGACGCCAACGGACAGCCGAAGCGCCAATCCAACGAGTATTTAGGTTCCAGCGGCACCAAGTTCGTCATCTTCCCGGGTTCAGCGCTGGCCAAGAAGCCACCCGCCGCCGTGATGAGCGCGGAACTGGTGGAGACCAGCCGCCTCTTTGCCCGCATGAACGCCGCCATCGATCCCGAATGGGCCGAAAAACTGGCCGGCGACCTCTGCAAGCGCCAGCACAGTGAACCACACTGGGAGAAATCGCAGGGTGCCGTCATCGGATATGAACGCGTCACGCTGTTTGGCGTTCCCATCGTGGTTAGCCGCCGCATTCAGTTCAGCCGCATCGATGCCGGTTACTGCCGTGAGCTCTTCATCCGTCACGCTCTGGTGGATGGCGAGTGGGATTCGAAGCAGGCGTTCGACCGCGCGAACCGCACTCTGATCAGGGAGCTTGAGGCCCTTGCCGAACGCAGCCGCAAGCCGCAGTTGATCCCCGATGAAGAGGACATGTTCCGCTTCTATGACGCCAGGGTTCCGGCACACGTGGTTTCCACGCGCAGCTTTGAGGGCTGGTGGAAGCAGGAACGCCGCACCAACCCAGACCTACTGACCGCAACGCGCGAGGACCTGCTTGGCGTTGAGGAGACCCACCACGATGAGCGCGAGCACCCATCGGTGTGGCAGCACGGCGGACAGCAACTGAAGCTGCACTACCGCTTTGACCCGGGCGCCGTAGACGATGGCGTGACCGTTGAGGTGCCACTGCCGCTGCTTGCCAGCCTGCAGCGCGATGCCTTTGATTGGCTGGTTCCGGGCATGCGACTGGAGCTGGTTTCCACCCTGATTAAGAGCCTGCCAAAGGCGATTAGACGTAACGTCGTGCCAGCCACCGATTGGGCGGCCAAGGCCCTTGCAGCCTTGCCGGCTGAACCGACCGGGAACCTGCTGCAGGTTTTGGCGGAGACCCTGCAGAAGCTTTCGGGCACCGTTGTGACGGCAGCCGACTTCGATGTTTCGCGCCTGACCGATGGCCTGCGAATGACCTATCGCGTGGTTGATGCGCACGCTAAGACGCTGGGTCAAGGCACCGATCTTGCCGCACTGCAGACCAAGCTGGCCAGCAATAACCGCGATGCCGTTGCCGCGGTGGCCGCTAAGGTTCACAGCGACCTTGAGCGAGATGGACTCACCAGCTGGGACTTCGATGCCCTGCCGGAGAACATCGAGTCGAAGCATGGTGCCAACGTTGTTCGAGCCTTCCCTGCGCTGGTGGCTGCCGAAAAAGGCGCTGGCGGAGCTGGCAGCAGTAATGGCGCCGTCTCCATCAGACTCTTCAGCACCCAGGCTGAACAGCGCTACCACCACCCTCACGGAGTTCGAGCCCTGGTGGCCATGGGCGTGCAGTCGCCGGCAAGCTACGTGAAGGAACACCTGACCCAAAACGAGAACCTGGCACTGGTGACGGTCCCCTACCCGAGTTTTGCCGCCTTCATCGATGACGTTATTGCCGCCTGCATTGACCGCGAACTCGCCCGCATTCAGCCCGATGGCATGATCTTCAGCAAGGCCGAGTTCGAAAGACTGCGAACCAACGTTCAGCAGTCGGTGATGGACACCGTGTTCGACACCAGCGCGCTGGTTGCCAAGATCATGGTGGCCGTGCGCGAAGCCGGCAAGACCATCAGCGACACTAAGGCGTTCGCGTTCCTATCTGTGCTGGCGGCCGAAAAGGCGCACCTGGATGAACTCGTGCACCCAGCTAAGTCTGGGGCGGGCTTTGTGAGTGCCGTTGGCCTCGACCGACTCCCCCGCATCCTCATCTACGTTCAGGCGGTCAAGCGCCGCATCGAGCAGTTGAACGAAAACCCAAACCGCGACCGCGCTGGTCAGGCGGAGCTGGACCAAGCCATGGCCATTTACCAGTTTGCTGGGGGCAAGATTCCGCTGGACCTCGGCCAGGCAATCGTCACCGATAAGGGTCAGCGCCTGGTTACCGCTCGCTGGATGCTTGAGGAACTGCGCGTGAGCCTATTCGCGCAGCATCTGGGAACCGCAGAGCCGATTTCGGTGCAGCGAATCAAGAAGGCCCTGGGTTAAAGGAACTTACGATCGGCTAACGCTGGCGGCGCCTAGCAACTAGCCAACGCACACCCAACGCCACCGCGAGGATGCTTAGCGACACTGGCACCGCTGGACCCGGAACGGTGAAAGCCAACGCCCAGCAAAGCACGAAGCCAGCAAGGGCAATCCAAGTCGGCGCCTTGCGCTCATTCTTTGGCTGACGCAGCACCGAAAGGTGGCCGATTGAGTAATAGAACAGAACGCTAAACGAAGAGAAACCGATGACCCAGCTGAGGTCTCCGACGGACACCAGCACGATGGCACCCGCAGCAATGATTACCTCCGCCAGCCACGGCGAACCGTGAGAATTTCGCGTGGTGAACAGGGCTGGAAGTTCGCGATCCTCACCCATCGATGCAGCGGTTCGGCTAACGCCAGCCAGCAGCGCCAGCATTGAACCCAGCGATGCCAAGACCGCAACCGCGGTGGTGATTTGATCCGCACCGAAAGGCAGGAACTGAAGCGCAAGCGCCTTGAACGGGGCGGCATCGGTGAAGAGGTCCAGCCCCAGGAACTTTTGCATCACGTAGGCCAAAACGAAGTAAAGACCCATCACCGAAACCAGCGCGATGACGATTGCCTTCGGGATGTTTCGCTTGGCATCGCGCACCTCATCACCCAGGGTTGCAACTCGCGCATAACCCGCGAATGCGAAGAAGAAGATTGCGGCCGCGCTGAGCACCTCGGTGATGGATGGCGCTGCGGTTGGGGCTGGCAACACCAGAATCGGTGCGGGTATTACCAAGCCGGCCACCGAGAAATAGGTGAAGAAGATGGTGGTCATTGCTGCCAGGAAAACAGCCACACCGGCGGTGCGTTGAATGCCCATGATGTTGATGAGCGTGAGCAAAACGATCGCGATTGCCGCCGGCCAAAACTGCCAGCCCGAGAGTAAATACGAGTTGAAAGCCAACGCGATTGCCGCGATTGAGCCGATCTTCCCGAACACAAACGCGAAGCCGGACGCGAAAGAGAATGAATCGTTCAGATAGATACGCGAATAGGCATACACGCCACCCGGGCGGTCAACCGCGCTGGCCAGCGAATAGATGCTCCAGGAGTTGAGAGCTGCCACTAAAGCGGCAAGACCGAGCGCCCAGTAATAGCCGGTAGGGGTGATTGCATACGCCGTGTGGAATACAACGAAGACTCCGGCGCCCAACATGGAAGCCAGCCCGATAGCAACAGCACCGAGCAGGCCAACCTGCTGTTTAGGCATGGCCAGGGAAGAAACGCGATACGGAGTCGTCCGAGAACACTGCGTCGATTGCCTGGGCAATCAGCGGAGCGATGGAGAGAACGGTCAGGCTGTCGAAACGCTTCTCCGCAGGGATTGGCAGGGTGTTGGTGACAACAACCGAGTCAACGGCATCGCTGGTTAGGCGCTCAACGGCTGGGTCACTGAAAATGGCGTGAGTTGCGGCAACGATAACGCGGCCTGCACCGTTTTCCTTCAACGCCTTAGCGGCTGCAACGATGGTGCCAGCGGTGTCGATCATGTCGTCAACCAGCAGACAGGTGCGGCCCTTTACATCGCCAACCAGCTCGTGAACCTGAACCTGGTTTGGACGGTCTGGGTCGCGGCGCTTGTGAATGATTGCCAGTGGTGCACCCAGGCGGTCTGCCCAGATGTCCGCTACGCGAACGCGGCCGGAGTCTGGCGAAACCACGGTGAGCTCCTCGCCCTTGTAGGTTTCGGCTACGTGGTCGGCTAGCAATGGCAGAGCCCAAAGGTGGTCTACAGGGCCATCGAAGAAGCCCTGGATCTGAGGAGTGTGAAGGTCAACCGACATCATTCGGTTTGCGCCAGCAGCCTTGTAAAGGTCAGCCATCAGACGGGCCGAGATAGGCTCGCGTCCCTTGTGCTTCTTGTCCTGGCGGGCGTATGGGAAGAATGGGGAAACCACGGTGATGCGCTTGGCCGATGCACGCTTCATGGCGTCCACCATCAGCAGCTGTTCCATCATGTGCTGGTTGATTGGGTACGGGTGAGCCTGAATGATGAAGGCGTCAACACCACGAACCGATTCCTCGTAACGAACGAAGGTCTCGCCGTTTGCGAAGTCGTATGCCACGGTCTCGGTGAGCTTGGTGCCCAGCAGTGCCGCAACTTCCTGGGCCAGTTCAGGGTGAGCGCGACCGCTTACAAGGACCAGCTTTTTGTTATTCGGGGTGGTTACGCTCACGCTGGCTCTTTTCTAGTCTTGCTGGGCTTCTCGGGCGGCTTGCGCTGCCTTGGCTGCTGCGGTTCCTTCACGCTTGGAAAGCACCCAGTCCGCGATGTTTTTCTGCGGCGCTACGTTCATTCCCAGGTCGCCAGGCTTGATGTCTCTTCTCACCACGGTACCCGCAGCCGTGTAGGCTCCGTCCCCAATTGTAATCGGTGCGACGAACACGTTGTGCGAGCCAGTACGAACCTGGCTGCCGATAGTGCTGCGGTGCTTCTGAACGCCGTCGTAGTTGGCAAAAATCGTGCCCGCACCGATGTTGCTGCCAGTGCCAATTTCGGCATCGCCAACATAGCTGAGGTGCGGAACCTTGCTGCCAGCTCCGATGATGGCGTTCTTGGTTTCCACGAAGGTGCCGATCTTGCCGTCGGCGCCCAAATCGGTGCCCGGGCGAAGGTAGGCGAACGGTCCAACGCTGGCGTTTTCGCCGATGCGGCTGCTAGTTGCGTGAGCCTTGACAACGTGAGCGCCGGCGCCAACTTCGGTATCAACCAGGACACACTCAGGACCGACGGTAGCGCCCGCACCAACCGAGGTGGTGCCCTGCAGGTAAGTGCCAGGCAGGATGGTTGCGTCCTGGCCGATGCTGACGGTTACATCAATCCAAGTGTTGTTTGGATCCAGGATGGTCACGCCGGCCAGCTGCCAGGCGCGGCAGATGCGCCAGTTCAGCTCTGCGGCAACCTCTGAAAGCTGTGCGCGGTCATTGATGCCGGCAACCAGCCACTCATCCTCGGTGCTTACGGCCTGAACCTTCAGACCCTCGTGAAGCAATTCTGCAGCTGCATCGGTCAGGTATTTTTCACCCTGCGCGTTGTGGGTTCCAACTTTGCCCAAGGCGCGCTGCAAGTGCTTGGCGTCGAAGACGTAAACGCCCGCGTTGACCTCATTGATTTCGCGCTGCTGCGGGGTGGCATCCTTCTGCTCCACAATCTGCAGGAACTCACCATCGGTGCTGCGCAAAATGCGTCCATAGCCGTGCGGTTCATCCAAGAAAGTGGTCAACACCGATGCCGCATAGCCGCCATCCAGGTGGGTCTGAATCATGGTCTCGATGGTTGCAACATCCAGCAGCGGAACATCACCGCTGGTTACAACAACCACGCCATCGAAGTCGGCAGGCAAGGAAGCCAGACCACACTCGACCGCGCGGCCGGTGCCCGGGATTTCGTCTTGCTCGGCAATCACAGCAGTTGGGAAGAAAGCGCGAATGTACTCGCTGATGGCCTCTTTTTCGTGGCGAACCACAGGCACAACGTGGGCCGCACCAAGGCTGTTAGCTGTGGCAAGCACGTGGCCAAGCAGCGGCAGGCCAGCAAGCTGGTGCATGACCTTAGGGGTGGCAGACTTCATGCGAGTACCCTGGCCGGCGGCTAGAACTACTACCGCAAGATGACGCTCGCTCATTTGTCTCCTGAAGGTTGAAGAGCTGGCCCACCAGGACTCGAACCTAGACAAGCTCCTCCAAAGGGAGCGGTGCTGCCATTACACCATGGGCCAACGTGGCTTTCGCCACGCTTCTAAGTCTGCCAGATGATTGATACATTGGACGCATGTCTGGTCTTGAAAAGATGCGAAAACTAGCCAATCGCTACAAGAATTACTGGCGCCTTTTCGGTGCCGGGTTCCTCGGTTTTTCGCTTTTCGGCATCATCGCTGCCGCATTTGGACAATCCACCCTGGCCGGCGTCTTCAGTGCGATCGCCGGGCTGTGTTTCCAGTCCGCGTTCTTCCTGATTATTTACGCACGCGTATCGGAGATGTTCCTCTACCAAACCGAAGCCATGGTGGAGGCAATCGAAGAGCTGAAGAAGGCAAAGTAAGAGCGAGGCCTAGCCCAGCAGTTCGCTAACTTCCAGCCACTCCAACTCCAGGCCTTCGCGCTTTTCGTTCATCTCGGCCTGTTGTGCCGCAAGCGCGGCCAATCCCGCATAATCACTCTGATCGTGAGCCGCCATGTGCTCGTGCAGGTCGGCTTCCTCGCCAGCCAGCTTCTCAAGAGCGCGTTCGATTCGACCCAAGTTCTTTTCGGCATTGCGTAGGTCGGCGCCCGATAACTTTGGCGCAGTCGCCGACACCACAGCGGCAGGTGCACTTGTTTCCGTAGCTTTCGCCGCCGCCTTCAGGGAGTGCTTTCGCAGTTCCAGGTACTGGTCAACGCCGCCGGTGAGGTGTCGCAGACTGCCATCGCCCAACAGCGCGTACTGCTGGTCGGTTACGCGCTCCAGCAGGTAGCGGTCGTGCGAAACCACGATGAGCGTGCCCGGCCAGCTGTCCAGCAGGTCTTCCATGGCGGCGAGGATGTCGGTGTCGAGGTCGTTCGTCGGCTCATCCAGGATCAGGACGTTTGGCTCACCGAACAGCAAACGCAGGAACTGCAGGCGGCGGCGCTGGCCACCGGATAGGTCACCAATCGGGGTCTGCAGCTGGGCGCTGGTGAAGCCAAGTTGCTCAACCAGCTGGCTGGTGGAAACTTCTTTGCCATCCACGATGAAGAACGATTTTTCGCGGGCGATGAGCGTGAAAATGCGCTCGTCGGCAAACTCTTCAAGCTCTCGCACTTCCTGCGTGAGGGTGGCGATGTTCACGGTTTTGCCGCGCTTGATACGGCCGGAAAGTGGCTCGAGTTCGCCGGAAACTAGCTTCAACAGGGTGGTCTTGCCGGCTCCGTTTACGCCAACCAGACCGATGCGGTCACCCGGGCCAAGGCGCCAGGTGATGTTGTTGAGGATGGTCTTTTCGCCCGCGTTGTAGCCAACGCCCTCAAGGTCGACTACGTCCTTACCAAGGCGCTGAGTTGCCAGCTTGCGCAGGTTGATTGGGTCGCGCGGTGCTGGTTCGCCGGCAATCAGCTCGGCCGCTGCATCCATGCGGAACTTTGGCTTACTGGTGCGGGCTGGCGCGCCTCGGCGCAACCAAGCGAGCTCCTTGCGCAGCAGGTTCTGACGACGAGCCTCACTCGCGGCTGCCGAACGATCCCGCTCGGTTCGCTGCAGAATGTAGGCCGCGTAACCACCCTCGAACGGGTCGATGATGCCGTCGTGAACTTCCCAGGTTAGGTTGCAAACTTCGTCGAGGAACCAGCGGTCGTGAGTAACCACAATCATTCCGCCGGCGGTGGCGGCCCATCGCTGCTTCAGGTGCGCAGCCAACCAGGCCACACCTTCAACATCCAGGTGGTTGGTTGGCTCGTCCAGCAGCACAACATCCCATTCCTGGGTAAGCAGCTTGGCAAGCGCAACACGGCGCTTCTGGCCACCGGAAAGATCCTGGATTCGCGCGTTCCAGTCAAGGTCATTGGCCAGGCCCGCAATCACATCGCGAACCTTGGAATCGCCGGCCCATTCGTGCTCCGCGCGGTCGCCAACAATGGTGGCGCCAACCGTCAAATTCGGATCCAGGACATCCTGCTGGTCCAGCATTCCAACCTGCAGGCCACTGCGGTAGGTCACGCGGCCCTCATCGGTTTCCATGCGCTTTGCCAGAACCTTTAGGAGCGTGCTCTTGCCATCGCCGTTGCGGCCAACCACGCCAATGCGGTCGCCTTCGTTTACACCAATGGTGATGCCGTCAAAGACGACCTTCGTGGGGAATTCATGGCGGATATTTTCCGCGCCAAGCAGGTGTGCCATTTTGCTCCTAGAACACCAGCTGTGCAGGGCCGGCAGGTGAACTGGTGACCACGGCCTGCTGACCAAAAGTTGTCATGCGGCTGGCGATTGCAACTGCATCGTTTGCATCGCGCGCGAGCAGCGCAATGGTGGGGCCGGAACCGGAAACGATCGCCTTCAGAGCCAGTGCGCGCTCCCCCAAATCCAGGATTTCCTGCAGCTCTGGGCGGAGGCTAATCGCTGCCTCCTGTAGGTCGTTGTGCAGAAGGGGTGCGATGGTTTCGGCATCGGCGCCATCCTTCAAAGCGCGCACCAAAGCGCTGCTCACCTTGGCTTCCGGCACCCACTTCGGGTTCATTCCGCTCAGGTCTCGCAGGCGGTCAAGCTCCGCGAACACGGCCGGCGTGCTCAAGCCGAAGTTGTTGGGCACAAGCACCCAGTGCAGCAAGGACTTCTGTGCCAAAGGGGTCAGATCTCCACCGGTTCCAACACCGATGGCGGCACCACCCAGCAGCGCGAAAGGCACATCGGCGCCAATGGAAGCCGCAATCTCGGTGCGCTCCCTAGGGGTAAGCATGCGACTCCAGGCGGCCTCGGCGGCCAGAAGTGCGGCTGCGGCATCAGCGCTGCCACCACCCATTCCACCTGCCACAGGCACGTTTTTGTGGATGGTCAGATGCAGCCTGGGAACCTTGCGGAAACGTAGGATAGCTCCAGCGGCCTTTGCAACTTTCACAACAAGGTTATTGCGGTTGGTTGGTACGGCTTTTAGGTGCGATTCGTGTAGGTTGCCAGTGACCTCGACGTTCCAATCACTATCCAGCTCGGCGACTACCGTTTCAGCCAGATTCACGCTCTGGTAGAGGCTGGCAACCTGGTGGTAGCCGTCTTCGCGCAGCGGACCCACCTTGAAGAAAAGGTTGATCTTGCCAAAGGCGGTTGCAGCGTGAACTGGCTCGCAAAGCAGGCGGTTGAAGATGTCCTGCAGAATCTCATCCCAGTAGGTCTGGCAGGCGGCAAGTTCATCGTTGTCGTGCAGTTGTTCGTGCACCAGGTTCACGCGGAACAAGCCGGTGCGGATGCGCTCGAAGGTGATTTCCACACGGGTGTCGTTGTCGAAACTGTAGGAAAGCAGCTGCTCCGGAACGATTCGAATCAGGCGCTCAGGGGCTTCCATCGGCCAGGAATCGGGGTCGTTGAACATTCCGAACAGGCGTGGAAGATCGGTGCCGTAAAAACGCGAAGTGGTGGCGGTGATTCGCCCGTTTTTAGAAACATCTACCTGCCAGCGCTGCATCAGTAGCCCTTAGCCTTGGCAATCTTGACGAAGTCGTGGATGTCCAGCTGTTCGCCACGCTTTTGAGGGTCAATTCCGGCGGCTACCAAGACGGTCTCGGCCTCTGCAGGGCTGCCCGCCCAGTCGCCTAGGGCCTGGCGCAGAGTCTTGCGGCGCTGGTTGAATGCCGCATCGATGGCAGCGAAGGTTGCCAAGCGCAGCGCATCGTCGCCCAGAGATTCCTTGCGCTTCTCGAAGTAAACCAGGGCCGAATCCACGTTTGGAACCGGCCAGAAAATGGTGCGGCCCACATTGCCCGCCAGGTTCGAATCGGCGTACCACGCCAGCTTCAGGCTCGGCACTCCGTAAACCTTATTACCCGGCTTAGCGGCCAGGCGATGAGCCACCTCCGCCTGAACCAGAACCAGGCCGGTTTGCAGACTCGGGAACTGCTCTAGGAAGTGCAGCAAGACCGGCACGGAAATGTTGTACGGCAGGTTGGCAACCAGAGCATCCGGGGTGGCTCCCAGTTCAGTCACCTTCATTGCGTCTGCGCTCACCAGATGGAAGTTCGCGCCAGGTGCGCGCTGGGCGACTGTTGCCTCAATCGCGGCCGCCATCTTCGAATCGATCTCAACCGAAATTACCTTCTCGGCAATCTCGATGAGACCTAGCGTGAGCGAACCCAGACCTGGCCCGATTTCAACCACTGTCTCGGTGCCATCCAACTTGGCTGCGGCCACAATGCGGCGAATGGTGTTTGGATCGGTGACAAAGTTTTGACCAAGCTTCTTGGTTGGAACCACGTCCAGCCGAGCCGCTAACTCGCGAATGTCATTGCCGCCCAGCAGCTGCGCTTCGGTTGCCATGACTACAGCACTTCCCTATCAAACGGGATTGGAGGAGCCACCTTGGTCAGGTAGTCGGCGTCCAGACCATCGGCCCAGCTGCCGTAAACGCGCTCGGTGTTGGCGGTCAATTGGGCGGCCCATTCGTTTACATCGCGGCCCAAAATCTCTGCCATGTAACGAACCGTCACCGGCACCAGATAACTGGCATTCGGACGGCCGCGGAAAGGCTCAGGGGCAAGGAACGGAGCATCGGTTTCAACCATCACAAGTTCAGGGCGGGCAAGCAGCAGCGAATCGCGCAGGTGCTGATTGCGCTTGATCGTGATGTTGCCGGCAAAGCTCATGTACCAGCCGTTTTCGTTGCAAACCTCTGCCAAGTCGGTGTCGCCCGAATAGCAGTGGAAGACAACACGGTCCGGTGCGCCAACGCGCTTCAAAGTCTCGATAACCTCGGCGTGGGCCTCGCGGTCGTGGATCATCAGAGCGATGTCGTTTTCCTTGGCGATCAGAATGTGATCCTCGAAGGAATGCTTCTGAAGTTCGATCTCGGCGTCGCCCTCGGTGCGGAAGAAATCAAGTCCGGTCTCACCGATGGCGCGAACGCGCGGCTGGGTTGCAAGGTCCGCAATCTGGGCGATGGCTTCATCCAACTTCAGCTGATTGCCGTAAAGCGGCGCCTCATTCGGGTGCAAGGCGACCGCGGCAAGCACGCAAGGTTCGATAGCGGCCACGGCAGCACACCACTTGGAAGATTCCAGGGTGACGCCAACCTGAACCACGCCCAGCATTCCGGCCTGGTTTGCAAGGTCTAGCTGCTGTTTGTAATCCAGGCGCTCTTCGCCAAAGGCAAGTTCCATGTGACAGTGATTGTCATATGTGCCGACTTCGAGTGGTTCCGGAAGTGGCGGGTACTTAGCCTTGTCGGAGGCGCTCACTTGAAGCTAGTTGCCTTCGGTTTCAACGCGAGGGAACAGCGGCTCCAGCGCAGCAACCGCCGCACCTGCCTTCAACTGACCCCAAGCGGCAGCCTGCGAAAGCTTTTGGTCTTCCAGTGCTCCCAGGCTCGATTCGGCGAGCGCCTTCCAGAGCTTGGCGGTGGCCTTAGGGGTCACAGGGGCAAGCAGCACGGCAAGCACGCGCAGACCCTCGGCGGCGGTCACCAAAACGGTGGCCAGGCGCTCGCGGTTCGCTTCATCCTTGGCAAGCGCCCATGGCTCCTGCACGGTGATGTAGTTGTTCAGCGCGTCAACCAGCGTCCAGGTAGCTGCAATGGCGTCGTGGATTGCAATGTCATCGATGGCCGCGTCAGCGTTCTTCACGGCTGCCTCGGCAACCGCCTTGATCTGCTCATCGGCTTCGGTCAATGCACCGGCCGCCGGGATAACGCCATCGAAGTAGCGACCGATCATTGCGATGGTGCGCGATGCGAGGTTACCGAAACCGTTGGCGAGTTCCGCCTGGTAGCGGGCCGAGAGGTCTTCCCAACTGAACGAGCCGTCACTGCCGAAGGCGATGGCCTTCATGAAGTAGTAGCGGAAGGCGTCCGAGCCGAAGGTGTCGGTGATCTGCGAAGGTGCGATACCGGTGAGCTTGGACTTCGACATCTTCTCGCCGCCAACTAGCAGCCAGCCGTGACCAAACACCTGGTTTGGAACCGGCAGACCCGCAGCCATCAGCATTGCCGGCCAAATAACGGCGTGGAATCGGAGGATGTCCTTACCCACGATCTGCACGGTGGCTGGCCACAGCGATTCGAACTTTGCCTTCGCCTCGGCAGTGTCTTCCCCGTAGCCGATTGCGGTGATGTAGTTCAGCAGCGCGTCGAACCAAACGTAGGTGATGTGACCGTTATCCCAAGGGATGTCGATACCCCAGTCGAACTTCTCCTTGGAACGGCTGATGGAGAGGTCCTCTAGTCCGCGGCGAACGAAGGAAACAACTTCGTTGCGGGCACTGTCAGGCTGCACGAACTTTGGGTTGTTCTCGTACAGGTCAAGGAGGCGGTCCTCAAACTCGCTCAGCTTGAAGAAGTAGTTGGTTTCCTTCAGCTTTTCAACCGGGCGGGTGTGGATTGCACAGACCTGCTGGCCAGCATATTCGCCTTCGCCATCGATGAGGTCGCCCTCGGTCTTGTACTCTTCACAGCCAACGCAGTAGTTGCCTTCGTAGGAACCCTGGTAGATGAAGCCTTCGTCCTTCAGGTTCTGCAAGAACACCTGAACGTTGCGCTCATGGCGTGGCTCGGTGGTGCGGATGAAGTCCTGGTTGCGAATGTCGATGGTGTCCAGCAGTGGCAGCCATGCCTCAGCAACCAACTTGTCCGCCCAGTCCTTTGGGCTGGTCTTGTTGGCCGCGGCGGTGCGCAGGATCTTCTCGCCGTGTTCGTCGGTGCCGGTAAGCATGTAGGCCTGCTCGCCGCGCTGTGCGTGCCAACGGGTCAAAACGTCAACGGCAACCTCGGTATAGGCGTGGCCGATGTGAGGCGCGTCATTGACGTAGAAGATCGGGGTAGTCGCGTAAAACGACTTGCTGGAAGACATAAAACCTATTTTAAAGGTTGCGGGCCTTGCGCTCGCGCAAAACCAGGTCGTAGAGCTCGCTCTTGCTAACTCCGGCGGCCTGCGCAATCTCGGCCACGGCTGGTTTCAGCGGGCTTCCGGCGGCAACCAGTTGAAGCACCTGGTCCACCACATCGATGGCCTGATGCTCTGTTGCAGCGGCACCCGAAATCACCATGACCATCTCGCCCTTGGGTTCGGTTTTGGCCCATTCCACAAGTTCCGCCAGGGTTCCACGGATGGTCTGCTCAAACTTTTTGGTCAACTCGCGGCTGACCGTGGCCTGCCTATCCGCACCGAGGACGGCGACTGCGGACTCCAGCGATTCAAGAATGCGGTGTGGGCTTTCGAAGAACACCATGGTTCGGGTTTCGTGCTCCAGGGTCTGCCACAGGCGCTGGCGCTCACCCTGCTTGCGCGGAATGAAACCCTCGAAGCTGAAGCGATCGGTGGGCAGGCCGCTCACTGCAAGGGCCGCCAAAACCGCCGATGGCCCAGGGATGATTGTCACGTCCACGCCAGCGGCAACCGCGCCACGAACCAGCTGGAAGCCAGGGTCGCTCACGGTTGGCATGCCGGCATCGCTCACCACGAGCACGTCATCGGTGGCGGCCAAATTCACCAGGTATTCAACGCGGTCGCCCTCATTGTGTTCATGGAGCGAGTAGGTCTTGGCGGTTACCTTGATGCCAAGGGCCTGGGCCAACTTGAAGAGCGTACGGGTGTCCTCCGCGGCGATGTATTTGGCGTTGACCAGGTTCTCCACCAAGCGTGGTGAGGCGTCGGCAAGGTTACCGATTGGGGTTGCAGCCAAGATGAGCACAGTTCATTCTGGCAAATCCCTAGGGATTGTGCTCATCCAGAAAACAAAGTAGGTGGCTGCCGATAGCATTTTTGCGTGGTCGAACAATCCAGAATCCTTGCGCTGTGCCGGCGCCTACTGCCTCACGGCTACTGGCTTGTGACCCTGGTTGCGGGCTTCCTGCGCTTCTACAACTTGGGCTACCCCAAGGTTTTGGCGTTCGATGAAACCTACTACGTCAAAGATGCGTGGTCACTCTGGCACAACGGCTATGAGTCCACCTGGCAGCCGAGTGCCGACGCCATGTTTGCTAACGGCAACCCCAACCACTTCACGGCGACTGGCTCATTCATAGTTCACCCGCCGCTAGGCAAGTGGCTCATCGGCCTGCCAATGGTTCTCTTTGGCGCACAAAACAGCTGGACTTGGCGGTTCACGGTTGCGCTATTCGGGACGGCGGCCGTGCTTCTGCTCATGCTCATCGCCAAGCGCCTAACCGGCAGCAAATCGGTCGCTGTTCTGGCCGGTTCGCTCTTTGCCATCGATGGCCATGCAATCGTTATGTCCCGCATTTCGCTGCTGGATGGCATCCTCATGTTCTTCGTACTGCTGGCGTTTTGGTTCCTGCTGATTGACCGAGATCAGACTCGCCTGCGCTACCAACTCATGGCGATCGA